>CALGPL010000024.1 GCA_937960595.1 uncultured Anaerolineales bacterium | reverse complement strand
TGGAGGAAATCGAAAAAGCAGTCAACACGCATCCCTGACCCCCGGCCACTGAACACTGAACACTGATCACCGACCCGGCGTCCATTACAAAGCAGGCCTGTTCTTCTTGCCCCGCCTCTTTCGACGCGAACGCTTGAATAAGGCACGAAGGAGATCCTCGAAGAAGGGAAACCCCAACACGCTGCCGACGAACGCCCCGGCCGTCCCCAGCCAGCGCGCCGGCTCGGCCCGCAAGCCGAAGAACGAAACGGCCTCGATCTCGATCGGCATGGCCGCCAGCGCCGAACGGCTGTCGGCTCCGCCCGCCAGGGGGATGAAACGCAAGAAGAGCCAGACCGTGCCGCGATAATGGCCCACCTCCCGCGGCCGGACGCTCCAGTAGAAGGTCACCGACCGCCCCGGCAGGAGCGCTTCGGTCGTCAGCCCCTGCGGCGAGACCTGCAGGCCGGCCAGGTCGAGGCGCGCCTCGGCCAGGACGGTGTGGGTGGCAAACACATCGGGGATGACCACCGTCTCACCGCTGACGGCGTGACCGGCGTATTCGGCCGTCGGCGTGACCCGCCCGCCCTCGTCCACCTCGAGCGTCAGGCGGACAACATCGGCGTCCCCGGCGCGGACGAAGGGCGGCCACTCGACCGTCAGGCGGCGCGTCTCGCGAACCGCCGGCGCGGGCGGAGGGGAGGGGAACGCCGTCTCGGCCGCGGCCGGCGAGGGGGTGGCAGCCGCTTCCTGCGAGGCGGCCAGAGTCGGCGAGGCGGGCAGGGGTTCCGTCTCCATCGTTGCCGGTCCGCAGGCAGTCAGAGAAATCAGCAAAACGAAAATCAAAAGGAAGGGGTGAGCAGAACGAGGCATGAATACCATCCCAACAGACCAAGCATGGCGGCAAGCAGGAACAGACCGACTCTATGATACTCACTTTTTCAAAATCCTGTCTCTTAAAAATCTTATCATTTTTGGAAAAGGATAGTAAGATATTTTCGCCTGGCAGACCCCCCTGCCGATTCCTGTTCTGAGGCCAGACCGGAGTGAATGAAGAAGACCCACTAATACTTTTTCTGTACAACGTCGAGACCGGCGCGGCGAGCGGCGAACCCAGAGATTTGATTGCGCTTCAGGAAACTGCCGAGGTCGCCATGCGGCTCATCGAAGCCTTACGCTCGCGGGGGTATCATCTCCTCCCTCTGCCTGTGTACGAGTCTCTCGACGACCTCAGAAAGATGCTCAGGCCGTTTTCCCAAAAAACGGCTTTCGTCTTTAATTATTGCGACGGATTTGCCGGCAGCAACATGGCCGCGACGAAAATCGTGCGGCTTGTGGAGTCGCTGGGCTTCAAGCACACCGGTTCGACAGCCGAAACCGTCGCCCTGTGCATCGACAAGAGCCGCGCCAAACGCCGCCTGATCGCTCACGGAATTGCCACACCCCGTTACCAGACCTTCGGTCAGGCCGCCGGTTTCTACCGCTACCGCTTCCCTGCCATTGTCAAGCCCGTCGCCGACGACGGCAGCATCGGCATTGACGCCGAATCGGTCGTCACCACCCACGAGGAACTCCTGCGGCGGGTCGAATATGTCATCCGCCGTTATCGTCAGGCCGCGCTGGTCGAAGAATACATCCCCGGCCGCGAGTTCTCGGTCTCCGTCTGGGGCAACGATACGCTCTGGGCCCTGCCGATCACCGAAATCAATTATTCGGAGACGCTCGACCCGCTGCGGCGCATTCTGACCTATGATTCCAAATGGAATCCGGGGTCTTTCGATTACCAGCACACCCCCACCTGTTGTCCGGCGCGTTTGCATCCCGAGGAGCGCAAACGAATCGCCGAGGCCGCCCTGCAGACCTATCGGGCCATAGGACTGCGCGATTACGGCCGGGTGGACATCCGCTACTACAACGGCATCCCCTACGTCATCGACATCAACGAGGTCCCCGACCTCTCGCCCGATTCGGGTTTCCCCAACGCGGCCCGCGTGGCAGGTTACACCTACGCCGATATGGTCGAACAAATTCTCCTTTTTGCCCTCAAAAGAGAAAACTGGCAATGGAAACAGCCGATCTTGAAATCGCTATCCCCACAGCCGCAGATGGCGAACGTCTCCTCGGATTAGCGCGCGGCATCGCCCTGTTCGAGGGAGATGACCTCGCAACCATCGAAGAGTTGTGGACCGAATTCGCGACCCAAGGGGAGAAGAGTTGGTATCATTTCCTGGTGGCGCGCCGGGGCGAGGAAATCCTCGGCTTCGCCGCTTACGGCCGCCGTCCGCTGACCCAAGCCTCCTTCGATTTGTACTGGATTGGGACGGGGCAACAATTCCAGGGTCAGGGAATCGGCAAGAAACTCCTGCGGCGGGTCGAGGAGGAAGTACGCAACCTGGGCGGAAAACTCCTCATTATTGAGACCTCTGGCCGCCCCGAGTTCGAACCGACGCGGCAGTTCTATCTCCACGCAGGCTGCGACCCGGAAGCCCGCATCCGCGATTTCTACGCCCCGGGCGATGATCTGGTCGTCTTCACCGTCCATCTTTAGGAGAGGCCCTCACAGATCTGCCCCCGCCGGATCGTGGTCGGCGGGGGCAGCCTGTTCAGGGGGTCGGCAAGCGCATACTCTCGGGGGCAATCAGCAGGACGCGCGTCTCGGGCAGCAAAGGCCACAGGCTCCAGACCAGCAACACACACGAGGCAGCCAAAATGAGAAGGCCGATCCAAACGCGCCATTTCTTTTTTGACATGCTTTAATTATATCGCCGTCTCGGAATCATGCTAAACTCGAAATATCCCGCCCACAGGAGAGCCTATGTCCACCTATCCCCCCGAACCCTTCCGCATCAAAACGGTCGAGCCGATCCGCCTCCTGTCGCAGACAGAACGCGAGGCCGCCCTGGAGGCAGCCGGCTACAATCTCTTCGCTCTCAAAGCAGAGGATATTTTCATCGACCTGCTGACCGACTCCGGCACCGGGGCGATGAGCCACGAACAATGGGCCGCCCTCATGCGCGGCGACGAGTCCTACGCCGGGGCGCGCTCCTACTATCGGCTGGCGGAGGCCGTCGAAGACATCTTCGGCTTCCGCTTTTTCGTCCCCACCCACCAGGGACGCGCCGCCGAGAACATCCTCAGCGCCGTGTTGGTCAGGCCGGGGCAGTCCGTGCCGTCGAACATGCACTTCGACACCACCGACGCCAACATCCGCGCCCGCGGCGGCCGCCCGACCAACCTGGTCATCGACGAGGGCCTCGACCCCCAAAGTCAGCACCCCTTCAAAGGGAACATGGACATCGCCAAACTCAAGGCCTTCATCGAGAAAACCGGGCCGGAGAACATCCCCTTCGGTATGATGACCGTCACCAACAACGCCGGCGGCGGGCAGCCGGTCTCGATGGCCAATCTGCGCGCCGTCGCCGAGACTTATCACGCCTACGGCATCCCCTTTTACATTGACGCCGCCCGCTACGCCGAGAACTGCTACTTCATCAAACTGCGCGAACCCGGCTACGCGGCGAAATCCGTCAAAGAGATCGCCGGCGAGATGTTCTCGCTCGCCGACGGCTTCTGCATGTCGGCCAAGAAAGACGCCATCGTCAACATCGGCGGCCTGCTGGCCACTCGCGACGAAAAGGTCTTCCAGGCCATCCAGAACGAACTCATCCTGCGCGAGGGGTTTCCCACCTACGGCGGGCTGGCCGGCCGTGATCTGGACGCCATGGCGGTCGGCCTCTACGAAGGGCTGGACGAGGCCTACCTGGCCTACCGCCTCCATCAGACCGCCTACCTGGGCGAACGCATCCGAGAGGCCGGGCTGCAAATCGTCGAGCCGCCGGGCGGACACGCCATCTACATCGACGCCGGGGCCTTCCTGCCGCACATCCCGCACGGCGAATTTCCCGGCCAGGCCCTGGCCGTGGAACTCTACCGTCAGGGCGGCATCCGCGGCTGCGAAATCGGTTCGATCATGTTCGCCCACCCCGATCCGGAGACCGGCGAGATGGTCTATCCGAAACTAGAACTGGTCCGGCTGGCCATTCCGCGCCGCACCTACACCCAGAGTCACCTGGATTACGTCGCCGAGACGCTGGCCCAAATCCAAAAGCGCGCGGCTTCCCTGCGCGGCTACAAATTCACCTACGCCCCGGCGTTGCTGCGGCACTTCACGGCCAAATTCGCGCCGCTGTAAAAAGGCAAATACCCCTCAGGGAATCAGGATTCCCAGATGATTGGCGACCGGCCGTTCGCGCCCCGGAATGTAACCGTCAATCGGCGAATTCATCACCTCGACCCCCAGCGCGCCGCGCACGACCATGGTCGAGGACCCGCCGCCGTCAAGGCTCATCGCCTCCGTTGCCCCATAATAGATGAGCAGGTCGGCCAGTTCGGCCAGGGTTGCCCCCTCACTGTAGAGCGGCTGACGGCCATCGATGACGATCAGAATCAGGCGGTTGCTGTAACCGTCAATGCCGACCGCCGTCCGGGGCGCCAGCCGGCCATCGTCGAGGTCCGCCACCGCGGCCCCCTCCACCACGAGCATCCGGTCGCCGGCAATGGCATTGTAGATGGGATCCTCCGTCTCGTTGAACGAGGCGCGGTTGGTCTGAGAAATGTACAGCACCGGCCCGCCATTGGGCGGCGAATAGACCACCCCCTCCGAGGCGGCCAGCCCGTTCGGCCGCAGCGGGTCGCCCGGATGCGGATAATAATCCAGCAAACTATTGAAATACCAGGGCGTGAATCCATCGCCATTGACGGCCACCAGTGCGCCGTACTCGCGGGCGAACTGCGAGGTGGTCATCGCTGCCATCGGATGCTCCGCCTCCGGCTCGCCGGGCGTGACCAGCAGGCGCACGTCCGGATTGTTGAGGTCCACCGAGACGATGTGCGCCACCATCAGGTTCGGGGTCGCATGGAAACGGCGGTAATAGACCACCCCCGGCGCCAACTCGCGGCGGACGGCTGTCGGCAAAGGCCGCCCGGCATAGTACAAGGCCGGCAGGCCGAGGCAGCCACACACGCCGAGGACAATCATCAACCAGAGCAAGATTTTTCTGCGCATAGAGGCCGATTGTACCTCACAACGATAAGGAGAAGATGATGATCCCTAATCAATGGTATGCCATTCTGGAATCGAAAGAGGTCCCCAAAAACCGACCGGTCGGCGTGACCCGCATGGGCGAGAAACTGGTCGCCTGGCGCGACCGCCGGGGAGTCGTGACCGTCATGGCCGACAAATGTCCGCACCGCGGCGTGGCGCTCAGCGCGGGCAAACCGGTCGGCGACTGCATCCAGTGCCCGTTCCACGGCTTCGAATACGACTTGTCCGGCGCCTGCACCCTGGTGCCGGCCAACGGCCGCGCCGCCGAGCCGCCCAAGGCCCTGCACGTCAAGACCTACCCGACCCGCGAGGAACACGATTTCATTTACATCTGGTGGGGCGAACCCCAGGCGAGTTATCCGCCTGTGCCGTGGTTCGAATCCATCCCCGAGACGATGGTCTACACCACCCTGCGCGATCACTGGGCCAATCATTACGCCCGCGCCATCGAAAATCAACTCGACGTGGTGCATCTGCCCTTCATCCATCACAACACCATCGGACGCGGCAACCGCACCCTGGTCAACGGGCCGATCGCGCGGGAGGAGAGCCATTGGGAAGGCGACCACCTCATCAACTTGTGGGTGTATAACGAAGTGGATCGCGGGCAGAAGCCCAAGAAGCCCTCGGAACTGCCCGAACCGACCCGCCGCCCGTTCCTGCAATTCCGCTTTGGCAACCTCTGGCAGAACTGGATCGCCGATGACATCCGCATCGTCATCGCCTTCGCCCCAATCGATGACGAGAACACCCTCCTGTACATCCGCTACTATCACAGCGTGCGCGTCCCCGTGCTGCGCCAACTCTTCGGCTGGATGGGCGCGCTGGCGAACCTGGTCATCGAGCGGCAGGATCGGCGTGTCGTCGTGACCCAGCGGCCGCCGCGCCCCGACCTGGGAATCGGCGAGATTCTCATCCAGGGCGACCATCCCATCGTCCTGTATCGCAAAATCCGCCGCGACTTGACTCAGAGAACGCATCACGGGTAACTCGGGAGAGGCTTTCATCGAGAAACGCGGCAGAAAAACGGGCACAGACAACGGGAGCCGGCCAACAAACTTGATAAGCCCGCCCGCCGAAACCTAGGGTAAAATCCGAGTCGAACCACCATGCCCACGACAAAACTCACCCTCCCAACCGAGATCGACATGGCGGAGTTCCTCTCCGTCCACGCTCACGATTTGCGCTCGCCGTTCAACCACATCATCGGCTTCGGCAAGATGCTGCTCAACACCATCGGCGACGAACCGCTGACCGATTTCCAGAAAGAAGACCTGGGGACGGTCTATCGCAGCGGCCTGCGCGCCTATCTCCTGATGAACGGCCTGATCGATGCTGCCCGCCTGCAACGCGGCGAGAAAATGCTCTCGCCAGCCGAGACGGATGTGCAGCGCGCCTTCGAAGCGGCCCTGACGCAATGGAAAAAGTTCAATCCCACCAGCGGGACGGAAGTCGAGGCGCGTTTCGAGAGCGCCGCGGCAAGTCTGCGCGCCGACGAGCAAATCTTGCCTCAGATGCTTTTCGGCCTGCTCTCCTACGTGGCCCTGTTCATCGAACCCGGCGGGAAACTGACCTTCACCCTGCGCGAAGACGCCGATTGTTTCCTCCTGGGGTTTACCAGCCTAGGGAAGAAAGTGACTCGCCCCTCCGAACTCGATCTGCAATTGCTCGGCTACGTGAACCGCAGGTTCGTAGAATTGCAGGGAGGTGAGATCCGCCGCGCCGAGGAGAACGACGAGGGCGCCCTGGTGCATGTCGCCCTCCCGAAATGAAGCCCGCCTTCCAACGAGACAAAAACGAGCGGAACTCAGCCGCTCGTTTTTTCATCTGCCGCCTCGGCCTGGCGCATCGTCTCGAAGGCGCGGATGGCCACCTCCAACATGCCCTCGTCGGGCGGACGCGTCGTCAGCGACTGCAGGGCCAGGCTGGGAGCGACGAGCACCCGCACCAGCGGATGGCCGATCTGGCCGGCCGTCCAGCGGATGTACTCATAGGCCAGGCCCGCCAGGACGGGAATCATCAGCACGCGGCTGACCAGCCGCCAGCCGAGCGGGAGCGGGCCGAGGAGGGTGAAGACCAGCAGAGAAAGCACCACCAGCGTCAGCAGAAAGGCCGTTCCGCAGCGGGTGTGAGCCAGCGGGAAGCGCGCCACCGAAGCAGGCGTCAGGTCCGCGCCGGCTTCGTAGGCGTTGATGGTCTTGTGCTCGGCGCCGTGATAGGCAAAGACGCGCCGGACATCGGGCATGAATCCGATGCCCCAGATGTAGGCGATCAAGAACAGCAGGCGGACGACTCCCTCGAGCAGATTGCTCCCCCAGGCGTTCCAGCGCAGAAAATGCTCGCTCAGCCAGCCGACCCCGGCCGGAGCCAGGAAAAAGATGCCGATCGCCAGCAGAAAGGTCAGGCCGAGGGTGAGATAGAGCGCCGGGCCTTCGATTTTCTCGTCCTCGCCCGCCTGGAGATTGGCCGAGAGGGTCAGGGCGCGCAGGCCGAGGCCCAGGGCGTCCCACAGCAAGATCAGGCCGCGCAGAAAAGGCAGGCGCGCCAGGCGGCTGTGGTAAATCTTTCCCAACGGCTCGGTGCGGGTGACGATCGAGCCGTCGGGGGCGCGCATCGCCAGCGCGCAGACGCTCCGGCCGCGCATCATCACACCCTCGATGACCGCCTGCCCGCCGTAATTGATGAGTTTCTCGTCCATACCGGTAAACCGCTCGCCGCCAATCGTTCGTCAGGATTTCAAGTTCAACAGAAAATGCGCCAGCGTTTCGATGCCCCGATACCAGGTGGGCAGGTGCTGTTTTTCGTTCGGGGCGTGGACGTTGTCGTCGGGCAGGCCGAAGCCGCAGATGACCGACTCGATCCCCAGGATGGTCTGCATTTGGCCGACGACCGGGATCGAGCCGCCCTCGCGGCGGAAGAACGGCCGCTTGCCCCAGACGGTCTCCAGCGCCTGTTCCATCGCCTGAATGGCCGGGCCGTTGCGGTCCGAGATGGAGGCCACGGCCCCGTGCATGGAGGTCACCTCCCAGCGGATGTCGGCCGGGGCGTTCTCTTCCAGATAGCGCAGCAACTGCCGGTGGACTTCCTCCGGCCTCTGGTCGGGCACCAGGCGGCAGGAAATCTTGGCCATTGCCCAGGCCGGGATGACCGTCTTGGACCCCGGGCCGGTGAACCCCGCCAGCAGGCCGTTCACGTCCAGGGTGGGGCGGGCGCCGACGCGTTCGTTGGCCGTGTAGCCGGCCTCGCCGTAGAGGCCCGGGGCGCCGGTCTGTTCCAGGTAATGCGAATCTTCGACCGGCAGGCGCGCCATCTCGGCGCGCTCCTCGTCGCTCAGCGGCCGGACGCGGTCGTAGAAGCCCGGCAGAGTCACGCGCCCCTGGTCATCGTGCATGCCGGCGATCAATTCGGCCAGGGCAACCGCCGGGTTGTGAATCACGCCGCCGTACAGGCCGGAGTGCAGGTCATGGGCCGGGCCGTGAACCCGCAATTCGAAATAGGCCAGGCCGCGCAGGCCGTAGGTGATGGTCGGCCAGTCTTTGCCGAGCAGGCCCGAATCGGGATTGAGGGCAAAATCGCAGGCCAACAGGTCGGCGTGTTCGGTCATGAATTGGCCGAGGCTGGGCGAGCCGATTTCTTCCTCGCCCTCGATCAGCCACTTGACGTTGACCGGCAGGCCGCCGGTCTGCATCAGGGCCTCGACCGCTTTGAACGCCGCGACGACCTGGCCTTTCATGTCCGAAGCGCCGCGGGCATAGAGATTCTCGCCGCGCTCGGTGGCCTGGAAAGGATCGCTCTCCCACAATTCGAGCGGTTCGGCCGGCTGGACGTCGTAATGACCGTAAATCAGGACGGTCGGCGCGCCGGGCGCACCCAGCCACTCGGCATACACCACCGGATGGCGCTCGGTGGGGAAAACCTCGACCTTTTGCATCCCCAGGGCGCGCAGGTGGTCGGCCACCCAGGAAGCGGCCCGGCGGATGTCCTCGGCGTGGGCCGGGTCGGTCGAGACGGACGGGATGCTCAGCACTTCGCTCAGGGCGCGGCGAAAGGCGTCGCGGTTGGCGCGGATATACGCCAGAGCCTGTTCTCTTTGATTGTTCATAAGAGATATCCTTTCATGTCCTCAATGTTCCATAGAGATACCAATAGGGGTCGGCGGGAAACGCCGGGGCCAGTTCCCCTTCCCAAACGAAAGCGCCGGGGAGAAAATGACGCCGCAAGAGACGATCGAGGTCGCCCAGCGCCTGCGCCTGAGGAGGCGCCTGGGGCAGTTCGGCCAACAGGAGTTGCAGCATCACCCGCCAGCGCACCTGGCGCGGATAGGCGTCGGCCTGGTCGGCGGGCGCGGCGCGGTAGTCCTCTACATAATTGCGCCACAAGTCGAAACGGGCGCCGACCTCGCGGGCAGCCTTGCGTTCCCAGGCAGAGCGCCAGCGCAGACGAGTCGCCTCCAGTTCGGCGTCCCGGCGCAGGAAGGAGGCCCGGTCTTCCCCGGCCGCCCAGCCGAGCAAACGCGCCCGGGCCAGCAACAAGCCGCCGATCGTCAGGCGCGGCAGGTTGACGGGTCCGGGCAAGGGCCAGAAGAGTTCGTCCGAGAGCAAGTAGCCGGAGAGGTCTCGAACGCCAGCCTCGAAAAACGCCCGGTCTTGCTCGCGAGATGGCATGGTCAACATCCTCTAGGGTTGGCCGACGGGCTGTTGCCCCCGGCCGGTGACCAGATACCAGTTCCAGATGCTGTTGAAGCGGTCTGCCGGCTCGAAGAGCGGAGCCACCTGGACGCCGCGCACCTGCCCGTCCACGCCGTAGTTGTAGATTTCAAAGAACAACGGCAGAGCAGGCAACTCGCGGGCAAAGATGACCTGGAAATTGCGATACAGCCGGGCGCGCGCCTGCCGGTCGGCGATGACACGCGCCTGCTCCAGGTACTCGCTCGCCGTTCGGTTGTCCCATTGCGAATAGTTCTGTCCGCCGGTGATTTCGGCCTGATGCCAGAACGGATACGGATCGGGGTCATAGGCGCGGCTCATGTCCAGATCGACCAGGGCGGCCTGGTACTCGCGCCTGGCCAGACGATTGTCGATCAACTGACGATAGGGAACCGCCTCCAGATTGACCTCCACACCCAGAGCGGCCCAGTCTCGCTGAATTGCCTGAGCCAGCAAGGCATGCAAGCCATCATCCGGGTAAAGGAGGGTAAAACGCAAGACCACCCCCTCGCGAGCGCGGGCAAGGCCATCGGGAGGCAGGAGATACCCCTCCTCCTGAAGCAGGTCAATGGCTCCCCGCCGGTTGAACTCGACCGGATCAAGACCATCGTAATAGGCCCAGGTGCCCGGCAGGAGCGGACTGTCGGTCAGGATGGCCTGGCCGCCGAGATACGTGTTCACCATCCACTGACGGTTGAGTCCCATCATCAGGGCGCGGCGGATTTCCTTGTCCTGGAAGAAAGGGACATCGTTGTTGTTCAGATTGAGCAGCACCATCGTCAGGCGCGGCATACGGCTGGAATAGAGCGCCAGATTGGGATCGGCCAAGGCGGCGGGCAGGACCTCGGGCGTGATCTGACTGATCCCCAGCACCTCGCCATCCTGGTAGGCTTCCATCGCCGAAGCAGAATCGGGATAATACCGGAAGACGATTTGCTCGATGTAAGGCCTCTGCCCGTAATAGTCGGGATTGGCCGAGAGCACCACCCCCGTCACCTGACTCTCTTCGACGACCAATTGCTCAAAGCGGAACGGTCCGCTCCCCACGGGCATTGCATTGAAGGGAGCATTCACCAACTGATCGGGAGGGACATTCTGCAAAAGGTGAAGAGGCAAGACGCCAAAGGTCAGGTAGTCGAGGAAGGGGGCATACGGCTCCGGCAGGCGGAATTGGAGCGCCTTGTCGCTCAAACGCACCACCTCCACCTGCGACCACAGGGCGCGCACGTCGGGCGGAAAGGCCGAGAATTCACTCTGCATCAGTCCGATGGTGAAGATCACATCGTCGCTGGTGACCGGCTGGCCGTCATGCCAGACCGCATTCGGGCGGATGGATACGTTGTAAATCGTGCCGTCGAGCGAGACGCCCCACGAATCGGCCAGATCAGGCACCGGCGTGCCGGTGGAGTCGAACCGCAGCAGGCCGCTGAAGATCAGGCGATCGATGTCCCGATCGGCAGGGTTATACAGATCCAGCAGGGGATTCAGACGGCCAAAGGAGCCGATCAGCGCCTCCGTATAGACTCCGCCGCTGACCGGCTGGGGGACGGTCAGTGTGACCTCCGCCTGCTTCTGAGTCAGCAAGAGGACGGCCACCAAGACCAGGGTCAGGAAGACGATCAGGATTTGCCAGCGTAGTTTTTTCATAATTCAAAAAGAAAAGGCCCTTAGCGGGCCTCGCTTGCCAAAGAAGGCCTCTGCTGCCCAGGCACCGCCACTTGGCACAAAGGCCGCCGGCCGCTTGGAGATCTTTCGCGGCGCCCTTGCCACTGTGTGCCGGGCGTTCAGCCCCTCACCACCACCGTGACGATTGCCAGGGTAAAAAAGACCACGCTGAAAACTACCGTCACCCAGAAAAGCACTTTCTCGATGCCCCGCCGGGCGGTGAACACGCCGCCCATGTCGGTGCCGGACAAGCCTCCCAGCCCTGCGCCTTTGCTTTGCAAGATGATGCTGGCGACCAAAGCGATTGATGTTACAATCAGCGCAATATCCAGAATTCTTTCCATTTTGCCTCCAGAGAATTTAGCCGTCAAATTATACCTGCGAAGAGGGAAAACCGTCAACGACGATGGACGAACTGATTGTCAACCTGCACATGCACACCCGTTACTCGGATGGCAGCGGCACGCACGCCGATCTGGCCAACGCGGCGCTCAAGGCCGGCGTGGACGTGCTGCTGGTCACCGACCACAACGTCTGGGTTCAGGGCGTAGAGGCCTACCACGAAAGCAACAGCCGGCGCGTGCTCGTCCTGGTCGGCGAAGAGATCCACGATCAGGACCGCGATCCGCAAAAGAACCACCTCCTGATCTTCGGCGCCGAACGAGAACTGGCGCCCCTGGCCGACGACCCGCAAATGGTGATCGACGCCGCGGCCCGCGCCGGCGGACTTTCCTTCCTCGCCCACCCGATCGACCCGGCCCTGCCGGCCTTTGGCGAAACCGATATCTCTTGGGAAGACTGGAACGTGCGCGGCTACACCGGCCTCGAACTATGGAACGGATTCAGCGAATTGAAAGTGGTCGTCAGGAGCAAACTGCACGGCCTCTTCTACGCCTACTTCCCCGAGTTCATCGCCCACGGTCCCGTCCCGGGCACACTCAAGATTTGGGATGATCTGCTGGCCCAGGGTCAGCGCGTCGTGGCCGTGGGCGGCTCCGACGCCCACGCCCGGCCGATGTCGATGGGGCCGCTGCGGCGGGTCATCTTCCCCTACGAATATCACTTTTCGGCGGTCAACACCCATCTGTTGACTCCCGCCCCCCTGACCGGCAACCTGGAAGCCGACCGGAAGATGATCTACGAATCGCTGGCAGCCGGTCACTGTTTCATCGGTTACGACCTGCCCGCCCCGACGCGCGGCTTCCGCTTCTCGGCCCACGGCCCGGAGAGGAACGCCATCATGGGCGACGAAATCCCCCTCGAGAGGAGCGTCACCTTGCAGATCAAGGCTCCCGGCCGGGCCTATATTCGTTTGATTAAGAATGGAGAGATCATCAAGAAAGCCTACGCCGAGGCCCTGACCCATGTCACGACCGAGGCCGGCGTCTATCGGGTTGAGGTCCTGCGGCGTTACCTGGGGCGGCTGCGCGGCTGGATCTACAGCAATCCCATCTACATCCGTTGAGCGGGACTGCCCTCCCCAAAATCGTCCTTTTAGCGTACAATAGCGCCCGTCTCTGCCGCGCCCCTGCGCGCGGCGGCTTTCCGCCCCCGGCCTGGCCCACGGCGAGTGACCGGGAGCATACCCCGAGGAAAGGAGGTTATCCCGCATGCGCAAGTACGAGTTGGTTTGCATCGTCCATCCCGATCAGGATGAGACTGCCTTCAACGGCATCGTCGAAAAG
This sequence comes from uncultured Anaerolineales bacterium, assembly GCA_937960595.1. Classification (GTDB taxonomy): domain Bacteria; phylum Chloroflexota; class Anaerolineae; order Anaerolineales; family Villigracilaceae; genus JAFGSI01. Next base: position 64,606 of record CALGPL010000024.1, on the reverse strand, counting down.
ATCAAGGGCTGGATCACCGAGGCCGGCGGCAGCGTGGACAAAGTGGAAGTCTGGGGCCGCAAGCGGCTGGCATACGCCATCCGCAAGCAGCGCGAAGGCCAGTACGTCCTCTTCAACATCACGCTGCCCCCCGCCGCAACGGCTCCACTGGAACAGAATCTGCGCTTCCTGGAAGCCGTCATCCGGTACATGCTCACCGTTGTTGACTAAACAGTACCACGTCGGTTCTTCGTTCGATTGGCACAAGGAGAAAGACATGAGTCGTGGATTGAATAAGGTCATGATTATCGGCCATCTGGGGCGCGATCCCGAAATGCGCTACACGCCCTCTGGCCGCCCGGTGACCACGTTCACGGTTGCCACCAGCCGTTCCTGGAATACCAACGACGGCGAGCGGCACACCGAAACAGAGTGGTTCAACATCGTCACCTGGGGCAACCTGGCTGAAATCTGCAAACAATATCTGACCAAGGGCCAGCAAGTGTACATCGAAGGCCGTCTCCAGACCCGACGCTGGGAAGACAAAGAAGGCGTCAAACACTCGACCGTCGAAGTGGTCGCCACCGAGATGATGATGCTCGGCGAGCGCCGCGAGGCCAATCACCCCCAGGCGGGCGAGATCGTCGGCGCCGAGGATGAAATCGAAAACCAGGCCGAAGGCGGAGACGAATTCCCCTTCTAGGCCCGCAATGGAGTCATGAATTATGGATCGCACCGAAATTGAAATGGAAGCCGGGCAGGAACGTCGTTACTTCGCCCGGCCCAAAATCTGCCAGTTCTGCGCTGACAAACATCTGGCCATCGACTACAAACAGGTGGACATTTTGCAACGCTTCATCACCGAGGAGGGCAAGATTCGCCCCCGCCGCCAGACCGGCACCTGCGCCAAGCATCAGCGTCAACTGGCCAACGCCATCAAGCGCGCCCGCCACATCGGCCTGCTTCCGTTCACCGGCAAGGACTGGGAACAGGAACGCTGATTCCCCCTGCCATCCCGCCTGGGCATGGGTGATCTGCCCATGCCCGGCTATTCCTGCGCCGCAACAGGCCGGCAAGAGGCTGGCCGGGCGCATTCTCTGTGAGGTCGTATGGCAAAAACCAAATCCGCCCGCGTCATCTCGAAGAAACACCTGGCGCGCCTGGAACGCGAACGCCGCCAGGCTAGGGCCATCGTCATCAGCGCGGTCGTCATCCTGGTCGCCGTGATCGGCATGATCGTCTACGGCGTCCTGGACAAAACCTACTTCCAGGTCCGGCGGCCGATCGCCCGCGTCAACGGCGAAAAAATCCTGGTCGGCGAATTCCAGGCGCGCGCCCGCATCCGCAAACTGGAACTGATCAACTATTACATCCAGTACTACCAGTTTGCTCTGATGTTCGGCATCGCCAACCCCGAGACCGACCCCTCCCTGAGCAGCACGTTCCTGGAACTGCGCTCCCGCATGACCGCCGTCAACCTGGGGCCGGAAACGCTGGACGAATGCATCCATGCCGTCCTGATCCGCCAATACGCTGCTGCTCACGGCATCCGCGTGACGGAGGAGGATGTCGAGAGACGCATTCAGGAATCGTTCAACTACTACCCGGCCGGGACGCCCACCCCCTCGCCGACGGTGACGCCGCCGGTCTATCCCACCCTCTCGGCGACCGAACTGGCCATTGTGACCCCCACCTTCACGCCCACCCGCATCCCGACGGCCACCCCGGACCCCAACGCCACCCCCACCCCCGTCCCCACGGCCACCGCGACGCCGGCCGCCACGCCGACGGTCACCCCCACGCCGACCGAATACACCTTCGAGAGTTATCAGAGCAACTACCAGGAAGCCGTCGCCTACTACCGGTCGGGGATCGGCCTCTCGGAAGCCGACTTCCGCCGCATCTTCCACGAGGACGCACTCTACCGCCAGCAGGTCTATGACCTCATCACCGCCGACGTGCCGCGCGAGCAGGAGCAGGTCTGGGCGCGACACATCCTGGTCGCGGACGAGGAGACTGCCCTGACCGTCCGCAACATGCTTTTGCAGGGCGCCGACTTTGCCGAGGTGGTCGCCGAGTATTCGCTCGACACCGGCAGCGCCCCCTCGGGCGGCGATTTGGGCTGGTTCGGCCGCGGCAGGATGGTAGCCGAATTCGAGCAGGCCGCCTTCTCGCTGCAACCGGGTGAAATCAGCCAGCCGGTGCAGAGTCAGTACGGCTATCACATCATCCAGGTGCTTGCCCGCCAGAACCGGCCGCTCACCGAAGACGAATACCGCCAGGCCCGCGACCAGTACTTCGAGAACTGGCTGAAGGAACAAAAAGAACAGGCGGATATTTATTACTACATTGATGTATCGGCCAATTCGCGCCAACTGTGGGAACTGGTTCCTCAAGAGCCCAGCCTGGAAACGGAACTGCAAAAGGCCCTCTCCGGCCTGAGCGCTCCCTGAGCGTCCCCCTTCGAGAATCGAACGCACGGTCAGCCTGTTCGCTGGCCGTGCGTTTTTTCGTTTCCTGGCGGTTAGCGATAGTAATCGTCCGAGACCTCGTCCAGCCGCAGGCTGATCACCTGGCTGACCGAATCGCGGCCCATCGTCACGCCGTAGATGATCTCCGCCGCCTGAACCGTATTGCGATTGTGCGTGATGATGACGAACTGCGTATCCCGGCTCAGTTCGAGCAGCAGGTCGCGGAAACGGCCGACGTTGGCCTCGTCGAGCATGGCATCCACCTCGTCCATGACGCAGACGGGGGTGGGCGAGACCTTGAGCAGGGCAAAGACCAGCGCAATCGCCGTCAGGCTGCGTTCGCCGCCCGAGAGGAGCGAGAGACCTTGTTCGCGCCGTCCCGGCAGACGCGCCTCGATGTCGATGCCGGTCTCGCTCAGATTGTCGGGGTCGGTCAAGACCAGCCGGGCCGAGCCGCCGCCGAAAAGACGGTGGAAGATCGTATGAAACTCGGCGGCCACCGCCTCGAACGTCTTCTGGAATTCGCGGCGGGTGAGGTCGTCCAGTTCGGCGATCACCTGATGCAGGTCGGCCTCGGCCTTGCGCAAATCGTCCAACTGGGCATGGAGAAAGTCGAACCGCTCTTTGACCGAATCATATTCGGCCTGCGCCTCCGGGTTGACCGCCCCCATCCGGCGCAACAGCGCCTTCTGGCGAGACATCTGCTCCTCCAGGTCGGGCGGCAACTCGGTCAGGACGGGCAACTGGCGCACCATTCCCTCGAAGGGGAGCGGCACCGGCCCCTCCACCGAAGCCGTGTAGGCAAATTCCACCAGGCCAAAATCGTCCTCGATCTTCTGGCGTAAATTCTCCAGCGCCTCCTGGCGGCGGCTCAGATCGAGTTGAATTTGCGTGTACTGGCGCTCGACGCGCGCGAGATTTTGCTGACTCTCGGCCTCTTGATTCTGGAATTCGATTTCCTGGGCCTCGGCCGTCTCCAGGTCTTTTTCGGCCGGCTCGATCAGCGCCCGCAGGTCTTCCAACTGGGTCTGGAGGCCCGCCTCCTGGAGGCGCAGTTCCTCGCGGCGCTTCTCCAATTCGATCAGGGCCGTCTCGAATTCGAGCAGATCGGCCTCTTGAGCAGCCGCCTGCTCACCCAGCCGATTCGCCGTCTGAACGCGCTCGGCCCGACGGGCGCGGGCATCGGCCAGGGCGCGCTCGGCCACCGCCGCTCGCGTGCGCCAATGGACGACCTGGGTTTGGAATTCATCCAGGCTCAAAGCCGCCAGCGCTTGGCCAGCAGACTGAATGGCCCGGCGAACCTGCGCCGCCTCGGCCGCACTGACCGAGAGAGACTCCGCCGCGCCGCGGCGCTCCTCCTCGAGCGCCTCGATCTCCTGGCGCAACTGCAAACGCTGATTCTCCTGCCAAGCGCGTTGCCGCCGGGCCGCTTCCTGGCGCAGGCGGGCCTGCTGTTCATCGGCCTGGGCCTTCTCCAGAGCGAGACGTTTTTCCTGCGCCTGCCGGCTGCGCTCTGCGACTGTCTGGCGGGCCGTTTCGATCTGCGCCTGGAGGTCGGCCAGAACGCGGCCCAGGTCTGTCAGGCGGCGTTCGGCAGAGGCGAGGGCCTCTTGCAGTTCGCGGCGTTGACGCGGCCGGGCCAGGATCGCCGCCCGGGCCGGTTTTCCGGCAATGACCGGGCCGCCGGCGCTGAAGACCTCGCCGCGCAGCGTCACCGTCCGGGCACCGGCGGGCAAACCGGCCAGCAGTCGGCGGGCGGCGCGGCGGTCGCGCACCACCAGCGCCTGCCCCAGCAGCAAGTCCAGGGCGGGGCGCAATTCGGCCGGCGCCCGCACCAGATCGGCCGCCACGCCCAGACAATCGGGGTCGCTCGGCGCCGCCAGCGGTTCGGCAGGCGAGAGCCACTCGAGGGGCAAAATCGCCGCCCGGCCCGATTCGCCCGTCTCGAAGAGCGCCAGGGCCTGTTCGGCGTTTTGACCCGATTGGAGCAGAACGGCGTCCACATACTCGCCCAGCAGGGCAGCCATGGCCTGCTCCAGTTCGGCGGGCACCTCCAGTGCAGCCGACAGGGCACCGCGCGCCCCCTCCAGCCTGGACTGGCGCGCCGCTTCGAGCAGCAGCCGGGTGCCCTCGGCGTAGCCGGCCAGGGATTGCTCCACCTGCTCCAGCACCTGCAACTGCGCCTGCAGACGGCTCTGCTCGGCGACCGCCGCAGCGCGGGCGGCTTCCTGCTGACGAAAGGCGGTTTCCAGTTCGGCCACTTCCTGCTCTGCAACCCGCAGAGCGGCCAGCGCCTGCTGCAAATCCGCCTCCGCCCCGGCAAGGCCCGTCTGGGCGGCGGCGTGCGCCGCCTGGGCATCCTGCACTTCGGCCTCGGCCTCGGCCAGGGCAGCCTCGGCTGCCGACCATTTTTCCGTCTGATCGGCCAGCCGACGGGTCAGTTCATCGATACGAGCCTGCAACTGGGCCTGTCGGGCCGTCAGATCGTCCAGGCGTCGGCGTTCCGACTCGAGTTCCGCCTGTTTGCCCGCCATTTCGGCCTGGCGGGCCTCCAGCGCCTGCTGGGCAGCGGCCACCTGCGCGCCGGCCTCGTCGGCCTCGGCCTGCAGACGGTCGGCTTCGGCGGCGGCCTCGGCCAGACGCTCGCTGCTCAGGCGCAGTTCTTCCTCTAGACGGGCGCGTTCCGCGCGCACCCGTTCGCGGTTGTCGAGCAGGGCGCGGCGGCGTTCGTCCAACACGGCCAGGTCGCGGCTGATCGTCTCGCGCTGATTGTGCAATTGAGCCGACTGACGGTGCCAGGAATTGAGGCGGGCGCGCAGCCCCTGCAGCCGGTCGCGGAAAGCGGCGACGCTGGCGCGCACTCCCTGATGGGCCTCGCGCGCCTCCTGCAGTTTTGCCTCGTGCTCGATCGAGAGGGCGCGCACCTCGGTCAGTTCCTTTTGGGCGCGGTGCCAGTGAAAACCGTACCAGTCGAGCAGGAGCAGGCGCAGATCGGCCTGGAGTTGAGCGAACTCCTGGGCGCGCTTGGCCTGCCGTTCCAGGCTGTGCAGGCGCGGCTCCAGTTCGGCCAGGATGTCGAGCACCCGGTCCAGGTTGCGGCGGGTGGTCTCCAGACGGCGCAGGGCCTCTTCGCGCCGCGTCCGGTAGAGGCCGATGCCGGCGGCTTCCTCGAACAGGCGGCGGCGCTCGTCGGCTTTGAGGGCCAGGGAGGCGTCCACCAGCCCCTGGCCGAGGATGGTGTAAGTTCGCTCGGACAGGCCCGATTGGGCCAGCAGTTCGTTGATGTCGCGCAGGCGCACTTGCTGGCCGTTGAGCAGGTATTCGTTGCGTCCGTCGCGGTAGGCGCGGCGGGTCAGGGCCACCTCGGAGAAGTCCACCGGCAGCCAGCCGTTGCTGTTGTCGAAGACGATGGTGGCAGAGGCCATGCCGGCCCGCGGCCGCTGATCCGAACCGGAGAAGATCATATCCTCCGTCTTCTTGGCCCGCAGCAGACTGTAAGACTGCTCGCCCAGCACCCAGCGCAAGGCGTCGGCGATGTTCGATTTGCCCGAACCGTTCGGTCCGACGATGGCCGTCACCCCGCCGGAAAATTCGAAAATGGTCTTTCCGGCGAAGGTTTTGTATCCGTGAAGTTCGAGGGATTTAAGGCAAAGAGGCATGAGAGGGAAAGGATTCTAGAACCAAGAGATTCAGACGAGTTCACCGGACTTTTCCAGGAGATCGAGCGCCTGCTGGGCCGCGTTGCGGGCGGCCTCTTGCTTGCTGCGGCCCCGGCCGCGGCCATAGACCTTGTCCCCGATGCGCGCCTCGACTTCGAAGACGCGCTCGTGGTCTGGCCCCCGCACCTGAACCGTGACGTAGGAGGGAATTCCCAGGCGGCAGGATTGAGACCACTCCTGCAAGCGGCTCTTCGGATCGTACAGGTCGGGCCGCAGCAGGAAGCGTTCGCTGGCCTGATCGAGAAGCGGCTCCATAAAACGCCGGACCGTTTCAATGTCGGTCTGTAAATAGAGGGCGCCGATGAGGGCCTCGAACGTGGCGCACAGCAGAACCGGACGCTCGCGCCCGCCGGCCTGCACCTCGCCCCGCCCGAGGCGCATGGCCATCCCCAGATTCAGTTGACGGGCGAAGTCGGCCAGTTGGTCGGTGCAGACCAGCGCCGAGCGCATGCGGGTCAGTTCGCCTTCGGCCATCTCGGGGAAATGATTGTACAGCCACGCGCCGACAACAAAATCGAGCACGGCATCGCCGAGGAACTCGAGCCGCTCGTTGTCCTCGAGCGTGTCGGGGTGTTCGTTGACATACGAGCGGTGAGTCAGCGCCCGCGTCAGGAGAAAAACATCGGCAAAGGGCAGTCCCAGGCGGCGGGCCAGGGCAGATGGGGATTCCTCAACTTCCCCTTCCGGGTGAACATCCATGAATGCCTCCCGGAACCCAGGGAACGCCAGACCCAGCCGGAAGAGGACGGGGGCTCGCGATCCCTGCGTTCCTAATTTCTACGCGTGCCGATTGTAACCGGATTCAATTCGGATGACTACCCTGCAGATGGAATGTGATACAATCGGCGTCATTCATCTGCCCATTTTTCCGAGCACAATCCTCGACAGGAGATTGCCATGAACGTCACGATTCCTGATTCGATAAAATTCCTGCACGAAGCCGAAATGGGACTGGGAGCCTGGGCGTGGGGCGACCGGACCTTCTGGAATTACGGCCGCGATTACGGGGAGGAGGAGATCGCCGCCGCCTTCCGCGTCTCGCTGGAGGCGGGCGTTACCCTGGTCGACACAGCCGAAATCTACGGCAACGGCCGCTCGGAGCGCTATCTGGGAAAATTCATCCGCGAGACGGGAAAACCCGTCCTGGTAGCCACCAAGTTCCTGCCCTTCCCCTGGCGGCTGACGAAGCACAGCGTGGTACGCGCCCTGCGCCACAGCCTGGAGCGCCTGGGGTTGGACAAAGTGGATCTCTATCAGATTCACTGGCCGTCGCCCTTCGTGGCAGTCGAAACCCACGTGGAGGGGCTGGCGCTGGCCGTCCAGGCCGGGCTGACGAGAGCCGTGGGCGTCTCGAACTACAATAAACAGCAGATGCAGGAAGCCTACAGCACCCTTGCCAAATACGACATCCCGTTGGCCTCCAATCAGGTGGAATATCATCTGCTCGACCGGCGGGTGGAGAAGAACGGCCTGCTGGAACGCTGTCAGGAACTCGGCGTGCGCCTGATTGCCTACAGTCCCCTCGCCAAGGGCATGTTGACCGGCAAATACGGCCCCGAAAATCCCCCGCCCGGCTTGCGGGCCGGGGAGTACGGCCGGGTGCTCAAAGACCTGCCGCCGCTGCTGGCCCTGATGACCGAGATCGGCCAGGAACACGGCGGCAAGACCCCCGCCCAGGTGGCCCTCAACTGGACGATCTGCAAAGGGACCCTGCCCATCCCCGGCGCCAAAAACGCCGCCCAGGCCGCTCAGAACGCGGGAGCGCTCGGCTGGCGGCTGACGCCCGAACAGATTCGGGCGCTGGACGAGGCCAGCGACAAGATCATGAAATGACCGTTCAAAGACCCAGAGCCGTTTCCTCGCAGGGAACGGCTCTGGGTTTCATAAGGCTCTGGCGAATCCCCTATTTCAAAATCTGGAACAGGTTGCTGTAATCGTCGGTCCACAGACGGATGTCGGTGGAGAAACCGTCCATGGGCGTGGCGCGGGCCTGGATGGGGGACGCGGCGAGCCGCGCCGGGTCGCGGGCCAGGAGGACCCAGATCGAACGCGAAATGGCCGGGCCGCCGCCCGGATCGTCAATCAGCGCGAACGACAGGTCGAAGTGCCGCGCCAGGGTCCAGACGACCGGCACGAGGTCGAGGTGGCGGTTGGTGATGTGCAGGACCAGCATCCCGTCGGGCTGCAAATGGCGCAAATACAGTTCGAAGGCTTCCACATCCAGCAGATGGACGGGGATGGAATCGCTGGAGAAGACATCCAGAATGAGCAAATCATACTGTTGCGAACCGCCGCCGGCAAGTTCGGCCTCCAGCGAGAGGCGGGCGTCGCCCGGAACGATCTCGATCGCCGCCGGGCTGTCCTGCAGAAAAGTAAAGTAGCCGCCTTGGCCTTCCGCCAGCGAAATGACCGCCGGGTTGATCTCGTAGAAGCGAAACACATCGCCGGGCTGTCCATAGGCCGCCAGCGTGCCGACGCCCAGGCCGAGCACCCCTACCCGCAGCCCCTCGTTTGAGCGCGGGTAATTGAGCAGCGCCACCCCTGCCCCCGATGTCTCGCTGAAATACATGGTCGGCTGGGCGCGCCGTTCGGTGTCCAGGAACTGGGCTCCGTGAATGGTGATGCCGTGTACCAGGATGGTTCGATCGGGGACACCCTGCCTCTCGCCCGCCAGACGCACCCGCACCACGCCGTAGAAATTGCGTTCCGCATAGAGCGATCCGCTCAAATCGGCGCGAATGTACTGAAAGGCCAGGGCAAGGGCAATCAACAAGGCGCTGAGCAGCATGACCTGATTGAGCATGAAAACCAGCCGCCGGCGGGCCGGCTCGCGGCGAATCACGGTCACCGTCAGGAAGAGCAGCCAGCACAGCACAAAGCCGAGCGGCATCTCCCAGTACCCTTTGAACACGAAGGGGGCGACGAAATTGATGAAAATGCCTCCCAGCGCGCCGCCAATCGAGACCATCAGGTAAAAGGTCGTCAGGTGAGCCGGATGCGGACGCAGACGATACAATTCGCCATGACAGACCATACATGCAGAGAACAGAATGAAGGCATAGATGGCAATCTGAATAACGATGTTGAGCGTGTCCGAACGGACCAGCGTCCAGCCGTACAAGATCGTCGCCGCGAACAAGGCCACCAAAAACCACTGACGCGAATACCAGCCCTCGCCCGAAAAAGCCAGGATGAAAGTCAACAGGTAAATCGTCAGCGGCAGGACCCACAGGAACGGGATCACTGCCACCTCCTGGGTGATGTGACTGGTGACGGCAAGAAGCAGGATCGAGGCGGCCGCCGCCAGCAGAATCCACAGCGCGTAGGAGGACCATCCGGGGCGCGCCGCCGCCTCGGCCGCGGCCTCCGCTGCGGCGTCCGGACCCACAGCCGGCTGGCGCCGCAGGGCGCGCAACGCCCCGTAGGCGGCCAGGCCGGCGTAGACCAGGTACATCAACGACCACATCCAGCCCTGGCCGGAAAGAGTCAGATTAGGCTCGACCAGCACCGGGTAACTGATCAAGGCCAGAAAAGAGCCAACATTGGACAAGGCGTATAACCGATAGGCAGTCTTTGCCGGGAAGCGGCGATGAAACCAGGCCTGCATCAGCGGGCTGTTGGACGAGAGCAGAAAGTACGGCAGCCCGACCGAGATGACCAGCAACTTGAAAATTTCCCAAACCGGGAAAACGTCCACAGCAGGTTTCCACGCCGCGCTGGGGGTGATGGGCGATTTCCAGGTCAGGCCCAGGGCGACCATCAGCGCCGCCGAGAGTCCGAGCAGGGCAAGGTGGACGATTTCCCGCCGCCGGCCGGGGCGAATCAGCCAGTTGGCATACGCATAGCCGCCCGTCAGAAGCACCTGGAAGAACAGCATCACCGTTGACCAGACTGCCGGAGTCCCGCCAAACCAGGGCAGGATGTAGCGCCCGATCATCGGCTGAACCTGAAAGAGCAAAAACGCAGACAGAAAAATAGAAACCGCAAAATAAGCCATCTTCTCTCCTTTTGGTTACGCGCAAGACCCATCAACCATAAAAAACGGAAGGTTTAGACGCAGCCGCGCCTGCGCTCGTAACGCTTCAGCGCGCCGCGCACGATCAGATCGACAAAACCGGCATGGCCGCCGGGTTCGAGGCTCAGGATGCTGTCGGCCGTGCCGGGCGTTTCGGGCGGATAGAAAACGCCGCAATTGGGGTTGATTTCCAGCAGGAACAATTCGCCGGCGGCATTCATGCGAAAATCGCAGCGGCCGTAGCCCGAGCCGTGCATGCCGACAAACATCCGACGCGTCCCCTCGCGCACCCGGTCCGCCAGGTCGGGGTCGGCCAGCGGAACGCACTGCATGTTCTGGAACGTTTCCCACTTCAGCCGTTCGTGTTTGAACGACTCGCCAGGCGGAAAAATGAACTCGACCGGCGGATAAACGATCGGCTCGGCGGGCGCGTCGGGATTTTCGACCGCCAGGGCGGAAAATTCGCGGCCGACGATAAACTCCTCGACCAGCGCGCCGCCGTAAGCGTCCATCATCCGCTGCACCTGAGTCTTGAGGCTGTCGAACGCCTCCACCCGCGACTCGGGCAGCAGGCCGACACTGGCGTAACTGTTGGGATGTTTGACCAGCAGCGGATAGCGCAGGCCGTTCACCGCCGCGCCCAGGTCGGCATGATCCCACAGGAAAACGCCCGCCGGCGTGCCGATCCCTTGTTCGCGGCAGACGTCCTTCATGCTCTCACGCGTCGGCTCGTAGAAAGAAGAGTCGGCCCCGGTGAAAGGCAAATTGAGCGCCTCGAGGGCTTCGATGACTTCTACCCCGGGAAAAGTCGGCTCGTAGCGCGACCCATCGCACAAATTGAGCACCACACCGAACTCACCTTCGGCCAGCCTATGCACAGTCTGCACAGCCGTCTCCTTGGAGACGGGAATCCATTCCCACTCGTATCCCTCGAGATAAACTTCCGGGAGAAAAGGATAGTTGGGATCGGGGTCTTCGAGGATATAAATCTTCACGTTCTATCCGAATTGGCTTAGAATGAGAGGCATTATACCTATAATTTGGAGAAAAGAGATGGCCATCGAATGGTTCTCGCAACTCAACCCTGTCATCCAGGCCCTGCTGGGAACTCTGTTTACCTGGGGGGTAACTGCCCTGGGCGCAGCAATGGTCTTTTTCTTCAAGAGCATCGAGCGCAAAGTGCTGGACAGCATGCTCGGCTTCGCCGCCGGGGTGATGATTGCGGCCAGTTTCTGGTCGCTGCTGGCCCCGGCCATCGAGATGGCCTCGGAGACGGACGTTCCCGCCTGGCTGCCGGCCGTCGTCGGCTTCCTGCTCGGCGGGCTGTTCCTATGGGGGGTGGATAAAATCCTGCCGCACCTGCACATCGGTTTGCCGACCGAAGAGGCCGAGGGCGTCAAGACCTCCTGGCAGCGCAGCATCCTGCTCGTCTTGGCCATTACCTTGCACAACTTCCCGGAGGGACTGGCCGTTGGGGTCGCCTTTGGGGCGGTTGCAGCCGGCATCCCGTCGGCAGCGCTGGCCGGCGCGCTGGCGCTGGCGCTCGGCATCGGCCTGCAGAACTTTCCCGAAGGCGCGGCGGTGTCCATCCCCTTGCGGCGCGAGGGATTCAGCCACCTGAAGAGTTTCCTCTACGGACAGGCTTCGGGCATTGTCGAGCCGATTGCCGGCGTCCTCGGTGCGGCGGCGGTGCTGTGGATGCGTCCGCTCCTGCCCTACGCGCTGGCCTTTGCCGCCGGGGCGATGATTTACGTCGTCGTCGAGGAACTGATCCCCGAAGCCCAGTCGGGCAAAGACACTCACTTTTCGACCTTCGGCGCGATGCTTGGCTTTGCCGTGATGATGCTCCTGGACGTCGCGCTGGGATAATTTACCGAACCCAAGAGAGGAGAAAATTTTATGGAAATGCAATATCGTCGTTTGGGCCGCACCGGTCTCAAGGTCAGCGTCCTGTCGCTCGGCTCGTGGGTCACGTTTAGTCATCAGGTTGGCCTCGAGTCGGCCGTCGAAGCGATGGCTGCCGCTTATGAAGCAGGCGTCAACTTTTTCGACAACGCCGAGGTCTACGCGGGCGGCAAGGCAGAGGAAATCATGGGGGCGGCGCTGAAGAAACTCGGCTGGCGGCGCGGCAGTTACCTGGTCTCGACCAAATTCTTCTGGGGACTGCATGACGGCGTCAACGAACGCAACACCCTCAACCGCAAGCGGCTGATGGAGGCCATCGACGGCTCGCTGCGCCGCTTCGGCCTGGAGTACGTGGACCTTGTCTATGCGCATCGCCCCGATCCCGAAACGCCCATCGAGGAAACCGTGCGGGCGATGAACGACATCATTGTGCAGGGCAAAGCCCTCTACTGGGGCACCTCCGAATGGAGCGCCGACGAAATCCGCGCCGCCTGGCACATCGCCGACCGCTACGGCTGGCACAAACCGGTCGTCGAACAGCCGCAGTACAACCTCCTGCACCGCGAGCGCGTCGAGCGCGAATACGCCCGCCTCTACACCGACCTCGGGCTGGGTCTGACGACCTGGAGCCCGCTCGCCTCCGGCCTGCTGACCGGCAAGTACAACCACGGCATCCCCGCCGACAGCCGCGGCGCGCTGAAAGGGTACGAGTGGCTGCGCGGCCACCTGACCGACGAACAAAAGTTGGCAATCGTCAGAAAACTCCAGCCGCTGGCCGATGAACTGGGCTGCACGCTGGCGCAGTTTGCCATCGCCTGGGCGGCCAAAAACCCCAACGTCAGCACCGTCATCACCGGCGCCAGCCGCGTGTCGCAGGTGCAGGAAAACATGCAGGCCCTAGAAGTCCTGCCCAAACTGACGCCCGAAATCCTGGCGCGGGTGGACGAAATCACCGGCAAGAGAGCAGAGGAAGACGAATAAATCTCTCGCACGCCTTCCATGAAAATTTGGAAAATGCGCCCTCGCCACAGCGGGGGCGCTGCATTTCTTATAGACTTTTTTAGATTCCCGCCCCTTGACACCGCCGCCGGAGAGCGATATATTCAATCCCGCTTAACTAATTGAGGATATTAATTATGCAGACCGATAAACTATTTTCCGAAGTGGTGCGCGAGTGGGCCAAAGTCTTCATGCACCGCTCGGGCCGCGATTTCAAGCGGTTCATGGACGCCACCGGCCTGTCGTTTTCGCAAATCAATATCCTGATGCGCATGATGCACGAAGACTGTATCGGGGTCTCAGAGATTGGCGAAAAGATGGGCATCACCAACGCCGCCGCCAGTCAGGCAGTCGACCGCTTGGTCCAAATGGGCCTGGTCGAGCGCACCGAAGACCCCCAAGACCGGCGCGCCAAACGGCTCAAATTGACGCCCGACGGCCAGGCGCTGATCAAAAAGGGCATCGAGGCGCGCAGCCGCTGGATCGAAAACATCACCCAATCCCTGACCGCCGACCAGCAAGAGATGGTCATCCGCGCCCTGACGCTGCTCACCGACGCCGCCCGCCAAATGGAAGATTGACAGAAGCGCCGTTCCTGATCTCTCCCGGTGACGGCTCATCCTTCCCATTCAGGAGTTCCTCCCTTCTATGCTGCGTATCTTCAAATACCTCAAACCTTACACTCTTCTGATTCTCCTGGCCATCGGCCTGTTGTTCGTGCAAGCCAACGCCGACCTGGCCCTGCCCGATTACATGTCGAAAATTGTCAACAACGGCATCCAGCAAGGCGGCATCGAAAATGCCGTCCCCGAGGCCATCCGCCAGGCCGAGATGGAGAAACTGATTCTCTTCATGAGCGACGAGGAAAGAGCACTCGTCCTCGACCATTACAGGTTGGTGGACGCCAACGCCGCCGATTACGCCGCGCTGGCCCAAAAATATCCCGCCCTGGCCGACCAAGCCGTTTACGTGCTGACCCCCGTTGACCGGACGGTCATCGAACAGATGAATCCCATCCTGGGCAAAGCCTGGCTGGCAGTCGCCGGCCTCGAGCGGATCGCAGCCGACCCGCAAGCGGCGGCAGCCCTGGGGCCGATGCTCGGCCTGGAAGCGGGCGCCCCGCCCCCCGGCGCAGACGTTTTCTCCGCCCTGGCCAACCTTCCGCCGGCGCAGCGCGCCCGGATAACCGCCATGATCCAAGGACGATTCGCCGCCCTGGGAGATAGCATGATCACCCAGATGGCAGTCGGCGCGGTCAAACAAGAATACCTTGCCCTCGGCATGGACACCGAGAAACTGCAAACCGGCTACATCCTGCGGATTGGCGGCGCCATGCTCCTGCTGACGCTCCTGTCCATTACCTGTACGATCGCAGTCGGCTTCCTCTCTGCCCGCACCGCCGCCGGCCTGGCGCGCGATCTGCGCCGCGAGGTCTTCCGCAAAGTAGAAAGTTTCTCCAGCGCCGAGTTCGATCAATTCTCGACCGCCTCGCTCATCACCCGCTCGACCAACGATGTCACCCAAGTCCAGATGGTGGTGATCATGATGATGCGCATGGTCATCTACGCGCCGATCATCGGCGTGGGAGGCATCATCCGCGCCCTCGGCAAGAGCACCTCCATGTGGTGGATCATCGCCCTGGCGGTCATCGTCCTGCTCGGCCTCGTCCTGACGGTTTTCTCGATCGCCCTGCCAAAGTTCAAGGCCATCCAAAACCTGGTGGACCGCCTCAACCTGGTGATGCGCGAAAACCTTTCGGGCATGATGGTCATCCGCGCCTTCAACATGCAGGAGTACGAAGAAAAGCGCTTCGACCAGGCCAACGAAGACCTGACCGGTATCAGTCTGTTCATCAACCGCGTCATGGTAGTGATGATGCCGATCATGATGCTCATCATGAACGGTCTCTCCCTGGTAATCATCTGGGTGGGCGCCCATCAGGTGGCTCAATCCCAAATGCAGGTCGGCGACATGATGGCATTCCTGCAATACGCCATGCAAATCGTCTTCGCCTTCCTGATGATGTCGTTCATGTTCATCATGCTGCCGCGCGCTTCCGTCTCGGCCGGGCGCATCGCCGACGTGCTCGAAACGGAGATTTCCATCAAGGACCCGGAGAAGCCGGTTCCTTTTGGCGAAGGATTCTTCCCGCAGGTGGAATTCCGTAATGTATCCTTCCGTTACCCCGGCGCGCAGGAAGACGTTCTTCACAACATCAATTTCACTGCCCGACCCGGCGAAACGGTCGGCATCATCGGCTCGACCGGATCGGGCAAATCCACAATCGTGAGCCTGATTCCGCGCTTCTATGATGTGACCGAGGGCGCTGTTCTGGTGAGCGGGGTGGATATCCGCCAGGTGGCCCAACATGAATTGCGCTCCAAAATCGGCTACATCCCGCAGAAAGGCATGCTGTTCTCGGGCACGATCGAAAGCAATCTGAAATACGCCGACGAAAACGCCGGCGCCGATGAATTGAAAGAGGCCGCCGACATCGCCCAGGCCAGCGAATTCATCTTTTCCAGAGAGGAGGGCCTGCAGGCCGAAATTTCGCAGGGCGGCGCAAACGTCTCGGGCGGGCAGAAACAGCGCCTGGCGATTGCCCGCGCCCTGGTCAAGAAAGCGCCGATTTACATCTTCGACGACAGTTTCTCGGCGCTGGACTTCAAAACGGACGCGGCCCTGCGCCGGGCCCTGCACGCCAAGACCAAAAACAGCACGGTCTTCATCGTCAGCCAGCGCGTCGCCACCATCATGAATGCCGAACAGATCCTCGTCCTTCACGAGGGAAAGATCGTCGGGAAGGGAAAGCATCGAGAATTAATGGAGACCTGTGAGGTGTACCGTGACATTGCCCTCTCTCAAATCGGTCAGGAGGCGTTGAAATGAGTCAACAAAACACTTCCCTCCGGCCCGCCTCCCCGCCTCGTCCGGCCGGCCCCTTTGGGCATGGCGGCCCGCGGGCAATGATGAAAGGCGAAAAAGCCCGCGATTTTCGCGGCACGATGCGCAAACTCATCGAATATCTGGGCAGGTATCGCCTGGCGATTCTGGCGTCCATGCTCATCGCGGTCGCCTCGACCGTCTTCTCGATCATCGGCCCGAAAATTCTGGGCCGAGCCACCACCAAACTGTTCGAGGGCGTGCTTGGGCAGATCACCGGCACGGGCACGGGCATTGACTTCGAATACATCGGCAACATTCTCCTCACCGTCCTCGTCCTCTACGTCTTCTCCTCCTTGCTGAGTTACGTTCAAGGCTGGATCATGGCCAATATCTCGGCCAACATCGCCTATCGCTTCCGCCGCGACATTGCCGAGAAAATCAACCGCATGCCGTTGCGCTACTTCGACGGGACGAATCACGGCGAGGTGCTCTCGCGCGTCACGAACGATGTGGACACAGTCAACCAGACCCTCAGTCAAAGCCTGACCCAAATCATCACCTCGGTGACCACGGTCATCGGCGTGCTGGTGATGATGTTCTCCATCAGTTGGCTGATGACCCTGGTCGCCCTTTTGATCATCCCTCTCTCGCTCATTCTCATCAACATAGTCGTCAAACATTCCCAGAAATATTTCAAACAGCAACAAGACTACCTGGGACATGTCAACGGCCATGTCGAGGAGATGTACGGTGGGCATGTGGTGGTCAAGGCCTTCAACGGCGAGGCAAAAAGCATCGCCCGCTTCGACGATCTCAACGACACCCTCTACGCCTCGGCCTGGAAATCGCAATTCCTTTCCGGCCTGATGATGCCCCTGATGACCTTCATCGGCAACCTGGGCTACGTAGCCGTCAGCATCCTGGGCGGCTATCTGGCCATCAAGAGAACCATCACGGTCGGCGACATTCAGGCTTTCATCCAATACGTCCGCTCCTTCACGCAGCCGATGATGCAAATCGCCAACGTCTCCAACGTCCTCCAGCAGACTGCCGCGGCCGCCGAGCGGGTGTTCGAGTTCCTGGCGGAAGAAGAAGAGATCCCCGACCCGGCCGAGCCGGTGCAATTGAGCGAGTTCAAGGGCCGCGTGGACTTCAAGAACGTCCGCTTTGGCTACAGCCCCGACAAGATCATCATCCATGACTTCACCTTCTATGCCGAGCCGGGCCAGCGAATTGCCATCGTCGGGCCGACCGGCGCCGGCAAGACAACGATGGTCAAACTGCTGATGCGCTTCTACGACGTCAACGGCGGGGCCATTCTGCTCGATGGACACGATCTCCGCCACTTCAAGCGCGGCGACCTGCGCTGCATGTTCGGTATGGTCTTGCAGGACACCTGGCTGTTCAACGGCACAATCATGGAAAACATCCGCTACGGACGCATTACGGCCACCGATGAAGAGGTAATCGCGGCTGCAAAGGCTGCTCACGCCGATCACTTCATCCGCGCTCTGCCGGGCGGCTACGACTTTGTCCTCAATGAAGAGACGACCAATATCTCCGCCGGTCAGAAACAACTCTTGACCATTGCCCGCGCTATCCTGACCGATCCCAACATTCTCATCCTCGATGAGGCGACCAGTTCGGTGGACACGCACACCGAGGTCTTGATTCAAAAAGCCATGCAAGCCCTGATGCAAGGACGCACTTCCTTCATCATCGCCCATCGCCTCTCCACCATCCGCGACGCCGACTGGATTCTGGTTATGAACAACGGCGACATCGTCGAGCAGGGGAAACACGAGAAACTGCTCGCCAAGGGAGGCTTCTACGCCGAACTGTACAACAGTCAGTTCGAGGGCAGAGCAGCATAATAAAGAAAGAACCCGGTCGCTGGAAAGACCGGGTTCTTTGTTCTCAAAGAGCGTTGGCTTTGAGAAAATCGAGCACCTCGTCGACGCGGCAGAAAGCCAGCGCCGTGACCGTATCGGCGCCGCCGTAGTAGATGGCGACGCGGCCGGTCGGCGCGTCGACCAGCGCGGCGCAGGGAAAGGCCACGTTCGGCACGTCGCCGACGCATTCGTAGAGCGTCTGCGGCGAGAGCAGATAAGGCGCGGCACGGCGGATGACTTTCCAGGGCCGATCCAGGTCGAGCAAAGCAGCGCTGAACGAATAGACGAAACCGTTGCACGAAGTCAACACACCATGATAGAAAAGCAGCCAGCCTTCGTCGGTCTCGATCGGAACCGGGCCGGCGCCGACCTTGGTGCTCTGCCAACCGCCAGCCGTCCCCATCACAAAGCGATGCTCGCCCCAGTGAATCATGTCGGGACTCTGGCTCAGGTAGATGTCGCCAAAGGGCGTGTGACCGTTGTCGGAGGGACGGTTGAGCATGACATACTTGCCGTTGATTTTGCGGGGAAAAGGCACGCCGTTGCGATTGTAGGGCAGGAGAGCATTTTCCAAGAAATAGAACTTCTCGAAATCGAAGGTGTACCCAACACCAATCGTGGGGCCATGGTAACCGTTGCACCACAGAATGTAATAGCGGTCTTCGATCCAGCAGACGCGCGGATCATAGCGGTAAAAGGTAAAAGCCGCCTCGGGGTCGTCGCACAGCCATTCGATCGGAGCATGGTCAATCTTCCAAGAAAATCCATCCTGGCTGAAACCGCGGTGAATGTCCATGTGGCGTCTTTTGTCATCGCAGCGGAAAACGCCGGCGAAGGCACCGTTGAACGGGACCACCGCGCTGTTGAAAATACTGTTCGAGGAAGGAATCAGATCCCGCGGGATGATCGGATTTTTGCTATACCGCCAGACAACGTCTGCTGAGCCGGCGGGACGTTCCTCCCAGGGGAGATTGGGGAGCGGGGAACCAACAACCTTGACCATACGAAACTCCTGAAAAGGGGAATGGGATCGGCTGTTCAAGTTTATCATGACTCCCCTTATCGGATGAAGTCCGGCACAGGTGGGAAGCGCCTTGGACTCTCCGGTCAATGAGCCGAGAGATACTCCGCAATCCTGGCATCGTAACGGGCGGTGACCTGAAACCCCTTCACGGCCAGGCGTTTGCGCGTCTCGGCTCGGACTCCCCCCGAGCCTGCTTCCGCTAAAACGAGGCGATAGTCCGCCGGGTCGCAGACCAGGGTGACGCGTTCGTGGTTCTTGGCCGCGGCGCGGATGAGGGTCACGCCGCCGATGTCGATGTTCTCGATGGCCTCGGCGTAGGTGACGCCGGGGCGGGCAATCGTCTGCTCGAAGGGGTACAGATTGACGGCCACCAGGTCAATGTAATCCCAGCCGAGGTCGAGCAACTGCCGACGGTCGGATTCGGTCGGGCGGGCCAGCAGGCCGCCGTGGATGGCCGGATGCAGAGTCTTGACCCGCCCGCCGAGGATTTCGGGCGAGCCGGTATAATCGGACACTTCTGTCACCGGCAGGCCGTTCTCGCGCAGCAGACGCGCCGTCCCGCCCGAGGCGAGCAGCGTCCAGCCGAGGCCGGTCAGGCCGCGGGCAAATTCGACCACGCCGGTCTTGTCATGAACCGAAAGGATGGCTTTGGGCATTTAAGTTTCTCCAGAAAACAAAAGGGTTTGGATGGTCGCGACCAGCAGGCGGTGTTCGACAGCATGCACCCGCGCCTCGAAGGCCTCCAGCGTCTCGCCTGGCCGAAAGCGGATTTGCTCCATCCCCAGCACGGGGCCGGCGTCCACGCCCTCGTCGGGGACCAGGTGAACCATCACGCCGGAGCGGTCAATCTCGCCGCGCTGCCAGGCCGCGTAGGCGCGCTCGATAGCGTGCGTGCCGGGGAAGGCGCCGGGCAGGGCCGGGTGCAGGTTGATGACCCGCTGCGGGAAGCGCCCGAGGAAGGCCATCGTCAACAGGCGCATCCATCCGGCCAGGATCACGTAGTCCGGGGCGTAGGCCGCCACCGCCTCCGCCAGACGGCGGTCATACTCCTGACGAGACTCGCCCTCCTGCTTGGGGAAGGCAACCGCCTGCACGCCGGCCCGCCGCGCCCGTTCCAGGCCGAAGGCTTCGGGCTTGTTCGAGAACACAGCCGCCACGCGCGCCGGCAGCGTACCGTCGGCGCAGGCATCCAGGATGGCCTGCAGATTCGAGCCGTTGCCGGAGAGGAGAACCACCAGGCGGGCAGTCATAGGCTAGTGGTGGAACAACCGCACGCCGGAGAAGACCATGACCATGCCGTACTCATCGCAGGCGCGGATGACCTCCTCGTCGCGGGTCGAGCCGCCGGGCTGGAGGACATACTTCACGCCCGAAAGCGCCGCCCGGTCAATCGAATCGCGGAAGGGGAAGAAGGCGTCCGAGCCGAGGGTGACGCCGGTCAACTGATCCAGCCAGGCGCGGCGTTCGGCCGGGGAGAGCGGTTCGGGGACTTCCTCGAAGACTGCGCCCCAGTTGGCCTTTTCGGCGGCGGTCACATCCGGCTGGAGGTACTGGTCAATGGCGTTGTCGCGATCCGGGCGCTTGACCTCGGGCCGGAACTTCAGCCCCAGCACGGCCGGATGCTGGCGCAGCCACCACAGGTCGGCTTTCAGACCGGCCAAGCGGGTGCAGTGGACGCGCGACTGCTGTCCCGCTCCGACGCCGATGACCTGTCCGTTCAGCGCGTAGCAGACCGAGTTGGATTGGGTGTACTTGAGCGTGATCCAGGCCACCATCATGTCGCGCCGGGCGTTCTCCGGCAGGTCTTTCTTGGCCGTGACGATGTTGCTGAAATCGTCGGGCGTCACCAGGCGGTCGTTGCGGCGCTGCTCGAAGGTCACGCCGAAGACCTGACGCGTCTCCATTTCACCGGGGGTGTAATCCGGGTCGATCTGGAGGACGACGTATTTGCCGCCCTTTTTGCTCTTCAGGATTTCGAGCGCTTCCGGCTCACAGCCCGGGGCGATGACGCCATCCGAGACCTCGCGCCCCAGCAGACGGGCGGTCGGCACATCCACCGGGTCGGAGAGGGCGACGAAATCGCCAAAGGAGGACATCCGGTCGGCGCCGCGGGCGCGGGCGTAGGCGGTCGCCAGGGGCGAGAGGTCCATGTCGTCCACAAAACAGGCCCGCTTCAGGGCAGTCGAGAGCGGGACGGCAACCGCCGCGCCGCTCGGGCTGACGTGCTTGAACGAAGCCGCCGCCGGCAGGTTGAGCGCGGCCCGCAATTCGCGCACCAACTGCCAGCCGTTGAGGGCGTCGAGCAGGTTGATGTAGCCGGGCGCGCCGTTCAGGACGGTGATGGGCAGGTCGCCAGAATTCATGGTGACCCGCGCCGGGGTCTGGTGCGGGTTCGCGCCGTAGCGCAGGGGAAGTTCACGGGGCATACGATCTCCTTATTCCAAAATGACTTTACATTCGCCGGGGACAAGTTCTCCAATGATCCAGGCCGATTCGCCAAGAGCAGCCCGGAAATCGTCCACTTTATCCGGTGCCATCATCGCAACCATGCCGATGCCCATGTTGAAGACGCGATGCATCTCATACCAGTCCACGCCGCCACGTTCCCGAATCAGGTCGAACAGCGGCGGCACCGGCCAGGACCCGCGGCGGATGACCGCGCCGAGGCCCTTGGGCAGAAGGCGCGGAATATTCTCGACAAAGCCTCCGCCGGTCAGATGGGCAAGGGCTTTCACCGGGGAGGATGGACTGCTGAGAATGGGCCATAAAAGGCTGAGATAGGAACGATGCGGTTCGAGCAGGGCGTCGGCCAGGGAAATGCCCAGTTCGGGAAAGACCGTCTCGAGCGGAAGCCCATCGAAGACGCGGCGGATGAGCGAGTAGCCGTTGGTGTGCGGGCCGGACGAACGGAGGCCAACCAGGAGGTCGCCGGGGCGGAGGTCGGGGCGCGGCAAAGCAAACTCGCGCTCCAACACGCCGACGATCGTCCCGGCCAGGTCGAACTCACCCTCGGCATAGACGCCGGGCATCTCGGCGGTCTCGCCGCCGAGCAGGGCCATGCCTGCCGCGCGGCAGGCTTCCGAGATGCCGGTCACCACCTCGGCGACGATCTGCGGCTCCAGTTTGGCGGTCGCGAAGTAATCCAGAAAGAACAACGGGCGGGCGCCCTGAACCAGAATGTCGTCAATACAATGATTGACAATGTCGTGACCGATGGAACGATAGCGGCCCGCCGCGGCGGCCAGTTTGACTTTCGTCCCGACGCCGTCGGTCGAGGCGACCAGCACCGGCGACTGCATCCCTTTGAGCGCCGCGGCGTCGTACAAGCCGCCAAAAGCCCCGATCCCGGCCAGCACCTCCGGGCCGTAGGTGGACCGGACGGCATCCCACATCAGTTCAACGGCGCGGTTGCCGGCGTCAATGGAGACGCCGGAGGCAGCGTAGCGGTTAACGGACTTTTTCGCGGATTCACGGAGGGGAGCGGATGGATTCACGGACTCTGTCACGGATTCACGGAGGGGAGCGGATTTCTCCTCGGATTTGTTCGCGGATTCGCGGACGGGAACGGATTTCTCCTCGGATTTGTTCGCGGATTCACGGAGGGGAGCGGATTTTTCCTCGGATTTTTTCACGGATTCGCGGACGGGAACGGATTGCGTTTCAGAGGCGGGGACGGATTGGATGACAGGCGATTGCAAAGCAAACGGACTGACCACCGAAAAGCGGATGGGCTGCGAGGTTTCGTCGGAGGCGGGAAACGAAGGAGCAGGCCGCGGCGTCCAGACAAAGCGAAACAGATATTTTTGCCAATCCTGAACCGGCTGCGGACGCAGGACGCGGCGGAATTCCAAACTGGGCTGGCCAAAATTGTAAAGCATCCCCACCGGCGCGCCGGTCGCGGCCAGATATACCAGCACCTGACTGAGTTCATCATCTGTCAAATCGTGGTTGAGTGCCTTGCACTCGACCACCAAACAGTCCTCGATCCACAGGTCAATGTAGAGATATCCCACCAACTGCTCACCAACCCAAACCTCGACGCGCTTTTCCATTTCAACTTGCAGTTCGGCTTGCCGGCACAGTTCCGCGAGCCGGCGTTGATAAAAGACCTCCCTGTGTCCTGCTTTCAACTCCCGGTGAACCTGCATCGCCAAGCCATTGACCTTGTACGTCAGTTCATCCAAAGGCGTCTTTACCAAACCAGGTCTGTTCTTCACGAGTCCTCCTCTCTGGCCAAAAATCCGTGATTCGTGATCCGTGATTCGTAATCCGTGACTCTAATCCGTTCCAATCCGTGATTCCGTGACAAGTCCGCTAAAGAAATCCGTTCCAATCCGTGATTCCGTGACCAGGTCCGCTAAAGAAATCCGTTTCAATCCGCGATTCCGTGACCAGGTCCGCTAAAGAAATCCGTTTCAATCCGTGATTCCGTGACAAGTCCGCTAAAAGCAATGTCCCGCCGATACTGCCTCCCCTCGAACTCCACCCTTTCCACCGCCTGATACACCTTCTCGACTGCCTTGCCCAGCGTCTTTGCCTGCGCCGCCAGGCCCAGGACGCGCCCGCCCGCCGTGACAATTTGCCCGTCCACAGACTTTGTCCCGGCATGGAAGCACAGCACATCCTCGGGCAGCGCCTCCAAGCCGCGGATCGGCCTGCCCGTCTCCGGCGCGGCAGGATAGCCCGCCGACGCCAGCACCACGCAGACCGCCGCGCCGCCCTGCCAGCGAATCTCGACCTCGTCGAGGCGCCCCTCGGCACAAGCCAGCGTAACTTCGAGCAAATCCGCCTCCAGCAGAGGCAGAACCGCCTGCGTCTCCGGGTCGCCGAAACGGCAGTTGAACTCCAGCACCTGCGGACCGCGTTCGGTCAACATCAGCCCGGCATACAGCACGCCGACGAACGGCCTCCTCTCCAGCCGCAGACCGCTGACTGCCGGCCGGAGAACCGTCTCGACGATTTCATCCACCATCTCCGGCGGACACATCGGCGCCGGGGCGTACGCGCCCATCCCGCCCGTGTTCGGCCCCTGGTCGCCGTCCAGCAGACGTTTGTGATCCTGCGCCGGCGGCATCGGCGCCACCCGCCGCCCGTCACAGAACGCCATCAGCGAGACCTCCGGCCCGCTCAAACGTTCCTCGATGACCACTTCTCCACCGGCCGCGCCGAACTCGCGCCGCACCATGACCGCCTCCAGCGCGGCCAGGGCTTCCTCTTTTGTGACGGGCAGAATCACGCCCTTGCCCGCCGCCAATCCGGAGGCCTTGACGACGAAGGGATAATCCACCGCCTCGACAAACCTGGCCGCCTCGGCATACCGCTGAAAGACCGCATAGCGCGCCGTCGGGATGCCGTGCCGCGCCATGAAGTGCTTGGCGAAGACCTTGGAAGCCTCGATTTGCGCCGCGTCCTTCGACGGGCCGAAGACCCGAAATCCGGCTGCCCGCAGATCGTCCGCGAGACCCGCCGCCAGCGGCGCCTCCGGACCGATGAGGACAAGGTCAATTCCCTTTTCGCGGCAGAAGCCGACCACTGCGCCGTGGTCCTCCGGCCGCAGCGGAACACATTCCGCCAGCCCCGCCATCCCCGGATTGCCCGGCGCAGCGTAGAGACGGGTCAACTTCGGCGACTGCGCCGCCTTCCAGGCCATCGCATGTTCCCGCCCGCCTGACCCAATCAGCAATACTTTCATTTTTTCCGCTCCTCGCTGCTCAATTGATCCCCCGCTCGAACCCGGTCTTGACCAACTTCCAGTCCACCGGCACGGGATACTCGCCCGTAAAACAGGCCTCGCAATACCCCTCCGTGTACCCAACCGCCTGCCTCATTCCCTCCCGCGACAGATAATACAGCGAATCGGCGCCGATGTGCTTGCGGATCTCCTCGACCGTTCGCTTGTGCGCAATCAACTCTTCGCGCTCGCCCATGTCCACCCCCATAAAGCAGGGATGAGTGACCGGCGGACAGGTGACGCGCACATGCACCTGCGCCGCGCCGGACTCGTAGAGCAGCCGCACAATCGGCCCGGTGGTGTTGCCGCGCACAATCGAATCGTCAATCATGACGACGCGCTTGTCCAGCACATTCTCGTTGATGACGTTGAATTTCAGCGCCACGCCGCGCTTGCGTAGCGAGTCGGTCGGCTCGATGAACGTCCGGCCCACATAACGGTTCTTGATGAAGCCGTCATTGTAGGGAATGCCCGCCTCCAGAGCGTAGCCAATCGCTGCCGGGATGGCCGAATCCGGCACCGGGATGACCACATCGGCCTCGGTCGGACATTCGCGCGCCAGTTGCCGCCCCAGGTTCTGCCGCACCTGATGGACACTCTTGCCGTCCCAAACGGCATCCGGGCGGGAAAAGTAAATCATCTCGAAAACACAGCGCGCCAGCGGGCTGACCGGCGGGATCGCCTGCGTCACCACCAGCGCCTTGTCCGAGAGGGTGACGATTTCGCCCGGCCGCACCTCGCGGATAGCGCGGCAGCCGAGGGTACGCAGCGCGCCGGTCTCGGAGGCCGCCGCGTAGCCGCCCGAGGGCAGCAGCCCAATGCTGAGCGGACGGAAGCCCCAGGGGTCGCGCGCCGCGTAGACGCTCTCGCGCGTCAACACCACCAGCGAGTAAGCCCCCTGCCAGCGCCGCATGGCATGTTGGATGCGCTCCACCCAATCGCCGCCGCCGTTGCGCGCCAGCATCATCGTCATCACTTCGCTATCGGACGAGGACGAAAATCCCACCCCGGCCGCCATCAATTCCGCCCGCAGTGCCGCCGAGTTGACCAGGTTGCCGTTGTGCGCCAGCGCCACCGGCCCGTGGATCGTCTCGATCATGAACGGCTGGGCATTGCGGATGGACGAGGAGCCGGTCGTCGAATAGCGCGTGTGGCCGATCGCATACAATCCCTGCAACTCGGCCAGGTTGCGCGGGTGAAAGACCTGCGAAACCAGGCCGACATCCTTGTGCAGGCGCATGACCGTCCCGTCCGAGACGGCGATGCCGGCCGCTTCCTGACCCCGATGCTGGAGAGCGAACAGGCCAAAGAAAGCCATGCGCGCCACCTCTTCACGGGGAGCAAAGACGCCGATGATGCCGCAGGCTTCGCGGGGAGAATCTTGCTTGTAGAATTCGCTCATCTTACGGATGCGTCATCCTCCAAAATTTTCTCGGCCGCCCGCTTGCGGGACCCGGCAACTGCCTCCCGCACCCGCGCGTCGGCCAACCCCAGGATTTTCGCCGCCAACCGCGCCGCGTTGACCGGCTCGAGGACGACCGCCGGGGCAATCCCCGACGGCATGCGCAGCGACGAGAAGATGTCGGCCCCGCCGAAGGCCTCCGAGAGCGGCGGACAGGCGATGACCGGCGCGTCCACCGCCCCGTCGGCAAAACCGCTCAGGGCGTTGCTCCGCCCGGCGACGGTGATGTACACCTTCGGGCGCGGATCGGCTTCATACTCCGCCAGCAGACGGGCGACATGTTCCGGCGTCTTGTGCGCAGAACCGACCCGCAGCACAGTCTCCAGCCCGTAGCCCCGACAGGCCTCGGCGATCTTCTGGCCATGTTCCAGATCGGCTTTCGATCCCATGAGAACGACAACAAGGGGTCTGTCCATCGAAAATCCCTTTCTCCGCCAGTTTCACTCTGTTGACCGTTTTTGAGACGACTTCTAGATTATTTTGGCTACACGCAAATTGCCCAGCAGCCGCGGCGCCACCGGATACGCCCCCGGCGCAAACCGATCGCCGGTCAGCATCTCATAGATGGCAATGTAGCGCTGAGCCGCGGCGGCCCACAACTCGGCCGGCATCACCGGCGGCTCGCCGTCGCCGCGATAGCCCTGCTCGGCGTAGGCGATGCGGACAAATTCCTTGTCGAAGTTTTCCGGCTCCTCCCCGGCCGCCAGGCGCGCCGCGTAACTCTCGGCCTTCCAGAAGCGGGACGAGTCGGGGGTGTGGACTTCATCAATCAACAAAATGCGCCCATCGGGGGCGCGGCCGAACTCGTACTTGGTGTCCACCAGAATCAGGCCGGCGCGCCGGGCAACCTCCTGGCCGCGCCGGAAAACCGCCAGCGCAGCCGCCTGGACCTCGTCCCAGGCTGCCGCGTCGAGCAGACCCTTTTGCACCACTTCGGCGCAGGTCAGGCGCTCATCGTGCGCCCCGCCGACGCCCTTGGTGGTCGGCGTGATGATCGGCTCGGGCAGGGCTTCGTTCTTGCGCAGGCCTTCAGGGAAGCGGTAGCCGTAAATCTCGCGCTCGCCAAGCGAGTAGCGATACCACAGCGCGGTCGAGGTGACGCCGGTGATGTAGCCGCGCACGATGACCTCCACCGGGAACGGCCGGGCGGCAACCACCACCGCCGCGTTCGGGTCGGGGACGGACAGGAGGTGGTTAGAAATGATGCCGCCGGTCTGCTCGAACCACCAGGCCGAGAGTTGATTCAGCACCTGACCCTTGTACGGGACGCGCGCCAGGACGCGGTCGAAAGCCGAGAGCCGGTCGGTGGTGACGATCAGCCGCCTCTCTCCCTCTAAAGTGTACCAGTCACGCACTTTGCCGCTGGCCTTGTCGGGCAGCGGCAGGTCGGTCGAATCGAAGGCCAGCGGAAGCAGGCGCAAAAGGTCTTCTTGGGCAATCATGAGCCTCCTTTTCGGATCGTAACTGTCTTCCTCTTCATCTGCAGAGGTTGCAGATTACGAAGAGAGGAGAGAAAAATCTGCGTCATCTGCTTACTCTATGCGGATAAGTTGGGCAAAGCAGCGCCCCTTCACCGCAGTCAGAGCTGAACGGCGTAGCGCACGCCATTTTCAAATAACGGTAACCCGCTGCGCCCGCCGGCGCGGCGCGTCCAGAGCGGATGTTGCCAGGGGTGGATGTGATTCTCGGGATGAGGCATCAGGCCGAGGACGTTGCCGGCCGGGTTGCACAGGCCGGCGATGTCCAACACCGAACCGTTGGGATTGGCCGGATAGGCGCCCCCGGCGGGCGAACCGTCGGGCAGGACGTAGGTGAGGGCGATCTGGCCGGTCAGCCGGTCGGGGGCGGCAGCCTGAAAGTTGCCCTCGCCGTGCGCCACCGGGCAGGCGATCAGGTCGTCCAGCCCGCGCGTCCAAACGCAGGTCGAGGAGACGGGGCGGAGCGTCACCCAGCGGCATTCGAAGCGGCCGCGGGCGTTGAAGGTCAGCGTGGCTTCGACCCCGTCGCCGGGCAGAATCCCGGCCTTGACCAGCGCCTGGAAGCCGTTGCAAATGCCGATGACCGGCTTGCCGGAGGCGACAAAGGCTCGAATTTGGTCGGCAAAATAGGTTTGCAGGTCAATGGCCAGCAGTTTGCCGGCTCCCAGGGCGTCGGCGTAGGAAAAGCCGCCGGGCAAGACCAGCATCTGGTACTCATCGAAACGCCGTCTGGCTTGCCGCAAGAGATTCAGGGGGATGACTTCGGGGTCGGCGCCGGCCAGAGTCAGGGCTTCGGCGGCGTCCCGGTCGCGGTTGGTGCCGTGGGCAAGCAGGAGCAGGGCTTTGGGTTTCGTCGTCATGAGTCGCTAGTCGTCAGTCAGTAGTTGTTCGTGGAGAGAGGTATTCCAGGCTTCGAGAAGGGCCGAGACGGGCAGACGGAAGAGGAGGCTGCCGCCTGCCGAAACGGTCAGGGCGGGCGTTTCGGCGACCCGCCCCAGCCTGCGCAGGGGCAGATCGCGGAAGCCGGCCTCGAAGGCCGCGGCCTGCAGCGGGGCGACTTCGACGAGCAGGCAGCCGGTCGTCTCGCCGAAGAGGAGGCGCAGAGGGTCGCCGGGCGGCAGGTCGAGGTCGAGGCCGAGGCGTCCGCCGATGCACATTTCCGCCGCGGCGACGGCCAGTCCGCCCTCCGAAAGATCGTGCGCGGCGCGGACAAGGCCCGAGGCGATGGCGCGGTGCAGGGCGGCGTACACGCCGGGGGTCCTTGCGGAGACCGACGGCACGGGTTCGTTGAGCGTGGCCGGCGGACAAAGGCCGGAGGCCGCCAGGTGGAAGTGGCTGCCGCCAAAGGTGGGGGCAAAGTCGCCGATCAGGTAGAGCAGGTTGCCGGCCTCTTTCAAGTCCATTGTGATTGCCCGGGTCACGTCGGCCATGACGCCGATGGACGAGATGAGCAGGGTCGGGGGGATGGCGTGACGCTGGCCGTCGGCGCCGAGGTATTCGTTGTTGAGCGAATCTTTGCCCGAAATGAACGGCGCGCCGAAAAGGAGGGCGGCATCGTGACAGCCGCGCGCCGCCTCGACCAGGGCGCCGAGCGTCTCCGGGCGCAGCGGGTCGCCCCAACAGAAGTTGTCGAGCAGGGCGATGCGGGCCGGGTCGGCGCCGACGGCGACCAGGTTGCGCACCGCCTCGTCCACGACGGCCATGGCCATGCGGTAGGGATCGCGCTTGCCGTACTCGGGGTTGATTCCGTTGGCGAGGGCGATCCCGGCCCGTCCCCGCGCCCCAAGCGGACGCAGGACGCAGGCGTCGGAGGGCGCGTCCATCTGCGCGCCGGTCAGCGGCTTGACCGCCGTCCCGCCCTGCACCTCGTGGTCGTAGATGCGGATGACCTCGGCCTTGGAGACAATGTTGGGGTGGGCGAGGAGGCGCAGGAGAGTCTGGGCGGGGTCAACGTGGGGCAGCGGGGAATGGACAGGGGACGGGGGACGGGGGACAATGGACGGGGGACGGTGGACGGTAGAAGATGAATGGTCGAGCGAATCGCCGGATGCTGCTGCCGGAAGAGTCGCCTTCAATTTGCGTTGAGGGATGCCGTGGTGCAGGAATTCGTTGTCGAGGTCGAGGACGACCCGCCCGCCGTACCGGACGACCAGGCGGCCGGAGGCGGTGAACTCGCCGATGTCCATCAAAGTCACATCATGCAAGTTGCACAATTCCTGCAAGGCAGGCAGGGCTTCGGGCGGGACGGCCAGTACCATCCGCTCCTGGGCCTCCGAGAGCCAGATTTCCCAGGGCGCCAGGCCGGGGTACTTGAGCCGCACCTGCGCCAGTTCGACCTCGCAGCCGGTGCGCGAGGCCATTTCGCCGACCGCCGAGGAGAGGCCGCCCGCGCCGCAATCGGTGATGGCGGTGTAGAGGCCGCGCTCACGCGCCGGCAGGATGACGTCCACCAGGCCTTTTTCGACGATGGGATTGCCGATCTGCACCGAGGCGCCGGAGACCTGGCCCGTCTGGGCGTCCATCGTCATCGAGGAGAAGGTCGCCCCGCGCAGGCCATCGCGTCCGGTGCCGCCGCCGAGGACGACCACCCGGTCGCCGGGACGCGGGCCGCTCCCGCTCCGTCGGCGCGGCGCGATGCCGACCGTCCCGCAGAAGACGAGCGGATTGGCAGCATAGCCGGGGTCGAAGAGAATCGCGCCGTTGACGGTCGGGATGCCCATCTTGTTGCCGTAATCCTGCACCCCGGCCACGACGCCCGAAAAAATCCGGCGCGGGTGCAGCACGCCGGGGGGAAGTTCATCGAAGGGGGTATCCTGCATGCCGAAGCACAGGACATCGGTGTTGGCGATCGGCTTGTGCGAAACGCCCAGCACATCACGAATCACCCCGCCGACGCCGGTGTTGGCCCCGCCGAAGGGTTCGATGGCCGAGGGGTGGTTGTGGGTCTCGACTTTGAAGGAGATTTCGTTTTCGCCGTCCAGGTCAATGACGCCGGCGTTGTCCACAAACGCAGAGAGTACCCAGGGAGCGGCAATCTTTTCGGTGGCGGCGCGGATGTAGGTGTTGAAGAGGCCGTTGACGGTGGATGACGGACCGTTGACGACGGACGGCAGACCGCCGTCGAGGGAATTTTCAATCTCGATCAGGGCTTTGAAGGTCTTGTGGACACAATGCTCGGACCAGGTCTGGGCGATGGTCTCGAACTCGACATCGGTCAGGTCGCGGCCTTCGCGCTCGCAGTAGGCGCGGAGGGCCTGCATCTCGGCCAGGTCGAGGGCAGCGCGGCGTTGGGCAGAAAGGGCCAACAAGGCTTCATCTGTCAGCCCGCGCAGGCGGAGGGTCTCGACCGCGCCGCTCGATTCGGCCTCGACCGGGAAGGACGGTTCGATTTCGCCCAGCGCCCAGCGGTGGATGACGGGGTTGATCACGGATTCGATAACGGACTCTGTCACGGACTTTGTCACGGATTCACGGACGGAAACGGATTGGGTCACGGAGTTTGTCACGGACTCTGTCGCGGAAGCGCGGACGGGAACGGATTGGGTCACGGATTCGCGGATGGAGGCGGAGGGGGCAAAGAAGAAAAGATAACGGAGGCCGGTGGCGGCGCGGCGGACGCCGGTCAGACCGAGTTGGTGAGCGGCGCGGACGATTTCATCAGCCACCGGGTCGGTGACGCCGGGGCGCAGGGCCACCTCGACTATGAGCGCGCCAGGCGGCGGGTCGGCAGGAGAGGCGGGGAGTTCGCGCCAATCAAACGATTGAGTCAGCGGGTCAATTAAAAGCGAGCGGGCCAACTGCTGACATTCGTCCGGCGACAGTTGGCCCTCGATGAAGAAGAGGTCCTGGCATTGGATACACGCCAGAGCAGTCAAGCCCAGGGCACGGGCATCGGCAAGCAGGCCGACGGAACGCGGATCGTCGGCGCGCTGGAAACGAACAATGAAACGATAGACAGGCATGGACAGTTCCTGGGGAAAGGTCGCCCCAATTCTACCCTGCCAGGCTTGTCTGGTCAATAAATTAAAACAAAGACGTGATGATCATCACGCCAGAAAATGACTCGGGGCGGATTCGTCATCCGCCCCGAGCAAACGGTTACGGGTTGTTGGTTTGCCAGCGTCCGCCTCGGAAGCCAGAGCCGATGGGAACGCCCGTCCCGCCGCAGGCTCCCCGGCCGGCGCCGCCCATCATGCCGCCGCGACCCCGCCCCTGACCGCGAGCCAGCATCCAGTCGGCCTGGGCCTGGGTGATGACGCCATCCGCCAGGGCAGCCCGAATAGCCGCCTGCCGGACCTCGGTCATCAGAGCCGGAAAGTCAGCCGCCGAGACGCCGTTGGCGAGGGCAATTTGATAGAGCGTCTGGCCTGCCGCAAGAGCAGATTCAACCTGCTCGACGCTCAGATTCAAGCGGGCGGCAAATGCAGCGACCATGTAGGGATGCAGCACACCGCCGCCGGCGCGCGGGGGCTGTTCGCCCTGGGCAGCAACCTGGCCCACACCAACGCCGGTCAATAAAACAGCCAGTAAAGCGACCACAATGAGAGTCTTTTTCATGTCACATGCTCCTCAAGTGAATTTGTTGACCATAGGATATCAGATGAATGTAAAGGTTTGATAAAGACCGTCACAAATTTTGTGAAAGTGTGTCCCCTTGAGGAAGCCAACAGTTCCCGCGGCCGCAACCGCCGGAGGCTGGAGTCGCCGGCGTGGGTGGCAGGAATGCGCCTTTCTCAAAAGCGTCGGGGGACCCGTTCTATCTGCTCAGAATCGCCTGGCGACAGGAGTCCCCGCACCCTTCCAGCCGCGTCAGGAAATCCCGGAAATCGGCCTCGTTACGAGCAGGAGGCGGCATTTCGGGGGGATGAAAATAATAGTATTCGAGCCAGGGCCGCATGTCAGTGAGCACCGGCCCGCCGTTCTCCTCCCCCAGAATCGTCTCCCGGCCGCGCACAAAAGTGGGCAAGATATTGAGCGGCGAGACCCATTCTTGCAACTCAGGGATACCGGCATTGAGCGGATGGGTCAGGTAGGCGCGGGCTACGGCATCCATGTAGGCATAATCGTAACGCAAGGGAGCATTGCTGGCGACGGTCACGTCTCGAAAACTATCCACATAGGGGAAAACCTGCGCTACCGTATGAGGAATGACATGTTGTTCATCCTGCCACAGGCACAAGACGCCGTTTTCGCTCAGATGCGATTGATAGAGCCTGAGCGCCTCGCTGGAATACAGACTATTGTGGCCAGCAGTAAAGCGCCGTAGAGGGTCAATCGAGATGAGGTCGAATCTGGACTGCGGATCAGCGTAGAGATAACGGCGGCCATCGTCTACCAAATAGAGTACACGCTCATCCTGGAGCAAGGCCTCAACCATCGGGATGTTTTCCCGGAGGAAAGGAGCCAGATCCTCCATCAACTCAACGACCACGATCTGGTGCGCTTCGGGAATGCTGGCCAGCAGAGCGGCAGTGTGTCCGCCGCCGAAGCCAATGACCAGGATGCGCTCGGGACGACTGGCTCCAGCACAGACCAGGGCATTATTCTCGTAACGGCCGGCGCTGGGGAACATGCTGTTGGTCTGCCCGCCGATCCAGAGCCAGGCGGGGGCGTCGCTTTGACCGTGCATCGAGATCGCCAGCACGCTATCGCCCGATTCGCGCACGATGGCGCGCGCCCCCGTGCCGGTCTCGTAGAGCGAGGTGTAGAAAGCCCCCCGAGCGGGGAGAATCAGCAGCGCGGCGATCGCCAGGGCAGCCAGCAGCGCCAAGTCCGCGCCACGGGTCCGAGGGGCAGATTTGAGGCTGGTCAGGTAGAGCAGCAAAAAGACCAGGC
The DNA here is from genome assembly GCA_937960595.1 of uncultured Anaerolineales bacterium. GTDB lineage: Bacteria > Chloroflexota > Anaerolineae > Anaerolineales > Villigracilaceae > JAFGSI01. The sequence continues at coordinate 31,210 of CALGPL010000024.1, read as the reverse complement.
TCAGCCCCACCAGCACCTTGAAGGTCAGTTCGCTGCCCAGGAATTCGAGCAGCACGAAACTGGTCACCAGAGTCCCGAAGACCGAACCGAGAATGTTGGCCAGGTGAATATCCCCAACCCGCCGACCGGCGACCTGCGGGCTTTCGATGGCAATCCGGTCGAGCACCGGCAGTCCCCCGCCCATCACCAAGCAGGCAGGCAAGACGAGCAACAGAATGGGCGCAAAATATTCGAACAGGCCGCGCAGCAAACGGCCAGCATAGATGCTCAAACGGCCCTCGTCTGTGTAGATCAAGGGGGGCGGCGGCCGCTGAATGGTCTCGAAGCCGTTGCGCAGCCACGAGGCACCCGGTTCGTTCAACAGGAGGGCGCTCAACAGCAAGAAGGTAAAGGCGGCGGTCAGCGCCAAACCCAACTCGATTTTGACGAACAGACGAATCGGATCGGAGGCCTGGTCGGCTTTGCGCCCCCACAAATAACCGCCGATGGCCAACCCAAAGAGAAAGACGGCCAACATACTTGGGTAACCATAGACGGTGTTCTTATTGACCACCCCTAGCAGCCGCACCCACAACATTTCGTATCCCAGCCCGATGAATCCGACCAGAAAAGAGGCGAACAGGATACGGGTGTACCCCCAACGAACGGCCTGGGCGGCCGGACGAGCCGGCGGTTCCTCCTCCGCCCGGCGCAGACCGCGCTCCCAGCCTGTCAGCGCCAGGGCGCAGGCGGCTACGCTCAGGTTGAGCAAACAGGCTGCCCGCGCGCTTCCATCCAGGCCAAATTGGCCGATCAGGAAATAGGCCGCCAGGAGCGAACCCAAGGCCGATCCCAAGGTGTTGATGCCGTAGAGCAGCCCAATGACTTGCCCGGAGATTTCGGTGCGGTCGATCAGCCCCTGCGAGAGCAGCGGCAGCGTCATCCCCATCAGAAAGGTGGGAACAAGCAGCAACAGGAAACTAAAGATGAATACGACCCCATAAGGACGGCCTGCCGTGGCGATTCCCACCCGCGTAATCAACGCCAGACTGAAGACGCCAAAAAGGCCGATGCCCAATTCCACCAGCCCGAAAGCGGCCAGCGCCGACCGGACCCGCCGCGCAATCCGCCCGCCGACCAGCGACCCCAACCCCAGGCCGGCCATGAAAGCCGCCACAATCAGCGTCACGGCAACCATGGTGACGCCAAAATACTGTTCCAGCACCCTGACCCAGATGACCTGATAGATCAGAGCAGCAATACCGGAAATCAGAAAAAGGGCCGAGAAGAGGATCAGACGCCGTCCTGGCGCGTCCGTTCGAGGACGGGGCGCCGACGGTTTTTTCGGCGAAAGACGGAGAAATTTCGGCATGTCTCCTCCAGCGGAGGGGATGGTGGATGACAACAAGGCTTTATTGTATCATGCTCTCCCAGGGCCGCCGTCCTCCCCGGCAGCCAGGGAGGACGGATGAAGTTCGAGCGGGACGCTCAGGCTCGGGGCACCGCGGCCGGCTTCCGGTCGCGAAAGAGGCGGAGCATCGCCTTCACCGCGTCCAGGCCGTTGAAGAGGATGGCCAAAATCAGCGCCAGGCGCACGCCCTGATTCAGGATGATCACCAGACTGCGGATCGCTTCCTCGTCCGCCGGGAAACCCGCCGCCTGCAGCGACTCGACCGTGACGCCAATCAGCGAGGGACCGGCCAGCATGACCGCCGCCAGGACAATGCCCAGCGCCTTGAGGCCGATCAGGCTCCAGCGGCTCCAGACCTCCCAGCGGCCGCGTTGAAGCAGGAGGATATCGAAGACAATGGTCGCCCCCCACAAGAGATTCAGGTAGGGGAGATAGCGGAAGAAGACCTCCGAGAGCAGACTCCGTTCCCAGGCATGAGCGGCATTCACCGCAACCAGCCCGATCCACCAACTGCCATTGTTGGAATACCCGATGTTGATGAGTTGGGGGAAGAAGTTGAAGATCACCAATCCAACGATGATCAGGAGGATTTCCACGATCAATTCGACCGGCTTGACGCGGTCGGGCGGCGAAACCTTCAACAGGGAACGCGCCTCCCAGGTCTTCTCCGTGGGCTTCGACCGGAACTCCGGCACAAAACGCTCGAGGATGGCGAAGATGACCGCAATGCTCCCCACCGTGGTAATCACCGCTCCGATGAGATTGCCCAACACAGCGCCAATCACCGCCGGCAGTTCGCGGGCCTCGACTTGCAGGCCGGTCAGCGAGACAACCGCGCCGATCAGCGAGAGGACAAGCATGATGGGCAGGACGATCCAAACGATCTTCTCGAAGACCGGATAGAGACGCGGCCCGATCAGGTATTGCTCGCCCCGATAGGAACGCGCCACCTTTTCCGGATCACCGTACTCCTCCAGCACCTGCAGGACGAGGTCTTCATTGTCGGCGGCCTGGCCGCTCTGGCGGGCGCGCTCCTCGACGAGGTCTTCCAGCGTCGAGCGTAGTTCGGCCTGAATGTCCGCGCGGCCCTTCCAGGGCAAGTAACGCTCCACTTCAGAGAGATAAATGTCAATCAGGTTCATTTCAGTTCTCCTTAAAATGATTATGAAAGCATGCGCGTCATCGTGGACACGATGCCGTTCCATTCCTCTTTCAGCCTGGGCAACAGTTGTCTGCCCTCCTCGCTGAGCACATAATAGCGCCGCGGCCGCTCGCCCTCGATGCGCCAATCGGAGGTCAACAGGCCCTGGGATTCCAGGCGGCGCAGGAGGGGATAGAGCGTGCCCTGGTCGATCTCCAGCCCCCCCTCGGCCAGGCGCTTGATGAGCGAGTAGCCGTACTGCGGCTCGTCCAATTGACTCAGAACGACCAGGACGATCAGGCCGCGGCGCAGTTCAAGGATGGTGTTTTCGAGTAGTTCGTCTCTGTTCATCTCTCACCTTTAGTCACATTATACTGTATATTACATAGTATATCAATAATTTTAGCATAATTTATCACAAAATAAAAGGGTTCGCTTGCAAGGCGGGTCACGCCCCCCACGGATGACGCCGGCATCGTGTTCCCAGGCAAAAGCGCGTTCCGGCGGGCCGAGGAACGCGTCGAGCCGCCTTCGCCCTGTAGGTACAGGTGGGCGGCTCGCGCGTTTTCAGCCGGGGATGGAACCCCGATGCTGGCCGGCGCCTGCTCAATCGCTCAGAACGAACCGCCCGCGCAGGCGGATGTCGCGCGACGAACTGCCGATCAGCGCCTCGAACTCGCCGGCTTCGGCCACCCAGCGCTTTTGCGCCGGATCGTAGAAAGACAGCGCGCGCTCATCGAGCGTGAAGGTCACCGTCTGCGATTGACCCGGTTCGAGCGCCACTTTGACAAAGCCCTTCAGTTCCTTAGGCGGGCGCGGCAGGCTGGCCTGCGGGTCGGCCAGATACAACTGGACGACCTCCTTGCCCGCCCGCGGGCCGCGGTTCGTCACCGTCAGCGTCACGGTGACCGGTTGGCCGCGTCGGACTTTCCTGGGCAGTTTCAACCCGCCGTACTCGAAGGATGTGTACGACAGGCCGTGTCCAAAGGGGAAGAGCGGTTCCACCTGACGGGCATCGTAATAGCGGTAACCGACGAAAATGCCCTCGCCGTAGCGCACTTCGCGGCAGCCGGGGTAGGCGGCGTTGAGGAAAGCCGGTGTATCCTCCAGACGCTTCGGGAAGGTGACCGGCAGTTTGCCCGATGGGTTGACCTCGCCGAGCAGGACAGACGCCACAGCGTTGCCGTTCTCCTGGCCGGGGTAGTAGGCCAGCACCACCGCCGGAACCTGTTCGATCCAGGGCATGGCCACCGGCGCGCCGACGTTGAGCACCACCGCCAGGCGCGGGTTGGCCTCCGCCAGGGCGGTGATCAACTCGTCCTGGCCGCCGAGCAGGCGGATGTGCTCACGGTCCCAGCCTTCCGACTCGAAAGCCTCGGGGTAGCCGCCGAAGAACAGCACCGCCTCGCAGCGGGAGGCCAGTTCGAGGGCGCGCTGCCGGCGCGGGTCGCGGCCCGATTCGAAGGCGCGCGCCAGGCCGAGTTTGAAGGAGACGATCTCTTCGTTCAGCGGGCGGACGAGTTCGAGGCGCAGGGCGTGCTGGCCGGCTTTCAAGGAGACCGTCTCCGTGGCCGCGTTGCCGCGCTCCGGCGCGGAAGGCCGACCTTCCAGCACAGGCTGACCGTCCAGCAAGAGACGGGCGCGGCCCGAATGGCGCAGGGAGAAGCGGTAGAGGCCGTCGGCGGGCAGGCTCAGGGCGCCCTCCCAAACGAAGGCCTGCGGTTTGACCGGCTCATCCGACCAGCCGGTGTGGAGCCACATTTCGGCCGGGACGCCCTCCTGCTCTATCATCGGCTGGCCGCTGAAATCGTCGGCGGCATAGGCGCGCAGGCGCAGACTGCCCAGCCAGGCAGAGGGGACGTCGTGCGGCTCGTCGAAGTTGTCGCAGCCCTGCTCGTACTCGATGCGCACCTGCTTGCCCAGTTTCCTCTGCAGCGCCTCCAGCGGGCTGACGCGGTAGGGCGCCGGGACGCGCGAACTGCCGCCGCCCTGGATGACCGCCTCGGCCGCGTTCGGCCCGATGACCGCCAACGAGCGGATGTCCTCCAGCGGCAGAATACCCCCGTCGTTCTTGAGCAGGGTGATGGCCTCCTCGGCCAGCCGGCGCGCCAGCGCCTGATGGGCCGGGGTGTTGACCGCCCCCGTGGGCCGTTTCCCGTCCATGCGCCCCGAACGGACGATCAGGCCGAGCACGCGTCGGGCGGCCGCGTCCACCGCCTCGGCCGGAATCTGCCAGTTCTGGACGGCCTCGGCCAGCAGTTTGTAGTAGCGCGCCGGGCCGGGCATTTCCAGGTCCAGCCCGCCGGCGATCGACTCGAAGATGGTGTGATTGGCACCCCAGTCCGAGATGACCGCGCCCTCGAAGCCCCATTCCTGGCGCAAAATTCGGTTCAGCAGGGTGTCGTGCTGGCTGGCATAGACGCCGTTGACGCGGTTGTAGGCGCACATCACCGTCCAGGGCTGACTCTCCTTGACCGCCATCTCGAACTGCGCCAGATAGAGTTCGCGCAGCGTGCGTTCATCCACTTCCGACGAGGCCCGCAAGCGTTCGATCTCGTAGTTGTTGACGGCGTAATGTTTGAGCGAAGTCCCGACACCCTGACTCTGGACGCCGCGGATGTAGGCCGCCGCCGTCCGCCCGGCCAGGTAGGGGTCTTCGGCATAGGTCTCGAAGTTGCGGCCGCCGCGCGGATCGCGCACGAGGTTGACGCATGGCCCGAGCAGGATGTCGCAATCCATACCGCGCGTCTCCTCGCCCAGGGCGCGGCCGACTTCCTCGACCAGGTCCGGATTCCAGCAAGCGCCCATCGAGACTCCGGTCGGGAAGGCCGTCGCCGGGCCGATCTTGCGTCCGGTGGCGGGGTCGGCGGCGCGCACGCCGTGCGGGCCGTCGGTCATGGCGATGGACGGAATCCCCAGCCGTTCGATCGAGACGGTGTGCCAGAGGTCGCGCCCGGAAAGCAGGGCGACCTTCTCGGCCAGGGTCATCTGGGCCAGCAAGGACTCGACCTGTTGTTCGATCTGTTTCTTCGTTTTCATGGCATCCTCGTTTTCATTGACTGGATCTCGGCTCTCATGTAAGATTGTCGAGCCGGAGTCAAGGCTCGATTGTAGCACGCTCCGGCCGATTCGAGATGGAAAATCTGCCGCCTGCCAAGATTCGTCTGCGTTCGCGCCTCTGGCCTGCCCTGGCCATTCTCCTGTTCGTCCTGCAGGTTCTGTGGCCCGACAAGACCTGGACGGCCCTGCTGGCCATCCTGGGCGGCGGCTGGCTGCTGGCCTGGCTGTGGGTACGCAGCCTAGCGCGTCACCTGTCCATCGAACGTGAGATGCGCTACGGCTGGACGCAGGTCGGCGACCGACTGGAGGAGCGCTTCACCGTCTCGAACACCGGCTGGGCGCCGGCCGTCTGGCTGGAGGTGCGCGACCACTCCAACCTGCCCCACTACACCGCCAGCCGGGTGACCGCCGTCGGCGCCGAGGACATCACCCAGTGGCGCACCGAGGGCGTCTGCACCCGGCGCGGACTCTACACCCTCGGTCCGACCACCCTGCACTGCGGCGACCCGATCGGCCTCTACAGCCTCGAAACCCATCTGCCCGATTCGGCCATTCTGCTCGTCCTGCCGCCGGTGCTGCCTCTGCCGGCCATCGAGGTCGCCTCCGGCGGGCGGGCCGGCGAAGGCCGCCGTCACCGCCGTTCGGCGCTCGAACACACCGTCTCTGCCCAGACGGTGCGCGAATACCTCGAGGGCGACCCGCTCAAGGCCATCCACTGGCCCACCTCCGCCCGCCGCGACCACCTCTACATCCGCCAGTTCGAACAAATGCCCTCCAGCGACTGGTGGATCTTGCTCGACCTGCACGCCGGCGTCCAGATCGGCGAGGGCGAGCGCTCGACCGAGGAGCACGGCGTGGTGCTGGCCGCCTCGCTGGCCGACCGCGGCCTGCGTCAGGGCCACGCCGTCGGGCTGGTGACGTGCGGCCCGGACTTGACCTGGATGCCGCCGCGCCGCTCGCCGACCCAGTTGATGGACATCCTGCGCGCCCTGGCGCTGGCCACCCGCGGCAGCCGTCCGCTGGAGGACCTGCTCGAACAGGCGCGCCAATCGATCCGCGCCGGGGCCAGCCTGGTACTGATCACCCCCGACCTGCGACCCGACTGGGTCGGGGCCTTGCTGCAACTTTCCCGTCTGGGAATCATCCCGACCGTCCTGCTCTTCGATCCGGCCAGTTTTGGCGGGCAGGGAAACGCCCGCGGCCTGGCGGATCTCTTCCAGAGACACGGCCTCAGCCACACGATCGTCACCGCCGACCTGCTCGACCGGCCCGAAAGGCGCGGCCACGAAGGCGAATGGGAATGGCGCATCACCGGGCCGGGCAAAGCCGTGCCGGTGCGCCGTCCGCTGCAGGTCGAATGGAGGCGGGTGCGATGATGCTCGATTGGATGGCCGCCCTCCTGCGCTGGCTGATCCGCCGCCTGGGCGGTTTGAATCTCGTCTATATTTCTCTGCTCAGCCTGAGCCTGGGCAGCATGGCGGTCGGACTGTCCAGCCTGATGGGCGACATTTCCCCCCAGGCCGCCCTGCTGACCGTCCTGTGCGGCGCGCTGCTGGCCTGGCAACTGGCGCGCTCGCCCCTCAAGACGGCCTGGGCTGCCCTGATCGCCGTCCCGACGGGCATTCCCGTCCTCCTGCTGACGACCGGCGGCCTGGCCACCCCGCTCTGGACTCTGCTCTCTGCCGCCCTGCTGACGGCCTTCCGCTTTCTGCGCCGCCAGCCGCTCGACCTCCCCGCCCTGGCCGAGGCCTGGAACGCCCTGGCCAGCAGCCTGACAACCCTCTGGAGCCGTCTGCTCAACTGGTCGCGTCTGGTCGGCGGCGAGGTGGTCGCCACCGACCCGCTGGCGGTCGGCCTGTTCTGGGGCGCGGTCTTGTGGCTGACTGCCCTGTGGGCCGCCTGGCTGACGCGCCGGCGCGAGGCCGTCCTGATCGGTCTTCTGCCGGGGGCCGCCCTGCTGGTCTTCAATGTCTACTACACCAATTCACGGACCGGGCTGGTTTGGGTGCTCCTGCTGGGGGCCTCCATCGTTGCCCTGCAAGCCGTGCAGAGTTTTGCCGGCGCCCGCCGCCGCTGGCAGGCCGACCGTCTCGATCAGGCCGAGGTCGAACCCTCGCTGGCCGCCTCGGTCTTCGCCCTGACGCTGGGGTTGGTGGTCTTCGCCGCCCTTTTCCCCTCCATTTCCATCCCCAAGATCGTCGAACGCGTCGACCAGATCTTCGAACAGCGCGACGAACGCCTGGCCGAATCGCTCGGCCTCCAGCAGACGCCCGAAGCGGGCGAGCGCGGGGCCGGCAGTTTCATCTCCGGCAGCCACCTGATCGGGGCAGGGCCGCGCTTGTCGAGCGAGGCAGTCATGTATGTGATCGTCGAAGGCTACGAACCGGTCCCCGAGACTGCCCGCCTGCACGGCGAGGTGCCCGAAGACCCGATCCGCTACTACTGGCGCAGCCAGACCTTCGACCTGTACACCGGCCGCGGCTGGAGCGCCTCCACCGGCCGCCCACAAGAATGGCCCGCCAACCAGCCGATCCAGCCCGACCTAGACCTCCGGCCCGAACTCTACCTGACCATCAGCCAGCACGTCCAGCGGGCCAACCGCGGAACGGCCATTCTGGTGACCGGCGAACTGCTCGCGCTCGATCAGCCTGCCCGCCTGGCCTGGCATGCGCCCGGCGACTTCGCCGGCGCCGAGAGCAGCGCCGAGCGCTATACGGCCGTCTCGCGGGTGGCAGTCGTCTCTGTCGAGCGGCTGCAAGCAGCGGGAACCGACTACCCCGAGGAGATTCGCGCCCGCTACCTGCAACTGCCCGACAACCTACCGGCGCGGGTGCGCAGCCTGGCCTTCGAGGTCACCGCCGGCCAGCCGACGCCTTACGATCAGGCCGCCGCCCTCGAGGCCTATCTGCGTCGCTTTCCCTACAACCTCGATGTTCCTGCCCCCCCGCTCGGGCGCGACGCCGTTGATTTCTTTTTGTTCGACCTGCAAGAGGGATATTGCGATTACTATGCCGCCTCGATGGCGGTACTGGCGCGGTCGGTCGGAATCCCGGCCCGGCTGGTCCTCGGCTATTCGCGCGGCTTCTACGAAGAGGGCAATCGGCGCTTTGTGGTGCGCGAAAACCACGCCCACGCCTGGGTAGAAATCTATTTTCCGGGCATCGGCTGGATCGAGTTCGAGCCGACTTCCAACCAGCCGCGCATTTTTCGGCCGCGCGATCTGCCCCTGGTCAGCGCGGCCGAACTGGCCGCCGCCCGCCAGCAGGAACAGGAGCAGGCTGCCGCAGAGCAACAAAGAGCGACCCTTCCTCCGGTCTGGCTGGGGATCGGCCTGGTTGTGCTCCTTTTGGGGCTGGCAATTCCCATGGAAGGCTGGCTGCTGCGTTTGCAGCCCGGCGAGGCTGCCATCCGCGTCATCTACCGGCGGCTGTACCGGCAAGGGAGAGGCTGGTCCCTGCCCGGGGCCGGGGCGCTGACGCCGCACGAGTTTGCTGCGGCTCTCGCTCTCCGTCTGGACAAATTCAGCGGCCTGAAGGGAGTATCCAAAATGGCCGCCGCCATCCGCCGCGACCTGGACTGGCTGACCGGCCTATACGTGCGCAGTCTGTACGCCGGGCGCGCCCCCTCCCGCCCAGAGATCCGCCGGGCAGTGCGCGCCTGGCTCGGGCTGCGCCGCCGTCTGTGGTGGACGCGGCTGATCCTCTGGCGGCAGGCATGATCGTCCCGCCGCCTCAAACCGCGCCTCTACCCTAGAACGGCCAAAGGAGAGGCAAAAACAAGACGGCCACGAGCGTCATCAGCAGAATCAGCGGCAGACCGATCTTGAGATAATCGCCGAAACGGTAACTGCCTGCCGCCATCACCAGTGTGTTGACCGGCGAAGCCACCGGCGAGGCAAACGCCATCGAGGCCGCAATCGCCACCCCCATCAGAAAAGCCTGCGGCTGGACCCCCAGATTCTGCGCGCTGGCCAAAGCCAACGGCGCCAGCAGCACCGCCGTCGCCGTGTTGGAAAGTACCTGGGTGAAGAGGGAGGTCAGCAGGAACAATCCCGCCAGCATCCAGACCGGTCCCAGCAGTCCCAGGCTGCCTGTCAACTTTTCGGAGACCAGGCTGATCAAACCGACCTTTTCCAGCGCCGTGCTCATCGGCAGCATTCCGGCCACCAGGACGATGCTCTTCCAGTCAATGAAACCATAGGCCTCGTCGATCTTGACGCATCCGCTCAGGATCATCAGCAAGGCGCCGGCCATGCTGGCCGTCGCCAGCGGCACGAACTCGCCCACCATGGCCACCAGCATGCCGACCAGGATCAGGGCTGCCAGGGGCGCCCTGGAACGTTTGACCTCGCCCAGTTTCCTTTCCGGCTCGCCGATGACCACGAAATCGCGCCGCTGTTTGCGAAGCGCCAGGATGTTCTCCCAAGACCCCTGCACCAGCAGGGTGTCGCCGAAACGCAGCGGAGTCTCTTTCAACGATAATTTTTGAGCATGCCCTGGCCGCTGGATATCCAAAACCGAAAGGCGGTAGGCGCTCCCGAAATGCAACTCGACCAGCGTCTTGCCGATCAGACGCGACTCCTGGGGAAGAATCACCTCGGCCAGACCGACCTCCTGGTTCATCAATGCCTGCTCGTCCTCGGCATTGGCCGGCTGCACCCCCAGGTCCCACGAAGCCGCCAGGTGGGCCACATTGGCCGGTTCGCCCTGGACGATGATCACGTCCTCCGGCTGAAAGGTCGTCTCTACGGAGGGCTTCATGCCTCTTGCCTTGCCCGCCTTCCAGACCAGGAAGCCATCTCCCAGCCCAATCAGCGGACGCGCTTCGGGTTGGCGGCGCAACTCGATGATGTTGACATGAAAATCGCGCCCGAAGGCCGCCTCGGCAATCGTCTTGCCGACCAGGCGGGAGGCGCCGCGCACGCGCAGGCGGAACAGGTTGTGGGGCAGCCGGTAACGGTTGACCAGGTCGCTGAGCGTTTCGATCCGCTGGACTTCCTGAACCGGGCTGCGGTCGGGCAGCAGCCGCCTGCCGAACAGCAACATGAACAGAATGCCGGCCGCGATCAGAGCCAATCCGATGGGGGTATAGTCGAAGAAGCGGAAAGGCGGATAGCCATGCTGACGCAGCAGGTCGCTGACGATCAGGTTGGGCGGCGTGCCGATCAGGGTAGCGGCGCCTCCCAGCAGCGAGCCGAAGGAGAGGGGAATCAACAGGCGCGACGGGCTGATGCGGGCGCCAGCCGCCAGCGCCATCACCGCCGGCAGCAGCACCGCCACCGTCCCGGTATCGCTCATGAAAGCAGACAGGAGCGACACTGCGATCATGATCATGACCATCAGGCGGGTGGGGTGGCCGCCGGCAATCTTCAAGACGCGGTTGCCGATTGCCTCCGCCAGGCCGGTCTGCAAGATGCCGCCGCCGATGACGAAGAGCGAAGCAATCGTGATCACGACCGGGTTGGAAAAACCGGCGATGGCCTGCTGCGCCGTGAGCACGCCGCTCATCATCAAGGCCACGACCACGATCAATGCCACCACATCTACGCGCAGCCATTCGGTGACGAAGAACAGAATGGCAAATGCCAGGATCGCCAGAGTCAACCACATGTCTAGAGTCATTGCATTCCTTTCCAATCCAGGCCATCGAGGCGCCAACCGTCTGCGCCGATGGACAAATGTCAGCCCAAGCCTTTCCGCGGCCCGCGGAAGAGGCCGCTCAACGATGCAGCCAGGGTCCCATCACGCGGGCGATGTTTTCGGGCGTATCGGCTTCCCAGGCAGAGCCATCGATCGAGTCGCCGGTGTAACGGCCGTTGTTGTCCAGCCGATAGAAAGCGGGAATGGCTTCCACGCGGGGGAAATCCGAGCCGGGCACGCCCCAGCCCCATTCATCCACATTGATACAAATGAGGTAAACGCCCTCGAAGGCTTCCACCAAGGCCGGGTGTTGCTCAGAGAGGCCGTCTGATAGAACCCTGCAGGACGGGCACCAATGAGCGGTGAAATAGGCAATCGGCTGCTGACCCAGGGCCGCCGCCCGGCGAGCATGCTCGGCCAGCAGGTCATTGAACGCGCCCTCGTAGAGATGAATATAAACCAGCGTGTAGCCTCCCATCTCCGTCAGCAGAGGAGCAACCGTTGCAGTCGGCAAGGCCGTTGCGGTCGGCACGGGGGTCTGGGTCGGCGGCAGCGGCACAGGGGTCAATGTGCAGGCAAATAACAACGTTGCAGCCAGGAACAGGAGAAACGTTCTCTTCAAAATTTCACCTCGCGAAGTCCATCTCACAAAGAATCGGCGGAGAATCAAGGCCCGATCAGGTCCGCGCCGGGCACGCGCACCGGGATCAACCCATGGATCACGGGCGGACGACAAGCATTGCCCTTGCAAGCCATATACGTCACAGAGACTTGCGTCTCGACCCAGGCCGCGCCCGGCGGCAGGATCACCGGCAGGCGCAACGTCACCGGGCCGGGCGGATAGACGCGCAGGTCGGGGAAGAAGGAGTCCTGCGCCGTCGCCTCAACCGAGGCGGTCGGCGGACCGAGAGCCTGCAAGGGGGAACCGGGCGGCAATTCGAGTCGGGTTGGCCGCCCGACTCCGTTGACACCGTCCGGCGGCAGGTCCAGGGCGTACAGATGAGCACCTGCATCGAGCGGCGTGTAGGTGGCCGTTAGCCAGGTCTCGGCATCCGAATCGATTTCCAGGGAAACGCGCACCTCGACGTAGTTCTGGCTGAGGGAGGCCAGGGGCAGGCTTTGACCCGCTTCCAGGCGGCCGGGCGCGCCGCAGGCAGCCAGGCCGACGCTCAGAACAACGAGCGGCAGGCAAAGACGAGGAACGGGCATGAGTCAGGCGTCGAAATACAGGCTCATTTCGTAGGGGTGCGGCCGGTTGCGAACGGCAAAGTATTCCTGATTGCGCTTGTAGTCAATCCATTGCCGAATCAAATCTTCGTGGAAGACGCCGCCGGTGGTCAGGAAGTCGTGGTCGTCTTCCAGCGCCCGCAGGGCCTCGTTGAGCGAGGAGGGCAGGGATTTAATGCCGGCGCGCTGCTCCTCGCTCCAGGCGAAGATGTTCTGGTCAATCGGCCCGAAGCCGGCCTCGGTCGGGTCGATCTGGTTGCGGATTCCATCCAGGCCGGCCATCAGCATGGCGGCCAGCATCAGATAGACGTTGCCGGTCGCATCCGGCGGGCGGAATTCCATGCGGGCCGAATCGGGCTGGTTGGCGTATTTGGGAATGCGCACCGCCGCGCTGCGGTTGCCGAGCGAGAAGAAGGCGTTGACCGGCGCTTCGTATCCCGGCACCAGCCGGCGGTAGGAATTCGTGCTGGGGTTGGTGATCGCCAGCAGCGCCGGCCCGTGCTGGAGCAGGCCGCCGATATAGTACAGCGCCTCCTGCGAAAGACAGCCGTAGCCCTTGGGATCGTAGAAAACATTCCTGCCCTTCTTGAAAAGGTGTTGATGGAAATGCATTCCCGAACCGGCCTCGCCGTAGAGCGGCTTGGGCATGAACGTGGCCGTCTGCCCATGAGCATGGGCCGTCATTTTGGTTACATACTTGATGATCATGGTCGCATCGCCCGCCTGGATCAGACTCATCATCGGCGTCTCGATCTCCGACTGCCCCGGCCCGCCGACCTCGTGATGATGGTATTTGACCGGCACGCCCATCCTTTCCAGGTGGCGGACCATTTCAGAGCGGATTTTGTAGAGTTGATCCTTGGGCGGGATGGCATGATAGCCGCCGTGCAAAGGGATGTAATGTCCATGGCCGCCCTGGGCGCTGTTCCAGTCGGCCTCGCTCGAGGTGATGCTGTAACTGGCTCGGTTGACGCCGTATTCGTAAGAAACGCTGTCGAAGATGTAGAACTCGAATTCCGGCCCCCAGCGGCTCTCGTCGGCAATGCCGGTGCTCTTGAGGTACTCCTCGGCCCGGATGGCAATGTTGCGCGGATCGTTTTCGAAAATGGCATGGGTGTCGGCCTCGAGGGTGGTGCAGATGAACGACAGCGTCGGCATGTCCCAGAAGGGATCCATGAAAGCCGTCCCCAGGTCGGGGACGAGCACCATGTCGCCCGCCTTGACCGACTTCAGCCCGACGGCCGAGCCGTCGAAGCCAATGCCCTTCTCCATCAAATCGGGCAGAAATTGACTGCTGGGGATGGTGAGATGGTGCCAGCGGCCCCACAAGTCACAGAATTTGAGATCGACCATCTCGACGTTGTAGTCTTTGATGTAACGATGGGCTTGATCAAAGGTTTTGAACATGGCGCCTCCTTACGCGTGCCTATTTTTTAGCATAGGGGAGAAAACGGCGGAAGTGTCTATCATCATCGTTCGCTCTGTCAGTCATCACCGCGAGACGAGAAACCGCGCCCCCGAAGGGCGCGGCAGCACAAATTCCAGATCGCCAGGCATTTTTGGCCCTTTCAGCAGCGTTCCCATCGACAGGATTAATGATCCCCAAAGAACAATTCCCACCAAATCCGCCAATTCGGCAGGTCGGTGGGAACAGGCGACGGCACGGAGGGAGGCGTGGGAGTGGGTTCGCCAACCGGCACCAGGACGATCAGCGTTTCGCCCGGCCGCACCCAGCGGTTGCCCTCATAAGCCCATTCCTCGGCGGCTTCGGTGGATTCGGCGTACGCCACGCGCGTCAACAGCGCCTGCTGTGTTTGCATCACTGCCGTCCCCTCGAGGCGCACCGTCGCCAGTTGGTTGGTCATGCGGTGATACCCGGCCATCTGCTGGTTGAATTGCATCACCAGCAGAATCGAGAGGAACAGGCCCGCTATGACCAGGATGGAACGCCACGGGATGGAAAAACGCCGCATGGAATTATCTTACCTCGACTCAGATGGATTGACAAGCAGGCTCAGATCGCGGCGCAGTAAGTCTGCGGGAACTTCGCGCCGCTGGATGAGACGGGCCGTGCCCTCTTCCAGCCAGACGACTGCCGGGCGGCAGGCGCCGTTGTAATTGCTCGCCATGCTCAACTGATACGCCCCGCTGACCGGCACTGCCACCCATTCCCCGGCTTCCACTGCGGGGAAGGGCAGCCCGGCAATCAGCACGTCGCCGCTCTCGCAGTACGGCCCGGCGAACCAGGCCGGCCCGGCGGCGGGCCGCGCCGCGCCCCTCACCGGCAGCGCGCTGTAACGGGCAGCGTACAAGGCCGGGCGCGGATTGTCGGCCAGGCCGCCGTCGAGCAGCAGCCAACGCCGACCCCCCGTCTGCTTGACCGCGCCCAGGCGATAAACTGCTACCCCGGCGCGCGCCACCAGACTCCGCCCCGGCTCGAATTGCAAGCGCGGCAACGGCAGGCCGTAGCGACGACAGCCTGCCACAACCGCCTGCGCCACCGTCTGCACATAGGCGGCCACCTCCGGCTGCGGCAAATCGTCTTCGTGATAGGCCACGCCCCAGCCGCCGCCGGGGGAGAGAGTCCACTCCTCGCCCAGGCCGAGCCGGGCAGCCAGGGCCAGCGTCCGCTCGACGGCGGCCGTCACCGGCGCAGCCTCGCGGAACTGTGAGCCGAGATGAAAATGCAGGCCCTTCAAAGGCAGGCCTTTCTCCCGGCACAGACGGCCCGCCTCCTCGACCTGCTTCTCGTCCAGGCCGAACTTGCTGCCGGCGCGGCCGGTCTGGATGTGGGCATGCGTCTCCACTTGCACATCGGGACAGAAACGCAGCCAGATTTCGGGCCGCTCCGCCAGCCGGGCCAGTTCGGTCAGGTTGTCCACCACGATCACGCCGGCGTGACGGCGCGCCGCCTCGAGGTCCGCAGCAGACTTGTTGACGCCATGAACCAGAATCCGATCGGGCGGCAGGCCGCCCGCCACGGCAATGGCCATCTCGCCCTGGCTGCTGCAATCGAGCCACAGCCCCCGCTGGCCGATCCACTCTGCCAGCGCCCGGCACAGGAAAGCCTTGCCGGCATAAGTCAGACCAGACGGCCCGGGATAGGCCGCGGCCAGGGCCTGCCGGTAGGCCTCCACAGCATGGTCGAGGGTGGCCCGGTCGTACAAATACAGCGGCGTGCCGAAGGTCTCGGCCAGGGCCGCCAGATCGCAGCCGGCGATGGTCAAGACATCCCCCTCGATCTGGGTCGTATCGGGGAACAAGAGCAAACGTTTCATCGAAACAGTTTTACCACGAAGCAGGCGAAAATGAAATCCACCTGCACGTCTCCGCCTTCCCCCGGGGCTTAAAAACAAAACCCGCCTTCCGGCGGGTCTGTGCCGAAGGAGGGACTTGAACCCTCACGGCCTTGCGGCCACTAAGCCCTGAACCTAGCGCGTCTGCCAATTCCGCCACTTCGGCGTGGTGCGGGTTGTATTTTATCCGAATCCGCCATTTTGTCAACCTTGCGGGCCAAGCCGTTCTCCTTTGCTACGAAACCTATAGAGAAAGAAAATTTCGTGCCGTTCGTGAGATTCATGGCTGTAAATCTACCGATGGGGAACGGTTGCCGGCCGCCGACAGAGACGCCTGCGAAGCCTCCGAATCCTGCCATTCCAGCAATCAAGAGGCCGGCCGCCCGACTTAACGTATAATTGGGATAAATCCATTCCTCAAGGAGGTCATCGTGAAAATCGTCGTCTGCGTCAAAACCACCCTGCCCTCCGAGGCGCAAATCCGCCTCGAGGGCGGGAAACTCATCTTCGATAACACCCCGCCGGTCATCAACCCCTGGGACGAGTACGCCGTCGAAGCCGCCCTGCAGCAGAAAGAAGCCGTTGGCGGGACGGTGACGGCCCTCTCCATTGGTGATGAATCTGCCAACGTGGCCCTCAAACATGCCCTGGCGATGGGCGCCGACGAAGCCATCCGCATCACCGACTCGGCCCTGGGCGCCCTCGACACCCTCGCCACGGCCCGCCTGCTGGCCGCCGCCGTCCAGAAACTCGGCGGCGTGGACCTGGTCTGCTTTGGCCGCCAGGCCATCGACGGCGACTCGGGCGTCACCCCCGCCCAGACCGCCCGCCTGCTCGGCTGGCCGGCCCTGACCCTGGCCTCGGCCGTCAAGATCGAAGGGAGGCGCATCCGCGTCGAACGGTCTATCGAGGAGGGCCGCCAGATCGTGTCTGCCGACCTGCCGGCCGTCTTGAGCGTCGTCAAAGACTTCGCCGAGCCGCGCTACCCGACCTTCATGGGCAAGCGCAAAGCCGACAGGGCAGAGATCCCCGTCTGGTCGCTGGCCGCCCCGGCGCCGCTCGTCGCCTGGGGCGAATTTGCCGAGCCGCCGCGCCAGACGGCGCAGTGCGAAATAATCACCGGCGCTTCCCCTGAAGAAATCGCCGAGAAACTGGCCGAAAAAATCCTGGCGGAGAAGATTCTATGAACATCTGGGTTTACATCGACCATTTCAAGGGCGCTCCCCTGCTCGCCTCGTGGGAGGCGCTCGGCTTGGCCAAGAGGCTGGGGAACGCCACCGCCGTCCTGCTCGGCCATCCAATGGAAGAAGCGGTTCAGGCCGCCTTCGAATTCGGCGCGGACGCCGTCCTGCTGGCCGACGACCCCGCCCTGGCCGACTACCGCGCCGAGGCCTTCGCCTCCACCCTCAGCGCCGCCGCCTCGGCCCAGACGCCCGACCTGCTTCTCTTCCCGACCACCAGCCGCGGCCGCGAAATTGCCGCCATGACTGCCGCCGACCTGAACGCCGGCCTGCTGGTGGATGTCACCGCCCTCGAAATCGCCGCCGGACGCGTCGTCGCCACCCGGCCGGTCTATGGCGGCAAGGCGCTGGTGCGCGAGACCTGCGCCGTCAAACCGGCCCTGGTCACCCTGCGGGGACGCGCTTTCCCCAAACCGGAGCAGCAGATCGGCCGGTCGGGGCCGGTGACCAGAATCGAGGTCCGGGCCGAGGCACAGACCACCGTCGAGGGATACAGCACCGGCGAAGGCGTCAGCCTGACCGATGCCGGCGTCATCGTCTCGGGCGGGCGCGGGCTGACGGTCTTCCCCGGCCTGGACGAAAAATCCGCCGCCGCCAGGGGCTTCGCCCTGCTCGACGAACTGGCCGCCGTCTTGAACGGCGCGGTGGGGGCCAGCCGGGCGGTTGTCGACGCCGGACACGCCCCCTACGCCCAGCAGGTCGGCCAGACCGGCAAACTGGTCTCGCCCGACCTATACATTGCCTGCGGCATTTCGGGCGCCATCCAGCACCTGGCCGGCATGCGCACCGCCAAAGTCATCGTGGCCATCAACACCGATGCCGAAGCGCCCATCTTCCAGGTGGCGCGCTACGGCGTGGTCGGCGATCTATACCAGATCGTCCCCGCCCTGACGGCTGCCCTGAAAAAGAGACTGGGCCGCCAATGACCCGGACAAAGAACGGGCCGGAAATGCTCCGGCCCGTTCGCTTGGGGGGGAGAACCCCGGGGATTAGGGCAGACAGGAAAGAGTAGCGCCCACCGTGATGCGGCTGGCCGTCCAGACGTTGTTCGCCACCGTCCCGTTGACGCTGACCGGGTTGCCCACCCGCAGGTCGGCAAAGGTGATCGTCGCGGCCGTGGCCGCCGTGCTGCTCTTGAACAGGTAACGCGTGCCGGCCGTCACCGTGACCGTCACGGGCGTGCCCAGATACGGCTGGACCAGCGTGTTGCCGCGGTATACCTGGATCGTGATCGTATTGGGGCCGATGGCCGCAATCGTGCCGGTGATGGCAAAGGTGCCGCGCGGTCCCTGCTGGCCGCTGCCGTTACCGTTGCCTCCACCGCCGTTGCCGGGGCCATTGCCTGCCGCCGCGACCGGCGCAACCAGCGCCAGGGTCAGGACCAAGACCAGTAAAGCGACAATATACTTTTTCATACGAAACTCCTTCCTTCTGGATTTATCTGATATGACGTCTCTTCTCTCCAAACAGATACGGGTGAGACGATTTGCTCTAGTTATAGCCGACAAGCAAAAAGACTCCATGAAGCAAAAGTAAAGAAAGATTAAACTTTGCCGCCGCTTTGTTCTTTTCTGCCGCCGGGTATAATCCCCCATATCTATACAGACACTCAGGCGTCTCAGAGGATAGACCGTCCCGTGGCTTCGGAGACAGAGTTGCTGCAACGCGCCCACGCTTTTGACCGCCAGGCCCTGGCCGAGATTTACGATCTCTACAGCCCGGGTCTCTACCGCTACGCCCTGCGTCTATTGGGCGAGGCCTCCGCCGCCGAGGACTGCGTTGCCGAAACCTTCGGCCGCTTCCTGCACGCCCTGCGCGGCGGCAAAGGCCCGCGCGAGTATCTGCAGGCCTACCTCTACCGCGTCGCCCACAACTGGATCACCGACCAGTACCGCCGCCGGCCGCCGGCCTGGCTCGAACTGGACGAGCAACAGCCCGATTCCGCTGCCGATCCCGAAGAAGCCGCGGCGCGACGCATCCGCCAGGCCCGCCTGCGTCAGGCGCTGCAACGTCTGACCCCAGACCAGCAGCAGGTGATCGCCCTCAAATACCTGGAGGGCTGGGAAAACGAACAAATCGCCCGCGCCCTGCGCAAACCGGTGGGAGCGGTCAAATCGCTGCAGCATCGCGCCCTGGCGCGCTTGCAGCGAGACCTCCGGAACGAGGAACTGCTATGAACGACAAACTCGATCCCAACCTGGAACGCGCCTTCGAAGACCTGAAAAGAGTCCCCGCGCGCGACCCCCAGGCCGCCGCCCGCGGCCGGGCGCGCTTCTTGACCGAAGCAGCCGAATTGCAAGCCGTATCCGGCCGGGCAAAAGCCCGTCAAACAGGATGGAATATCCGGCCCCAAAAGGAGAGACTCGCTATGAACGCCTTGATTTCCATCCTGATTGTCTTTATGTTGTTGCTTGGCGGCGGCGCCACCACCGTCTATGCGGCCCAGGACGATTTGCCCGGTCAGGCCCTCTACCCCCTCAAGACCTGGAGCGAGGACGTCCGCCTGCAACTGACCGCCGACCCCGAACAGGAAATCGACCTGCTGATGGACTTTGCCCAACGGCGCGTCGAAGAGATGCTCGCTCTGACCGCCCAGGGACTGACCCCGCCCGCCGAGGTCCAGGTGCGCCTCGAAGCACATCTCGGCCAGGCCTTGCAGATTGCAGCCGGCCTGGATGACACCGCCATGCAGGCAGCCATGCAGCGCATCCACACCGCCCTGCAAAACGACCTGCAAATCATGCTCCAGGCGGGCGGCGACGCCTCGGCCAATCTGATCCAGGCGCGCCAGACCATCGAGACGCGCCTGCGCCTGGTCGAGAGCGGACAAGCCGATCCCCAGGGTTTCCGTCAAACCGTTCGCCAAGAACAGAGACTCCAGCAGGGACAAACAGCCACGCCGACCACCGGCCACGGGGACCAGGACGGTCAAGGTGGGCCTGCGCGCACCCCCGTTCCCCCCCAGACGCCGGGCGGCCCCCGCCAGCCCGAACAGACCCCCCATCCGACCGCCCAACCCGCTCCGCGCGGCACGCCCGGCGGTCAGGGCAGGGGCGGCCCTCGGCCTTAGCCCCGCCCGGCCAGACAAACCACCTCTGGTAAACAAAAACATAATTCATCCCGAATTCGAGACGGAGACTTCGGAAGTCTTCCTTGCCTCCCCCTCCTGCTCCTTCGCACAACCCATTGGAATCACAAAGCGGATCATCCGGCGCGCGAGTCCTACGGCGGCGGCCTGCTCAAAAAAAAACATGACCCATCCTATTCGGGATGAGTCATGTGTCGGTGGCAGGGAAGGGTATCTCTTAACCGATCAGGACGACGTTGGCGGCCTGCAGGCCCTTGGGGCCCTGCTCGATCGAGAACTCGACCTTCTGATTCTCCTCCAACTTCTTGTAGCCCTCCATCTGGAGCGCCGAGAAGTGGACGAAGACATCCTCGCCGTCCTCGCGGCCGATGAAGCCGTAGCCTTTGGTGGCATTGAACCACTTGACCGTACCGACGAACCGTTCTTCAGACATGTTTCTTTCTCCTTACAAAATAATTCACGCCGGCCCGCCAACTTCCGGCAGACCCGGCGCGTGCAACGGGGGCAAGATTATCACGAAAGGAAAGGGATGTCAAGAGAGAACATGGCCCGCGAGTCCCCTGCCTTCCCGGCACTCTTTCATCTCAGAGAGTATGCTAAAATCGAGGTAATCCTGGCAGAAGAAACGCCAACCCATCCCAACCCCGCAAGCCCTGGAGTTCTCCCACCATGGACGCCACTCGCGAAATCTACTGGAACATCGGCCACGGCGCGGCGCTGCCCCTGTACCTGCTGGCCGCCCTGACCGCCCTGCTCGTCCTCTACGGATTTGCCCGGCGGCTGCGCATCTACCGGCAAGGAAAGCCACTCGACCGCCGCGACCAGTCGCTGCGCCGGCTGGGTCGGATGCTTGGCAACTTCCTCGGCCAGGTGCGGGTCATGCGCGTCCGCCTGCCGGGCGTCACCCACGCCTTTCTGTTCTGGGGCATGTTGACGCTCTTCATCGGCACGTTGCTGGTCATGATCCAGGCCGATTTCACCGCCCCGCTCTTCGACCTCGTCTTCCTGCGAGGCGTCTTCTACAAATTCTTCTCGCTGGCCCTCGACCTGGGCGGCCTGATCGCCATGCTGACCCTCTTCGGCCTCGGCGCGCGGCGCTTCGTCTACCGCCCCAAAGGGCTGGAAATCATCCCCGATGACTACCTGGCCCATTTCGGCCTGGCCACCATCCTGTTGACCGGTTTCTTCATCGAAGGCGCCCGCCTGGCCGCCACCGAACTGCGCACCGACCCCGCTCTGGCCTGGTTCTCGCCCGTCGGGCGGCTGGCCGCCCTGACGATGACCGGCCTGGAAACGCCTGCCCTGCTGTCTCTCCACCGCTGGCTGTGGTGGATTCACTTCGGCCTGGCCATGGGCCTGATCGCCGCCCTGCCCTTCACCAAACTGCGCCACCTGTTGACCACCCCGCTCAACTCATGGCTCGGCGATTTGCGCCCCAAAGGCGCCCTCCCCACCCTCGACCTGGAGGCCGAAGGCGTGGACCACTTCGGCGCCGAAGCCGTCAGCGACCTGACCTGGAAGGACATCTACGACGCCGACGCCTGCATGGCCTGCAAGCGCTGTCAGGATCGCTGCCCGGCCTGGGCGACCGGCAAGCCGCTCTCGCCGATGCGCATCGTCCAGCAGGTGGGGGCGGCAGCCTTTGCCGCCTCGCCCGCCGACCTGATCGAAACCGTCACGCCCGAAGCGCTGTGGGCCTGCACCGCCTGCCGCGCCTGCCAAGACATCTGCCCGGCCGAAATCGAGCATGTCAACAAAATCCTCGAAATGCGCCGCGCCCTGGTCTTGATGCGCGGCGAATTCCCCGGGCCGGAGGTCGTCGCCGCCGTCCGCCAGTTGGAAACGAGCGGCAATCCCTTTGGCCTGCCCCCCGCCACGCGCCGCGACTGGGCCGCCGGCCTCGAACTCCATCCGCCCGCCGAGGCCGACCTGCTCTACTTCGTCGG
Source organism: uncultured Anaerolineales bacterium (assembly GCA_937960595.1). Classification (GTDB taxonomy): domain Bacteria; phylum Chloroflexota; class Anaerolineae; order Anaerolineales; family Villigracilaceae; genus JAFGSI01. Next base: position 9,182 of record CALGPL010000024.1, on the reverse strand, counting down.
CTGCTATGCCTCCTTCGACAAACGCAACCAGGCCGTGGCGCGCGCCTTCGTCCGCCTGTGCCGCGCCGCCGGCCTCAAGGTGGCCATCCTCGGCAGCGCCGAGACCTGCTGCGGCGAGCCGCTGCGCAAACTGGGCAACGAAGACCTTTACCAACGCAAAGCGGCCGAGAACATCGCTCAGATTCGGGCCAGTGGGGCGCGCCAGGTCGTGACCGCCTGTCCGCACTGCTTCTACACCCTGAGCCGCGATTACCGCGACCTGGGCTTCGACCTGCCGGTCGAACACGCCGCCGCCTTCCTGGCGCGCCTGGCCGAAGAGGGCCGCCTGCCCCTCCGCCCCCAAACCTTCGAGGTCACCTATCACGACTCCTGCACCCTCGCCCGTTACTGCGACCTCCTCGAGCCGCCGCGCACCCTCCTGCGCCGCGCCGGCGGACAAATCCGCGAGATGACGCAGACCGGCTACGACGGCTTCTGCTGCGGGGCAGGCGGCGGCCGCGTCCTGGCCGAGGAGAAACTCGGCAGCCGCATCAACGTGACCCGCGTCCAGATGGCCCAGGCAACCGGCGCGCCCCTGCTCGTCTCCAACTGCCCCTTCTGCCTGACCATGTTCGAGGACGGCATCAAAACCGTCTGCCAGGCGGGCCAAATGCAGGCCCGCGACCTGCTCGAAATCTTGGAAGAGAGGCTCACCGCGCCCTAAGCGCCGAAAAAAGTCGCCTCGAGGATCGTCCTCGATTCATCGCCCCCTGTGATAAACTTGGCCTGCCATTCCATCGAACAGGAGACTCTCTCGACTATGTGCGGCATCTTCGGCATCGTGACCCAAGACGAACAACCCCTCGGCCCGATTCTCATCGAGGCTGCCAAGCGCCTCACCTACCGCGGCTACGATTCGGTCGGCGCGGCGACCATTTCTGGCTCCAAAATTGACCTGCGCAAGGACGTCGGCAAGGTCGAAGAGGTGGCCGCCAAATACCACTTCGCCGAGATGACCGGCTCGCGCGGCATCACCCAACTGCGCTGGGCGACCTTCGGCGAACCCTCCCAGGTCAACGCCCAGCCGCATCTCGACTCGGACGGCGACCTGGTCGGCGCCCACAACGGCAACGTGGTCAACAACGTCGAACTGCGCCGGCAATTCATCGCCGAGGGCCTGACCGTCCGCTCGCAGAACGACGGCGAGTCCTGCGTCCATGCCGTCGAACGTTACCTCAACAAAGGCTACGACTTCATCGACGCCATCCGCCTGGCCTACGGCGACCTGCAGGGCGATTACGCCTTCGTCATCGGGCGCGTCAACGACGACAAACTCTACGCCTTCAAGAAAGGCTCCGGCCTGGTGGCCGGCCTCGGCGAGGGCTTCACCTGCGTCTCGTCCGATCTGCCCTCGATCCTCCCGCTGACCCGCACCATCGTGCGCCTCAACGACGGCGAGATCGTCACCCTGTGGGCCGATCACATCGAACTGCGGTCGGTCCAAGACGGCTCGCTCCTGACCCGCGAACCGGAGACCGTCACCGAGAGCATGGATGCCGTCCAGAAGGGCGGCTATCCGCACTTCATGCTCAAGGAAATCCACGAACAGAGCCAGGTGGGGCGCGAACTGCTCCACATGCTGGAGAGCAGCCCGCAGGTTGAGACCGTGCTCGAAAAGGCGCGCACGGCGCGTCACCTCTACTTCATCGGCTGCGGGACGAGTTACCACGCCTGTCTGGCCGGGGCGGTCTATTTTGCCCAACTGGCCAGCCGGGCCGTCATCCCCGTCATCGCTCCGCAGTTCATGCCGCAGTACGCGCCGGCCGTCAACCACGAGGACGTGGGAATTTTCGTCAGCCAGTCGGGCGAAACCAAAGACGTGCTCAACGCCCTGGAAGCAGCCGAAAAGCGCGGCATGACCTGCTTCGGCCTGGCCAACGTGATCGGCTCGACCCTGACCAAAGCCGCCGCCTGCACCCTGCCGCTCTGCTGCGGCTACGAAATCTCCGTCCCGGCCACCAAGACCTTCACCAACCAGGTGCTGACCTTCCTCTACCTGGCCTATCGCCTGGCCGGACGCGACCCCGCCGCCCTGGCAATCCTCCCCGACCTGATGGACCGCACGCTGGAAATGACCGCCCCGGCAGTGGAGACGCTGGCCGCGAAAATCAACGAATGGAACGACATGTACTGTCTCGGCTACGGGGCGACCTACCCGATGGCGCTCGAGGGCGCGCTAAAACTCAAGGAAATCACCTACGCCCACTGCGAGGGAATGCTCTCGACCGAATTCAAGCACGGGCCGCTCTCGGCAGTGACCCAGGACTACCCGATCCTGTTCGCCGTCCCGTCCCAGGATGTCCCGCTGATCGTCAGCGGCATCAACGAGGTGACCTGCCGCGGGGCGCGCGCCATCGCCATCGGCCCAGACGACCCGCGCCTGCGCGCCAACGCCAGCGAGGTGATTCCCCTCCCCGACGCCGCCCCGGAGCTCTCGGCCCTCCTGACCGTCCTGCCGCTGCAACTGCTCTCCTACCACATGAGCGTCCTGCGCGGCTACGATCCGGATTTCCCGCGCAACCTGTCCAAGACCCTGACGGTAGATTGATGCGGCCGGAATCGGCATCCGGTATAATATCCACGTGCATGCCGCCCAACTCGAACTTCTGCGCCGCCTGACTGCCCGCCTCGAGCGGCTTTCGGTCGATTCGCGCTGGGCGCGGCGGGCCAGCGGTCTGCGCGGCAACCTGCTCAAAGTGCTGGAAGCGGCCGAGGCCGGCGAACCGATCTCCGCCGCCCGGCTGGAGCCGCTCATCCAGCGCGCCTTCGACATTCTGCGCGCCGCCGCCCAGGAAATCCCCGACCTGGAGGCGCTGCGGAGGCGCCCATGAAAGCCGCCGGCTGGATCGGCCTGCTCCTGATCGGCCTGTCCGCCTGCCGGCCCGCCTCTGCCGCGCCGCCCCTCGCCGCGACCGCAGCCGTCAGTCCAACCCCCGCCCCCTCGCCCCTCCTGCCCTCCGAGACGCCGCCTCCCTTGCCGCCGAGCGAGACGCCCTCCCCGACGCCCAGCCCCACCGAAACGCCCAACCCTTACACCTACGTTTTCCCCGTCCAGCCGGCGGCCCTGACCGGCTTCAGCCAGGGCGGCCACCCCTACGGCGCGATCGACATTTTCATCCAGGCCGAGGTCGAGGGCTGCTGCCGCTTCGTCGCCCCGACAAGCGGCGTGGTGGACTTCGTCCAGCCCGAAGACTTGTGGGACCCGTTCAACGATGACCCCGCCCTGCGCGGCGGCATCAGCGTAGCCATCCTCGGCGACGACGGCGTGCGCTACTACGGCTCGCACCTGTACGCCCTCGACACCCCCATCCGCCGCGGGGCGCGCGTCGCAGCCGGTCAATTCCTGGGCTGGGTGGGGATGAGCGGCAACGCCGCCGGGACGCTCCCGCACCTGCACTTCGGCATCTCGCACCCCACCTACCCCGAAGATTGGCAGACCCGCCGCGGCGAGATCAACCCCTATCCCTACCTGCTGCTCTGGCTGGCGGGCCGCAACGTCACCCCCGACCTGTCGGTGCTGACGCCCACGCCGTGAGAGCCGAGAGAAACCAAACCGGTCGGAGTTGTGATCATGGACAGCAAACCTCTTCCTTCCACCATGCGGGCCATGCTGCTCGACGCCCCGCAGGCCCCCCTGCGCCTGGCCGAAGTCCCCGTGCCGCAGCCCGGCCCGGGCCAAGTGCTGATCAAAGTCCACGCCTGCGGCGTCTGCCACACCGACCTGCACATCGTGGACGGCGAACTGACCAAGCCGAAACTGCCGCTCATCCTGGGCCACCAAATCGTCGGGACGGTCGTCTCGGCCGGAGTCCATTTCCGGCCGGGGCAGCGGGTCGGCGTGCCCTGGCTGGGCTGGGTGGACGGCGACTGCCCCGCCTGCCGCCGCGGCCAGGAGAATTTGTGCCCTCGGGCCAAATTCACCGGCTATGATCTGGACGGCGGCTTCGCTGAATACACCGTCGCCGACGAGCGTTTTTGTTTCCCCCTCCCCGACTTGTATGAGGACGCGGAGGCCGCACCCCTGCTATGCGCCGGCCTGATCGGTTACCGCACCTACCGCATGGCCGGCGAGCAGGTCGAACGGCTGGGCATCTACGGTTTCGGCGCGGCGGCGCATCTGATCGCCCAGGTGGCCCGTTACGAGGGCAAGCGCATCTTTGCCTTCACCCGTCCGGGCGACGCCGCCGCCCAGGAATTTGCCCGCCGCCACGGCGCCGACTGGGCCGGCGATTCGACCGTCGCCCCGCCCGAACCGCTCGACGCCGCCCTGATCTTCGCCCCGGTCGGGCCGTTGGTGGTCGAGGCGCTCAAGCGCGTCCGCCCGGGCGGGGTCGTCGTCTGCGGCGGCATCCACATGAGCGACATCCCCTCCTTCCCCTACGCCCTGCTGTGGGAGGAGCGCGTCGTCCGCTCGGTGGCCAATCTGACCCGCCGCGACGGCGAGGAATTCTTTGCCATCGCTCCCCGCGTGCCGGTGCGCGCCGAGGTGCAGGTTTTTCCCCTCGAGGCGGCAAACGAGGCCCTGAATCGTCTGCGGAGCGGCCAACTGACCGGCGCGGCGGTGCTGAACCTGATGGGAACGCCTGACTAAATGTTGTACAATAGACTCTATCCGTAATAACCGCCAAGACGCGGAGAACGCCAAGAATCTTCCTGAATCCGCCAAGAATCTTCCTGAATCCGCCAAGAAAAGCCCTTGGCGACTTCCAAATCCGCTTGGCGTCTTGGCGGTGAAGATCATCGCGAATAAAGTCAAATAAAAGCAACGAAACCCGGAGGACATCATGAAACGAACCCCGCGCCTTCTACTGGCCTTCCTTTTCATCCTGACCCTGGCCTTTGCCCTGCCGGTCAGCACCCGCGCCGACGGACCGGTCTACGGCGATACGGTCGAGGCAGGCGAGGTCATCGAGCGCGACCTGCTCCTGGTCGGGCGAGAGGTGTCCATTGCCGGCACGGTCAACGGCAACGTCGCCGTGCTGGGCAATCGCGTCGTCCTGACCGGCGTGGTGGACGGCAATCTGGTGGTGGCCGGTCAAAACGTGCGGATCGACGGGCTGGTCACCGGCACAGTCTACACCGCCGCCCTGACGGTCGAACTCGGCCCCGGCGCGGTCATCGGCCGCGACCTGGACGTGATCGCCGTCAGCCTGACGGCAGCCTCCGGAGCAGAAATCCGCCGCGACTTGAACGCCATCGGCCTGGACGCCGGCCTGAACAGCCGCGTCGGGCGTGACCTGCACACCGTCATCGGCCCCATCCAGTTGTACAACGGCCTGATGCGCCTGCTGGGTTTCGAAGAACTGACCATCGAATTGCACTTCAATGCCCCCGCCTCGCCGCCCGAGGGAAACGGCAAGTTGCCCTCGAAAGGCGGACGCCTGCTCCTGCTCCCGCCGCCGGAGGAAACACCCCCAGCGGGATTCGATTGGGCAAAATGGAGCCTCGACCGGCTGCGGGTCTGGGGCGTGTTGTTCGTCCTGGGCGTCATCGTCCTGTGGCGGGCGCCGCGGGCCGCCGAAGGGTCGGGCCAACCGCTGCTGACCCGTCCCGGTCGCAGCCTGGCCATCGGCCTGCTGGCGCTGGTCTTGGCCATCGGGCTGTTCGGAGTCGGCCTCTTGCTCTTTGTGCTGGTCTTTGCCCTGGGGCTAGGGCTGAACTTCCTCGGCCTGTGGCAGTTGACCATCGCCATCTGGATCGCCGCGGCGGCCCTGTTGGCCCTGTTCCTGACCGCCCTGTGGGCCTTCCTGGTCTATGGGACGAAACTAATCGTCATCTACGCCTTCTCGGGCTGGGCTTTCGAGAAACTCTTCCGCAAGAAGGCGTTTTGGGTACATCTCCTGGCCCTGCTGGCCGGGACGCTGCTCTACAGCCTGCTGACGGCCATTCCCTATGTCGGCTGGATCCTCGCCGTGCTGACGACCGCCGCCGGCGCAGGCGCCGCCTGGCTGGCCTGGCGGGAGAACCGCCAGCCGACGGTAGTCGAGGCTGCCCCCGTCTCGCCGCCCCCCAAACCCAGACGAGGCGCTGCCAAAACCTGAGTCAGCCCCCAAAGGACCCGCTTCCGACCGGAAACGGGTCCTTCTACAAGTCAGGGGGTTCCAGCCGGAGCGGCCGGCGGGACACAGACCAGTTGGTCCTGGCGCAGCAAGCAGACGCCGGTGACCTTGTTCCCCTCGCGCCCCGTAAACGTACAGGCGGCGTTGTCGCTCAGGGCGGCGCAGGCCTCGACCGCCTGCGGCGGCGGCCCGCCGACCAGACAGGCCAAGCGGTCTTCGACCGGGCCGCAGGCGCCCTGGGCGATCGTCCCGTCCGGGCGGGCGAAGGTGCAGGCGGCGCCGACCGTCAGGCTGTCGCAGGCGGCCAGGGCTTGCGGGCCGGGGCCGTCTGGCTGACAGACCAGTTGACCCTGAACATCCTGACAAATCCCATGGACGCGTTCGCCGTTCGGCAGGTTCATGCTGCAGGCTTGCCGGAGGGAAAGCCCCTGGCAGGCGGCCAGCGCTTCTGGCGGGGGATTTCTCGCCTCCCCCGCTGACAGCGCATTTCCACCGGCCGCAGGAGAAGAGGGCCTCTCGCTATGACAATCGTACAACACCTGCCCGCCCTGGCTGAAAGGCGGCACGACGGCGCAGTTCGCTTCCACCCAGCGGGCAATGTCCTGGTTGGGGCCGCGATCGCCAGGAACGAGAAGGAAGCGCAAACGGCCCTCCGCCACCATCCTCTCTAGCCCCGCCGCGTCGATGACCGGGTCGCCGCCGCTGAAGCCGCCCAGGTACAGCACCGGGCGGCCGGTCGCCAGGACGAACGGCGCGCCGCTCTGGGCATTCGGCACGGCCACCAGGTATTCGATCCCCTGCGTGTTGGCCTGCAAATAATCCAGCAAGGCGGCGTCGGCAGCGGCGCGGTTCGGGCCAGGACGACCGGCCGGGGCGCGGGGCGCGCCGACGACTTGTCCGCCGTAGGCACCGGGCAGGTTGACATCCGGGCTTTGCTCGGCCACCGTCAGCACCGACCAGGCCAGGGGCGTGACCAGCAGCGCGGCGAGAATCAGGACATAGGCCAGGGGCCGGACGACCCGCCAGGTCATGCGCCGTGCCGCAAGAAGCGCCGCCGTTCCGGCCGCCAGCAGAACCGCCGCCAGGCGCAGCCACCCGGCGTCCTGCCCGAACTGGACGGCCAGCCACCATTCCAGGGCCAGCGTAACCCCCGCTGCCAGCGCCAGAACCCAGTCGCTCCAGCCGTGGGCGCGCCTCTGCCACAAGAGATTCACCCCGCCGCCGACCACCGCGGCCAGCGGCGCAGCGAGCATGATCATGTAGTAATCATGAAAGAACTCGGCCACGCTGAAGAAGACGATGCAGGTCAGCAGCCAGCCGCCCCACAAGACCAACGCCTGATGCGCCGCGCCGAGCGGCCAGTCCAGGCGGAAGGCAAACGCCAGCAAAAGCAGGCTGATCAGGGCAAAGGGCAGCAGCCAACTGACCTCCTTTGCCAGCGGCGGGATGAAGAGACGAATGACCGAAGGGGTGCCAACTTCGCCGGAAAAAGGCGTCCCGCCGTTTGGACTGAATTGGGCGGCGCGTGGATCGGCCTGAGCGGCAACCGGCCCTCGCGGCTGCGGCGCCCCGGCCGTGACGCAGGCCAGCGCCCCCTGAACCTGAGTGCAGACGCCCGAGTCGCTTTCCCCGTTGGGCAGGCGGATGACGCAGGCCTCGCCGGCCGAGAGACCCCGGCAGGCCTCGACTGCCTGCGGCGGAGGTCCGCCCTGGGGCGCCTGCAGAGGCGGACCCTGGGGTGGATTCATCGCCGGAGCATTGCCCCCGCCGCGGCGCATCCCGCCGAGGAGACGGTTCAGGCCGTTGTGGCCGAGGATCAGTTCGGTGACCGTGTTGTCGGTGCTGCTGCCCACGTAGGGGCGCGCATCGGGCGGCGTCAGGTCCACGGCGACCGCCCAGGAGAGCGAAACGACCAGCAGCAAGACGGTCGCCGCGGCCAGATGGACGATTTTCTGCCACCCTTTCCTCTTTGCCCCCAGGAAATACAGGGCATAGAAAGCCGGCAGCGGCAGGAAAGCCTGCAACATTTTGATATTGAAGCCCAGGCCAAGCAGGAAAGCGCCCAATAGAAGCCAGCGCAACCCGCCCGACTCGGTTGCCCGGATGAAAGCCCAAGCCGCCAGCAGGAGGAAGAAGACCAGCATCCCGTCCATGGTGCTGTTGCGGTCGGTGCCGATCACGGTCGGGGTAAGGGCCAAGACCAGGGCGGCGATCAGCCCGGCCAGCGCGCCGAGGTGCTTTTTGACCAGGCGATAGAGCAGCGGAATGCTGAAAATGCCGGCCAGGATGTTCGGCAGGCTGACCGAAAATCCGCTCACGCCCAGCACGAAAGCGAAGGCCGCCTCGATCCACAGGCCGAGCGGCGGCTTGTCCACCGTCACCGACCCGCCCGGCTCGGCGGCGACGAAGAAGAAGTTGTGCCAGGATTGCAGCATGGACTTGACCGCCGCCGTATAGTAAGCGTTCGAATCGCCGATGGCCGTGATGTTGTAGAAGTGCAGGAAGGCCGAAAGCAGCATGATCGCCAGCACGAGCAGCCCGGCCGGGGTCAGACGCTTCCAGAGGGGACGTTCGAGCCAGGAGAGTCGCAGGGCAGGAGGTTGAGTGGAGGTCAAATCGGTCATTTGCCGTTCCTCTGCAGGTTCTTCGTTTCTCCCATTCTACTCCTTCGGCTGTAACTGCCGAAGTGCCGCCGGTCACGATTTTCGCCTTCCACCCATGACGGCTGTCATGGGGAAAGGCCAAAGAGGATGGCAAGCAGCAGGCGACACCGCCCTCGTCCGTGATATGATAAAGGCGTGATCCTCCGCACCAAGAGCGACATCGTCCGCCTGCTGCGCGCCGGCGCGCACGGCTACCCGCTGAAGGACATGCCCCGCGAAGGATCGGCCGCGCCCTCCGCGGCCCAGTGGCGGGCAAGACCTATCTCGACCCCGGCGCCTATTCCCCTCCCCAGCGCGGATAGGCGTCGTTTTCGATTCCCAGCCGCAGCAGCATCCGCCCGGCCAGGGCCGTGACCAGGTCGTCCACCGTCTGCGGGCCGCCGTAGAAGGCCGGGATGGGCGGGAAGAGCACTGCCCCGGC
>CALGPL010000023.1 GCA_937960595.1 uncultured Anaerolineales bacterium | reverse complement strand
TTGATATCGAGTCTTATCAGGATACGACGAGAGCATGAAAACGATTTTCATCTGTCTGGATTTTGGTTTGCCGCTGGCCTATTTCTTCGAGACCGACCTGGCGCGCCTGCTCGTCGAACGCGGCGCCCGCCTGGTGGTGCTCGTCCCTGAGGCGATGCTGGCTTTCACCCGCCAAAAATACCAGCGCGGCAACGTTCTGGTCGAAAGTATTCGCGATGACCGCGTGGAGGCCTACCGCCATCGTCATCTCTCCCGGCTGCAGACGGTGCTGGAGTACATCCGCCGCGCCAGCGCCGACCGCGCCATCCCGCTGACCTACGTGGACACGCACCGCAAGCGCAAGGAGAATTACGCTCCCACCTGGCAAAAGATTCTCTACCGTTTCGTGCGGCCGGTCATCTGGCTCTTGCGCCGCTCGCGGCGGGCGCGCCGCCTGTTCGTGGATGGCCTCCACCGCTACTTCACCACCGACCTCTATGGCGACCTGTTCGACCGCTACCGGCCCGATCTGATCGTCTCCAACACCGCCGGCTGGCGCGAGGATCAGTTCCTGCTGCGCGAGGCCATCCGGCGCGGCATCCGCACGGCGACGGTCATCGTCGGCTGGGATAATCCCAGCAGCCAGGGGCTGCCCGGGGCGCGGGTCGAATACGTCAACGTCTGGTCGGAGGTGCATAAGTGGGAAATGGCGGCGGGCGTGGACTGGCCGGAAGACAAGATTCACATCGGCGGCATGCCGCTCTACGATGGCTATCTGGATGGCCGCTGGCAGATCGGGCGAGAGGAGTATTTCCGCCGGCATCACCTCGACCCGCGCAAGAAACTGGTCGCCTTCGCCGCCACGGCCTTGAGCATCTCGCCCAATCTGCACCTGATCGAACTCCTGGCGCGCACCCTGGGCGAACTCAGCCGGCCGGCCCAGTTGCTGATTCGTTTGCACCCCAACCATTTCAAGTCGCAGAAACATTACCGCCAGGAAGCCCAGGCCATCTACGAGGTAGCCCGCCGTTTTCCCGATGTCCACGTGGTCGAGCCGGCCGAAGTGCCGGGCGGGCTGGAGCGCTATTCGGGCGAGGACTTTCCCGAAAAGGCGTCTATGCTGGCCTACTGTGACGTGCTGGTGACGGTCTATTCGACCATGGTCGTGGAAGCCGCCTTGCATGACAAGCCTTTCGTCAGCGCCTGCATTGACGTGCCGGGCGGCTGGAAGAATGAATTCTGGGTCCCGCTCCACGAGGTGCCCGGCTGGCCGACGGCGGCCCGCGTCAACAAGATGAAAGCCGGCAAACTGGCCCTGACTCCCGACGAACTGCGCGCCGCCCTGGAGGCCTATCTCTCTGACCCCGGCCTGGATCGGGCCGAGCGGCGGGCCTTCGTCGAGAGCGAGGTGACCTACCTGGACGGCAGCGCCACGCGCCGGACGGCCGAGTTCCTGTGGTCGCTGGCAGAAGGGAAGTGACCGGATGGAAGTTCAATCGTTCCAAATCGGCGCCCGCCGCGTTGGCCCCGGCCAACCCTGTTTCATCATCGGCGAGGTGGCTCAGGCCCACGATGGCTCGCTCGGCATGGCCCACGCCTTCGTTGACGCCATTGCCGCGGCCGGGGCCGACGCCGTCAAATTCCAGACCCACATCGCCGCGGCCGAAAGTTCGTCTCAGGAACCGTTCCGGGTGCGTTTCAGCCAGCAGGATGCCACCCGCTACGACTACTGGAAACGCATGGAGTTCAGCGAAGAGCAGTGGGCCGGCCTGGCCGAACATGCCCGCCAGAAGGGCCTGATCTTCCTCAGTTCGCCGTTCTCCGAAGCCGCGGTGGATTTGCTGGCCCGCCTGGGAATGCCGGCCTGGAAGATTCCCTCCGGCGAGGTGACCAACCCCTTGCTGCTCGAACGCGTCGCCGCTGCCGGCGGGCCGATCCTGCTCTCGAGCGGGATGAGCCGCCTGGCCGAGATTGACCGCGCCGTAGCCTGGATTCGCGAACGCGGCCTGCCGCTCGGCCTCTTTCAGTGCACCTCCCAGTACCCCGTCCGCCCCGAGGCGCTCGGCCTGAACCTGCTCGATCTCTACCGCGCCCGCTACGGCGTCCCGGTCGGTCTTTCGGACCACTCCGGCACGATCTACGCCGGCCTGGCGGCCGTCAGCCTGGGGGCGAACATGCTCGAGGTCCATGTGACGTTCAGCCGCGAGATGTTCGGGCCAGACGTCCCGGCCTCGCTCACCCCTGCCGAGTTACGTTCGCTGGTGGAGGGCGTCCGTTTCATCGAGCAGGCCCTGGCTCATCCGCTGGACAAGGACGAACTGGCCGGTCAGATGGAAACCATGCGCCAGACCTTCGGTAAGGCGCTCGTTGCCGCCCGCGACCTGGCCGCCGGCGCCGTCCTGCGCCGCCCCGACCTGACCGCCCGCAAACCGGCCTCCGCCGGCCTGCCGGCCGAGGCGCTGGAGAGCGTGCTGGGCAGGCGTCTCCGGCGCGCCCTTTCGGCCGGGGATTTTCTCACCCCTGCCGACCTGGAGGGTTGACCATGGCCAAACGAAAGATTTGCGTCGTCGTCACCGCCCGCCCCAGTTACTCGCGCGTCCGCACCGCGCTGGCGGCCATCCAGGCGCACCCCGAACTGGAATTGCAACTGGTGATTGCCGCCTCGGCCCTGCTCGACCGGTACGGCAAGGTCGGCGCTCACATCGAACGCGACGGCTTCAAGCCCGACGCCCACGTGTACATGGTGGTGGAGGGCGAGAACCTGGTCACCTCGGCCAAGACGACCGGCCTGGGACTGGTGGAACTGGCGACCGTTTTCGACAACCTGGCCCCCGACATCGTCCTGACGATAGCCGACCGCTACGAGACGATGGCCACCGCCGTCGCCGCGGCCTACATGAACATCCCGCTCGCCCATTTGCAGGGCGGCGAGGTGACCGGCAACATTGACGAGAAAGTCCGCCACGCGGTGACCAAACTGGCCGACTATCACCTGGTCGCTACCCACAAGGCCGCCGAACGCGTCATCCGCATGGGCGAGGACCCCGACTTCGTCTTCGTGACCGGCTGCCCCTCGATTGACATTGCCGCCCGCGTCCTGGCCGAACCCAGCCCCGACATCAATCCCTTCGAAAAGTACGGCGGCGTCGGCGCCGAAGTGGACCTGTCCAACGGCTACTTGGTGGTCATGCAGCATCCGGTCACCTCTGAGTACGAACTGGCCCGGCGGCAGGTTACCGAGACCCTCTACGCCATTCGCGATCTCGGCCTGCCGACTCTCTGGTTCTGGCCCAACGTGGACGCCGGTTCCGACGGCACGTCCAAGGGCATCCGCGCCTTCCGCGAACTGGAACAGCCGCGCAACATTCACTTCTTCAAGGACATCCCGCCGGAAGATTTTCTGCATCTGATCAAGCGCAGCCGGGCGATCGTCGGCAACTCGAGCGTGGCGATTCGCGAATGCTCCTTCCTGGGGGTGCCGGCGGTCAACATCGGTTCGCGGCAGGATGGGCGTGAGCGCGGCCCGAATGTCATTGATGTTGGCTATGATCGGGCTGCTATCATGCGCGCCGTCGAGACTCTCCTCTCTCGTCCGCGTCCGCAGGGGGTGCCGCTCTACGGTGACGGGCGGGCGGGCGAGCGGATTGCGCGCGTCCTGGCCGAAGTGCCGCTCAAATTCACCAAACGGCTGATGTATTAGGAGCAATCATGACCCACCTGCGTACTCTGGCCATCATCCCGGCGCGCGGCGGCTCGAAGGGCGTGCCGCACAAGAACATCCGCCCGGTGGCGGGCAAGCCGCTCATCGCCTACACCATCGAGGCGGCCCTGGCCATGCGCGAGCGCCTGTACCGCCTGATCGTCTCGACCGACGACGAACAGATCGCCGAAGTGGCGCGCCGCTTGGGGGCCGAGGTGCCGTTTCTGCGTCCGGCCGAGTTGAGCGGTGACCGCGTCCCGATGGCCCCCGTCCTCCAGCACGCCGTGGGCGCGATCGAGGTGCAGGACGGCGTCCGCCTGGACTGGGTGCTGCTGCTCCAGCCGACCGCCCCCCTGCGCGCCCCCGAGGACATCCGCGCCGCCCTCGACCTGGCCGAACGCGGCGGCTGCGATTCGGTCATCAGCGTGGTGCAGGTCTTCGCCGTGCATCCCATCCTGATGAAACGCATCGAGAACGACCGCCTGCTGCCTTTTTGCATCGAAGAGAAAGAAGGCACCCGCCGCCAGGATTACCAGCCCCCGGCCTATATGCGCAACGGCGCGATTTACCTGACCCGCCGCGACGTGCTGATGGAGCGCGGCTCGATCTGGGGCGAGGTCATCCGCCCCTACCTCATGCCGGAGGAACGCTCGCTCAGCATCGACAGCGAACTGGACCTCAAACTGGCCGACCTTTTGCTGCGGGAGCAAAGCCGTTAAATGAGCCGCTACCGCATCCTGAACCTCGAACCGGAGAACTACTCTGCCGAAGCCCTGACCGTCCTCCAATCCCTGGGCGCGGTGGAGACGGGACCGCTCGACCGCGCCGGCCTGCTCGAGCGCGTCGGCGAGTTCGACGTCCTCATCGTCCGCCTGGCGCATTCGATTGACCGGCAGGTGCTGGAGCGCGCCGAGCGGCTGAAGGTCATCGTCAGCGCCACCACCGGCCTGGATCACATTGACCTGAAATATGCCGCCGCCAAGGGCATCGCCGTCCTCAGCCTGCGCGGCGAGACGGACTTCCTGCGCCGCATCCCGGCCACTGCCGAGCACACCTGGGCGCTCTTGCTGGCCCTGGTGCGGCGCATTCCGGCGGCCCACGCCTCCGTCCTGGCCGGCGAATGGCAGCGCGACCGTTTCCGCGGCGCCGATCTGGCCGGCAAGACCCTCGGCCTGCTGGGCCTGGGGCGCATCGGCGAGAAAGTGGCCCGCTACGGCCTGGCTTTCGGCATGACGGTGCTGGCCTACGACCCCTATCGCCCCGGCTGGCTCGACGGAGTCGAACGGCTCTCCGGCCAGGCCGACTTGCTGCGCCGCAGTCAGGTGTTCTCGATCCACGTCCCGCTCAACGCCGAGACCGAGAACCTGATCGGCGCGCCGGAACTGGCGCTCCTGCCGCCCGGGGCGTTGCTGGTCAACACCGCGCGCGGCCAGGTGCTGGACGAGTCTGCTCTGCTGGCGGCATTGGAACGCGGTCATCTGGGCGGCGCGGCCCTGGATGTGCTGCGCGACGAACGCCGCGGCAGTCTGGTAGAATCGCCGCTCGTCCGCTACGCGCGCCTCCACGACAACCTGATTCTCACCCCGCACATCGGCGGCGCGACCCGCGAGTCGATGGCGGCCACCGAAGTCTTCATGGCGCACAAATTGCGCGCCTATCTCGAAGGATCGTCAACCCCCTCTTAGGCCGGCGGCCCCGGCCTCAGTCCAATTATAGGAGAGAAACCATGTCAACCTCATCTCAAACCAAAGTCCTCGTTACCGGCGCCGGCGGCTTCATCGGCCATCACCTGGTCACCTTCTTGAAGCAGAAAGGCTATTGGGTGCGCGGCGTGGACATCAAGTACCCCGAATTCAGCGAAGTGGACGCCGACGAATTCGAACTGCTCGACCTGCGCCGTTGGGACAACTGCTTGCAGGCCACCCGCGGCATTGACGAAGTCTACGGCCTGGCCGCCGATATGGGCGGGATGGGCTTCATTTCCTCCCACCACTCGCAAATCCTGCACAACAATTCGCTCATCAACATCCACACCCTCGAAGCGGCCCGCATCAACGGCGTCAAGCGCTACTTCTACACCTCCTCGGCCTGCGTCTATCCCGAATACCGCCAGACCGAGACGAACGTTGTCCCGCTCAAGGAAGAAGACGCTTACCCGGCCCAGCCGCAGGACGCCTACGGCTGGGAGAAACTGGTGATGGAGCGCCTGTGCACCCATTACCGCGAAGATTATGGCCTGCAGACCCGCATCGTGCGGTTCCACAACATCTTTGGCGAGCAGGGCACCTGGGAAGGCGGGCGCGAAAAAGCCCCGGCTGCCCTGTGCCGCAAGATCGCCGTCGCCAAACTGACCGGCAACCATGAAATCGAAATGTGGGGCGATGGCGAGCAGACCCGTTCCTTCTGCCACATTTCGGACTGTCTGGAAGGCATCTACCGCCTGATGCGCTCGGACTATCCCTTCCCGCTCAACCTCGGCTCCGACCGCATGGTGACCATCAACGAACTGGCCCACATCATCGCCCGCATCGCCGGCATCGAAATCACCATCAAACACGTCCCCGGCCCGATGGGCGTGCGCGGCCGCAACTCGGACAACACCCGCCTGCGCGAAGTCCTCGGCTGGGAGCCGCAACTCTCGCTCGAAGAGGGCCTGGCCCGCACCTACGCCTGGATCGAACAGCAGGTGGCCCACAAACTGGGAATTTCGGTCTCATGATGACCGGCAAAGGAAAAGAAGCATGGCCTATCTGACGATTTTCACCGCCCCCAAACCCTTTACCAACCCGCACATCGCCGTCATCCAGCGCAACGCCGTCCGGGCCTGGAAGTCGCTGCCGGAGGTGGAGGTCATCCTGATCGGCGACGAGCCGGGCATCCCCGAAGCGGCGCGCGAACTGGGCGTCCGCAACGTCCCCGAAGTGCAGCGCGACGACAAGGGCATCCCGCTGGTCAGTTCGGTGATGGAAAAAGGCCACACCTACAGCGACAGTCCCTTCCTGTGCTATGCCAATGCCGACATGATCTTGATGTCCGACATGCTGACCGCCCTGCGCCAGGTCGCGGCTCAAGCCAGGGACTTCCTGCTGGTCAGCCAGCGCTGGAACCTGGACCTGACCGAGCCGTTCGATTTCAGCGGCGACTGGGAAGCGCGCCTGCGCGCCGAAGTGGAAAAGCGCGGCCAATTCTATTCGCCCTGGGGCATTGACTACTTCGTCTTCCCGCGTCACATGTACGCCGAGAACGTCCCCGATTTCACCATCGGCCGCCCGGCCTGGGACAACTGGATGGTGTACACCGCCGTCCACACCTGGGGCATGGCCGTTGACGCCACCCGCCAGGTGATCGCCGTCCACCAGAACCACGACTACAGCCATCTGCCGGGCAACAAACCGCCCTACGGTTCTGAGGTCGCCAAGTCGAACCTGGCCAAGGCGGGCGGACGCAAGCGGGTCTACAACATCCTGGACACCAACCGCGAACTCATCCGCGGCAGAATCCGTCGGCCGCGCCCGACGATTGCCCGCCTCCTGCGCCGCCTCGAGCGCTGGATCACCCCCGAAAACCAACAGGGCTGGCGCTGGATCATTGCCCTGTGGCTGGTGCGGGCGCAGGTGCCGTATTCGACCATCCCCCGGAGGTAGCCGCATGCGGGTCGGTCAGAATCCTGCCAAGCGAATCTACAAGGTAGCCCAGCCGAAAGATTTATCGATCGTGGTGGTCAATTTCATCCCGCTGCTGGCCGGTTATCACGCCCAGAGCCTGGAGGTGCTCAAGGTTTGTCTGGAGAGCATCCGCGCCGCGACCTCTGTGCCGTTCGATTTGATGGTCTTCGACAATCACAGTTGCGCCGAGGTGCGCCGCTATCTGTTCGATGAATTGGTGGCTGACCGCATTCAGTACCTGGTGCTTTCGGATACCAACATCGGCAAGATCGGCGCCTGGAACTACATGTTCGGCGCGGCTCAGGGAAAATACATTGCCTACGCCGATGCCGATATCTTCTTCCGCCCCGGCTGGTTCGAGGATGCCCTCTCGCTCTTCGAAACCTTCCCCAAGGTGGGCATGGTCACCGGCTGCCCGGTCCGCAACCCGCCCGAGGTCCTGACCGCCTCGCAGGAGTGGGGCCGCCAGCAGAACGCGTTGCGCGAGGGCATCTTCATTGACTGGCAGGCGTATCTGGAACATGCCCTCAGCCTCGGCTGGGACGAGGCCAAGGCCCGCCAGATGTACCAGGCCGGCAAGGACTACCTGCTCGAATACGGCGGCCGTCAGGCCCTGATAGGGGCCGGTCATTTTCAATTCATCGCCCCGCGTGAAGTCCTGCACAGCATCCTGCCGCTGCCCTCCGGCGCGCCGATGCGCGGCGAGCGCATCCTCGACCGGAAAATCAACGACCTGGGCTATCTGCGCCTGACCGGCACCCAGGCCTACGTCCGCCACATGGGCAATCGGGCTGTCCCGGCCGTCCGGCCGTCGGCCCCGCGCCGCCAGCCGAAACTCCTGCGGCGGCTGGTTCACCTGCCGGGCATCCGACAAGCCCTGCTGTGGCTCTATCAGCGGCTCTTTGAGTTGTTCTTCTACAACGTGGAGTAAGGAACGGCATGTCGTCTGTCGAAGGCAAACGCGTCTTCATCTGCGCCGATCACGGCCTGGCCTTGATTTATTTCCTCCAGTCTGAGGTCGTCGCCACGCTGCTGGAGGCCGGCGTGGAGGTCATCCTGCTGGTGGAAGACGACTCGCAGGAGGTCATCGCCCGCAAATTCGGCCGGCCCGGCCTGACGGTCGTCGGCATGCGCGCCCGCCAGTGCCAGGCTTATTCCGAGACTCACCGGCCGGTTCTTCAGCAGTGGCTGCATCTCCTGCGCTGGGTGGGCGGATCGCGGCGGGTGAACGTCAAGGCCATTGACGGCAACTTCAACATGGCCATCAGCGGCATGCGCCGGCGCGACCGCTGGATTCTGCCCTTCGTGCGCGCCGCCGTCTGGCTGATGCGCCGCTCCCGCCCGGCCCGCCGCCTGGTCTTGCGCGCCCAGAACCGCTTCCGGCCCGATCTGTACGCCGACCTGTTCGAACAGTACCGCCCGGCCCTGGTCATCGCCAGCACCCCCGGCTGGCGCTGGGACCGCTATCTGCTGCGCGAGGCTGCCGCCCGCCGCGTCCCCACCGCGGCGGTCATCGTTGGCTGGGACAATCCCTCCAGTTACCGCCTGAACGGCGCGCCGGTCGAATTCATCGCCTGCTGGTCGGACATCCAGAAGGAAGAACTGGTCCTCGGCGCCGATTGGCCGCCGGAGCGGGTGGCCGTCACCGGCATCCCCTCCTACGACGGTTACTTCCGCCGCACCTGGCCGATCGACCGCGACGAGTATTTCCGTCAGCACGGCCTCGACCCGCAGCGCAAACTGCTGGCCTATGCCTGCAGTTTCGAGACTTTCTCGCCCAACTTTCCCAACATCGCTGCCCTGGCCGACCTGGTCAGCCGCGACGAACTGGCCGCCCCCTGCCAGTTGCTCATCCGTCTGCATCCCAACCATTTCCGCCCCGGCTCGCGCTTCGAACAGGAGGCCGAACGGGTGCGCGCCCTGGCGCGTCAGACGCCGCACGTCCATCTGGTCGAGCCGGTGCCGTTGACCGCCAGCCTGGGGCATTATTCCGGCGAGGACATGCCCGAAAAGGCCTCCATGCTTGCCTACGCCGATGTCTTCCTGACCGTCTATTCCACCATGGTGGTCGAGGCCGCCATCCACGACCGACCGATCGTCAGCGTGACCATCGACACGCCCGGCGGCTGGAACCTGCCGGGAGTCTATTCGCTCCCGCTGACGGCCATCGGCGACTGGCCAACCCATCTGCGTTTCCGTCAGGCCGGGGCCGGGCGGGTGGCGGTGGACCGCGAGCAGATCCGTCGGCACGTGAATGCCTATCTGCGCGATCCGCAGGCCGATGGTCTGGCGCGCCGCCGCTTCATCGAGGCGGAATGCACCTTCACCGATGGTTCGGCCGGCCGCCGCACCGGAGAATACTTCTTGCAATTGCTCGAAAGGATATCGTCATGAAATTCCTGATCGCCGGACTGGGTTCGATCGGACGCCGTCACCTGCGCAACCTGCGCGCCCTGGGCGAAGAGGACATCCTGCTCTACCGCACCGGCCGCGCCACCCTGCCCGAGGACGAACTGGCCGGGCTGCCGGTCGAGACCGATCTGCAGGCCGCCCTGGCCCGCCAACCGGACGCCGTCATCATCTCCAACCCGACCGCCCTGCACCTCGACGTGGCCCTCCCGGCCGCCGAGGCGGGCTGCGCCATCCTGCTCGAAAAGCCGGTCTCGCACTCCCTGGAGCGGGTGGACGCCCTGGCCGCCGCCGCCGAGCGCAGCGGCAGTCCCATCCTGGTCGGATTCCAGTTCCGCTTCCACCCCACCTTGCAAAAGGCGCGTCAACTCATCGCTGAAGGCGCCATCGGCCGCGTCCTGGCGGCGCGGGTCCACTTTGGCGAGTACCTGCCGGCCTGGCATCCCTGGGAGGACTACCGCCAGGGATATGCCGCCCGCGCCGACCTGGGCGGCGGCGTGGTGCTGACTCAGTGTCACTCGCTCGACTATCTGCCCTGGCTGGTCGGTCCCCTCGACTCGCTGTGGGCCTTTGTCGGCACCCTCGGCGGACTGGGCGTGGACGTGGACGACACGGCCGAGATCGGCCTGCGCTTTGCCGACGGCGCCCTGGGCAGCATTCATCTCAACATGATTCAGCAGCCGCCCGGCCATCGCTGGGAGATCGTCGGCAACGATGGCACGCTCACCTGGGACAACGCCGGCGGCCTCCTGCGCCGCTATCTGCCGGCAGCCAAGACCTGGCAGGACTATCCCGCCCCGCCGGGATTCGAGCGCAACGTCATGTTCCTCGAGGAAATGCGCCATTTCCTGGCCGTGGCGCGCCGCGAAACCCAGCCGCTCTGCACCCTGGCAGACGGCCTGGCCGCCCTGCGGTTTTCGCTGGCGGCGCTGCAATCGGCGGCGGAAGGCCGCTTGATCCGCCTGAAAGGAGACCGCTGAAGGATGTCGGCTCGCGTCTTGCGTTTTCTATTGAAATACTTTCCATCTCTGGGGCACCGGTTCTGGCAGACATTTGGCGGCCCGCTCCTGCCGAGGATACGCGGCCGCGGCAACCGGCTGCAGACCGAGGGCGCCACCTTGATCAGGGTCGAAGTGGACATCATCGGGGATGACAATCAGATTCTGGTCGGCGAAGGGAGTTATCTGGCCAATCTAAAGATTCGGATGCGCGGTTCGGGCCACCGGCTGGTTTTGGGCCGCAACTGCCGCGTCAGCCGCGGCGGCGTCTTCTGGTTCGAGGACGAGGACGGCCTGCTCGAAATCGGCGACGGCACGACCATCGTCGAGGCCCACATCGTGGTGGACGAACCCGGCACGAAGGTGGTCATCGGCCGCGACTGCATGTTCGCCAACGACATCGAAATCCGCGCCAGCGACAGCCACGCCATCCTCGACGCCGCCAGCGGCCAGCGCCTCAACCCGGCGCGCGACATCGTCATCGGCGATCACGTCTGGATTGCCGCCCACGCCATCGTCTTGAAGGGCGTCGAGATCGGGCGCGATTCGGTGGTCGCGGCCGGGGCGGTGGTGACCCGGTCCTGCCCGCCGGGCGTGATCCTGGCCGGCAACCCGGCCAAGGTGATCAAGGAAGGCATCACCTGGCGGCGAGAACGCAATCCCAAGGAGTGAACTCATGAGCACCATCTTTGACAAATTCGATCTAAAAGGCCGCGTCGCGGTCGTCACCGGCGGGGCCGGGCAACTCGGACGCGAGTTCTGCCGCACCCTGGCCGAGGCCGGGGCCGCGGTCGTCGTCGCCGACTTGGCGGCGGGTCCGGCCGAGGAGACGGCACGGGCGCTGCACTCGGCCGGTTATCCGGCCATCGCTTTCCCCTTGAACGTCGCCGATCCGGCCTCCTGCGCGGCGCTGGTCCAAGCGACCCTCGACGCCTTTGGCCGCCTCGACATCCTGGTCAACTCGGCCGCCCTCGACCCGAAGTTCGACCCCGAAGCCCTGGCGCGCGGCCTGACCCCCGGCGCTTTCGAGGACTATCCCCTCGAGCAGTGGCAGGCCGCCCTGCAGGTCAACCTGACCGGCATGTTCCTGGTCACTCAGGCCTGCGTCCGGCCGATGTTGGCCCAGGGCAAGAGGGGCAGCATCATCAACATCTGCTCGACCTATGGCCTCAACGGCCCCGACCAGCGCATCTACATCAAGGACGGCAAGCGCCTGGCCTACAAACCGGTCTATTACACCGTCACCAAGGCCGGCGTGCTCGGCTTCACCAAGTACCTGGCCGCCTACTACATGGGCACCGAAATCCGCGTCAATGCCCTGACCCCCGGCGGCGTCTACAACAATCACGATGAGACTTTCGTCGCCAACTACTCGGCCAAGACCATCCTCGGCCGGATGGCGCGCAAGGACGAGATGAACGGCGCCCTGCTCTTCCTGGCCTCGGAGGCCTCCTCCTACATGACCGGCGGCAATCTCATCGTGGACGGCGGTTGGACAGCCTGGTGAGCGTATGAAGATAGATTGGACACCGCCCGCTTCCCGCCGGTTCGAAATCGGCCTGCTGACCCTCAGCCTGGTCGCCGGCCTCTACGTGGCCTTTCTGCCCGCCGACAGTTTGCTCAACTGGTATTCCAGCGACGATGCTTTCTACTACTTCAAAGTCGCTCAGAATATCGTCACCGGCCAGGGCGTGACCTTCGACGGCCTCAACCCGACCAACGGCTTCCACCCGCTCTGGATGCTGATTTGCCTGCCGGTGTTCACCCTGGCCCGTTTCGACTTGATCCTGCCGCTGCGCGTCCTGGTGGTGGTGGCCTCCCTGCTGCATGGCGGGACGGGCGTCCTGCTGGCGCGCCTTCTGCGGCGGGCGGTGTCGGACTGGACGGCCGGGCTGGCGGCGGTCGTCTGGGTCTTTGCCCCGGCCATTCACGGCCTCGTTGCCCAGCAAGGGTTGGAAAGCGCCGTCAACGCCCTGACTCTCGTCTGGCTGATCTCTTTGGCGACCGATCCGCGGGCGCGGGCGTTCCCCCCGCGCCGCCTGGCGCTGGTCGGCCTGGTGGGCGGCCTGGCTGTCCTGGCCCGCCTGGACAACCTCTTCCTCGTCCTGATCCTGTGCGCCTGGGCGGTCCTGGCGCCGTATGGCCGTTTCTTGCGGACGGCGCTGATCGGCGACCTGGGCGTTGTCTTCCTGGGCGGGCTGCTTGCCTATTACCTCCGCCTGGAAGCCGGGGCGGTTTATCTCCAGAACAGCGTCTCGCTCCCCTGGCTGGTGGGGCTGGGCTTCCTGTTCTATCCGCTGGCCTTTTTGGCGCTCGGCCTGTACAACCCTGCCCCGGTTGGCGGGCGGTGGAAACAAATTCGCTGTTTGGCGGCGGCCGTCCTGGCGGCGACGCTCGTCATCGGCGGCCTCCTGCTCGCTTTGCAGCGCCTGGGCGTCTTCGAGGCTCTGCCCCGCTCGGTGATTCCCATCGCCGCGGCGCTGGTCTTCGGCGGCAGCCTGCTGATTCGTCTGCTGGCCGCCCCGCCTCAGGAGGAGACCGGCCGCCGGTCGGAGGCGCGTTTCGCCTGGTCGTTCTGGCGGCCCGCGTTTGGGCGGGCGGCGGCTTGTCTGGCGCCGCTGGTCGTCTTGCTGGGCGGTTATCTGCTGTGGAGTCATGCGGCCGTCGGCCTGTGGACGCCGGTCAGCGGGCAGGTCAAACGCTGGTGGGGCGAACTGCCGTTTACCCTCTACGGCGCGCCGCAGCGCAACCTGGCGCACCTGCTGGGCTTTGGCGAGCGCGGCGCCTGGTCGCTGGCCCTCTCGCCGCTCGAGTGGCTTCGGTCGCTGGCCTCGTCCTTCTTGCCGGACGGACTGACTTTCCTGCCCGGCCTGCTGGTGCTGGTCGGGCTGGCAGTGGCTCTCCTCCGCCCGAATCGTCCATGGTTCGGCCAGGCGGCGGGTGAGATGGGGTTGTTTGCCTGGGGCCTCGGCCTGTACGCCCATATCTTCAGTTACACTGCCACCAGTTACGTTCACATCCGCACCTGGTACTGGGTCGCCGAGATGCTCTTCACGGTCACGCTGGCGGCTTTGCTGCTCGAAAGCCTGCACCGGCTGCTGGCGCGAGACGGCGCGGCGCGGCGGATGGCCTGGAACGGCCTCCTGGCCGTGCTGTGCATCGGTACGCTGGTCTCATTTACGGCCCTGACCGCCCGCCGTTTCCCCGTCCGTCCGACCGGTGAGCATGAATACTTCACTTTCGTCCGCTACCTCGAGACCCACACCGAAACGGGCGCGCTCATCGGCCTGACCGGCAGCGGCGCGATGGGCTATTTCATCGAAGAGCGGGTGATCGTCAACCTGGACGGCCTCATCAACAGCCCGGCGTATTTCCACAGTTTGCGCGCCGGGCGCGGCGACCAGTTCCTCGACCGCCTCGGCCTGGACTACGTCTTCGGCCATCCGGTCGTCCTGACCGAAACCGACCCCTATCAACAGATGTTCGCCCGCCGGCTCGAACCGCTCGACCACTTTGGCGACTACATTCTCTATCGTTATCCTCGGCGGTGATCGTATGAACCCTCCTTCTGTTCTGGCTCTCATTCCGGCGCGCGGCGGCTCGAAGGGCATCCCGCGCAAGAACATCCGCGACTTTGCCGGCTATCCTCTAATCGCCTGGAGCATCGCCGCCGCCCGCCAGGCGCAGACGGTGACGCGCGTCTTGGTCAGCACCGACGACGAAGAGATCGCCGCCGTGGCCCGCGCCTTCGGCGCCGAGACCCCCTTCCTGCGCCCCGCCGAACTGGCCCGCGACGACACCACCGACCTGCCGGTCTTCGAACACGCCCTCGACTGGCTGGCCGAGCACGAGGATCACCATCCGCAGGTGGTGGTCCAATTGCGCCCCACCTCCCCGATCCGGCCGCGCGGGTTGGTGGACGAGGCCGTGCGCTTGCTGCTGGCTCACCCCGACGCCGACTGCGTGCGCGGCGTGGTGCCGTCGGCCCAAAATCCCTTCAAAATGTGGCGTCTCGAAGGCCCCGACCGCCCGATGCGCCCCCTGCTCAGCCTGGAGGGCGTGGCCGAACCCTACAACGCCCCGCGCCAGTCCCTGCCGCCCACCTACTGGCAGACCGGCCACATCGACGCCATCCGCGCCGCCTCCATCCGCCAGAAACATTCCCTGACCGGCGAGGTCATTTACCCCCTGCTCATCGACCCGCGCTACACGGTGGACATTGACAACCTGCAGGACTGGGCGCGCTACGAGTCCCTCGCCTGGAGCGGGCTGGATATCGTGACCCCCGCCCGGCGTCGCCCGATGCCCGAGCAGATCCGCCTGCTCGTCTGCGACTTCGACGGCGTCCTGACCGACAACCTCGTTTGGACCGACGAAACCGGCCGCGAACTGGTGGCCGCCAACCGTTCCGATTCGATGTATCTGCGCGAACTGGAACGGCGCGGCGTCCGGGTGCTGATTCTTTCCTCCGAGCCGAATCCGGTCGTGGCTGCCCGCGCCCGTAAGATGGGCGTCGAGGCCGTTCACGGCGTCGGCATTCACGGCAAGGGCGAGGCCCTGCGCGCCATCCTGCAGGAACGCGGCCTGGACCCGGCCCAGGTGATCTACCTCGGCAACGATGTCAACGATCTCCCCTGCTTCGAAGTGGCCGGCTGGGCGGTGGCCGTCGCCGACGCCTATCCCGAAGTGCGCCGCGCCGCCGACTATATCCTGCGCGCTGCCGGCGGTCGGGGCGCACTGCGCGAAGTGTGCGAGATGATCCTGGCTGTCCAATCCGAAAGATGACGGCACCCCGATGTTCCGCTCTCAATATAAATGTATTTCATAAAGGAGAAACCATGAAACGCGAAATCAAACTTGGAAACAAACGGATCGGTGATGGTCACCCGGCTTTCGTCATCGCCGAATTGGGCATCAACCACAACGGCGACCTCGAAATTGCCAAGCAAATGATCGACGCGGCCGTTCACGCCGGCGTGGACGCGGTCAAGTTGCAGAAGCGC
This sequence comes from uncultured Anaerolineales bacterium, assembly GCA_937960595.1. Lineage (GTDB taxonomy): Bacteria > Chloroflexota > Anaerolineae > Anaerolineales > Villigracilaceae > JAFGSI01. Next base: position 26,616 of record CALGPL010000023.1, on the reverse strand, counting down.
ACCCCCGAAATCTGCACGCCTCCCGAACAGCAAAAGCAGATGCGCGAGACGCCCTGGGGCTACATCACTTACCTGGAATACCGCCACAAAGTGGAATTCGGCGAGGCCGAATATCGCGAAATCGACCGTTATTGCCGCCTCAAAGGCGTCCCCTGGCTGGTCTCGGTGTGGGATGAGCCGTCGGTGGATTTCATCGAACCGTTCGATCCGCCCGCTTACAAAATCCCCTCCGCCTCGCTGACCGACCACAATCTGCTGCGCTACGTGCGCCGGACGGGCAGGCCGGTCATCATCTCGACCGGCATGTCCACGATGCAGCAGATTCGCGCTGCCGTCAAAGTGGTGGGCCGCGAAAACCTGGTCATCATGCATTGCACCAGCACGTACCCGTGCGAACCGGACGAGTTGAATCTGCGCATGATCGAAACCCTGCGGCGTGAATTTCCCGAAGTGCCGATTGGGTATTCCGGCCACGAGGTCGGCCTGGTGCCTTCGGCGGTTGCCGTGGCGCTGGGCGCCTGCATGGTCGAACGCCACCTGACCCTCGACCGCGCCATGTGGGGCAGCGACCAGGCTGCCTCGGTCGAGCCGGGCGGATTCGAGCGCCTGGTCAAGTACATCCGCGTCACCGAGGCTGCCCTCGGCGATGGGATCAAGAAAGTGTACGAGAGCGAACTGCCCTCCTTGCGCAAATTGCGCCGCGTCGTCCCGGAGGCCGAGGAATAGATGAGTATTTCGTCTTTTGGGCGGCGGCTAGGAAACTTCTGGCGCGGCAAGGGACGCCTGGCGCTCTTCTCGGCGGCGCTGGCCCTGCGCGCCCGCCCCCGGCGCGGAGCGCGGCCGGTGATTTTCTTCCACGCCTCCACCCGCCTCGACGAACTCAGCCTGAACGCCGCCTTTTCGTTGCTGGCCTCCTGGGCGGTGCGGCTGACCGGCACGCCGGTTGTCCACTTCGTCTGCCGCGCCGGCATGACCCGCTGCGTGCTGGGCGCCGACCCCGACCGCCCCGAGACGCCGCCGCCCTGCCGCCTGTGCATCCGCCAGAGTGACGTCCAGGCCGTCGGCGCGCCGACGCGCTTCTTCGGCTACCGGCCGGACCCCGCCCTGGCCGCCCGCCTCGAACCGCTCTCGGTGGACGAACTGGCTCAGGTTTCGCACGAGGGCTTGCCGCTGGGCGCGCTGGTGCTGCCCTCCGTCCGCTGGCGCTTGCGCCGCCACCATTTGTCGGAGGACGAAGCGACCCGCTTTCTCTTCCGCCAGTTCCTGCTCTCGGCCTGGAACGTGGCTTGCCAGTTCGAACGCCTGCTCGACGAGACCGACCCTCAGGCGGTGGTGGTCTTCAACGGCCAGTTCTTTCCCGAAGCGGTGGCGGCTTTCCTCGCCCGCCGGCGCGGCATTCGCACGGTGACGCACGAGGTCGGACTGCGCCCGCTCAGCGCCTATTTCACCCTCGGCGAAGCGACCGCCTACCCGATCGCCATCCCCGACTCGTTCGACCTCAGCCCGGCCCAAGACGCCCGCCTGGATGCCTATCTCGAAGAACGCTTCGAGGGCCGCTTCACCATGGCCGGCATCCAGTTCTGGCCGGAAATGCGCGGCCTAGACGCCGCCTTCCTGCAAAAGGCCGCCGCCTTTCGCCAGATCGTGCCGGTCTTCACCAACGTCATCTTCGACACCAGCCAGCCGCATTCGAACGTCCTCTTCCCCGACATGTTCGCCTGGCTCGACCTCGTATTAGAGGTCATCCGCGCCCATCCAGAGACGCTCTTCGTCCTGCGCGCCCACCCCGACGAGACCCGTCCGGGCAAAGCCAGCCGCGAGAGCGTAGCCGATTGGGCCGCGGCGCGTCGGGCGGCGGCCCTCCCGAATGTGGTCTTCATCCCCTCCGACCAGTATGTGAGTTCCTACGAACTGATTCAGCGTTCCAAGTTCGTCATGATCTACAATTCCACCATCGGCCTGGAGGCCTCGATCCTCGGCGCGGCGGTGCTGTGCGCCGGCAAGGCGCGCTTCACCCAATATCCGACCGTCTTCTTTCCGGCCAGCGTGGAGGACTACCGCCGGATGCTGGAGGACTTCTTGCAGGCCGAGCGCCTCACGCCGCCGGCCGAACACCGCCGCCATGCCCGCCGGTTCCTCTACTATCAGTTGTTCCGGACCTCCCTGCCCTGCGACGATTTCCTGATCCCCTCCGGCTTGCGCGGCTATGTCTACCTCAAGCCCGGCGCCCTCGCCCGCCTGAATCTCGATCACCCCACCCTGCGGACGATCGTGGACGGCCTCCTGCACGAGGGCGATTTCCTGCTGAAGGAGAGTGCATGAACCTGCCCCTCGAACTGGCGCGCTGCCTCAAGCACCGCCTGGACATGACCGTTCATCCCTGGGGACGCCAAAGCCGCCGCCTGCTGGCCGAATGGAAGGATAGTCAGCGCGGCAAACGTTGCTTCATCCTCGGCAACGGCCCCAGCCTGCGCCGCACCGACCTGAGCAAACTGCGCGGCGAATACACCTTCGGGATGAACCGCGTCTATCTGCTCTTCCCCGAACTGGGCTTTCACACCACTTATTTCGTCTCGGTCAATCATCTCGTCATCCGCCAGTGCGCGGCCGAGATCCTCGACCTGCCCATGCCCAAATTCCTGCCCTGGGGTTCGCGCCGCGACCTGCCGCGCCTGACCCCCGATACGGTCTTCTTCAACGCCTCCTGCCCGGGGCGCGGCTTCACCGCCGACATCCGCCGCCCGCTCTGGCCAGGGGCGACCGTCACCTACGTGGCGCTGCAAATCGCCTTTCACCTCGGCTTCGAACAGGTCATCCTGATCGGGGTGGATCATAATTTCGTCACCCAGGGGCCGGCCGGGCAAGCGGTCACCTCCCAGGGCGACGATCCCAACCATTTCTCGCCTCACTACTTCGGCAAAGGCTTTCGGTGGGAACTCCCTGATCTGGCGACCTCCGAAATTGCCTACCGTCTGGCCCGTCAGGCCTACGAACGCGCCGGCCGGCAGGTGCTGGACGCCACCATTGAGGGCAAATTGACCGTCTTCCCCAAAGTCCCCTACGATTCCCTGTTCTGATGGACGCCCTGCTGATCAGCATCATCACCCCCTCTTACAATCGGGCCGGCATGATCCCCGCCGCCATCGAGAGCGTGCGCGCCCAGGACTATCCGCACTGGGAGCACATCGTCGTAGACGGCGGTTCGACCGACGGCACGCTCGAGGTCCTGGCGCGCTATCCTCATTTGCGCCTCATCAGCGAACCGGACCGCGGCATGTACGACGCCATCAACAAGGGCATCCGCCTGGCGCGCGGCCAGGTGCTTGCCTGGCTCAACACCGACGACCTCTATCCGGCCGGGGCGTTTGCCGCCGTCGCCCAGGCCTTCGACTCTCATCCTCAGGCGCTGGCCGTCTCCGGCGCGGCCGAGACCTTTGAGCAGGCGGCCTCTGGCGAGCGGCTGCTGCGCGTCGATCCGCCCGTCGGCGAGCAGGATTTCTGGCGGCGCATCGTCGAGGCGCCGGTTCCCAACGGTTGGTTCTTCCGCCGGGCGGTCTTCGACCAGGTGGGCCTCTTCAATCCCGACTTCCGCCTCGTCGCCGACCGCGACCTGCTTATCCGCATGGCGCTGGCGGGCATTCGCCCCCTCCCGCTCGAGCGGGTGCTTTACCGTTACTGCCAGCACGCCGGCTCGGCCACTTTCCATCTCGAAGATTCCCGTCACCCGCTCTATGGGACGCGGCGGATGGAGGTCAACCGCGAAGACCTGCGCATGCTGGCCGCTTTCCTGGCCCGCGCCGACTTGCCTTCGGCTGCACGGCGGGCGATGCTGCGCGCCCACGGCGAGTACGCCTATCGGCTGACGGCCACCGCCCTCTATCACCGCCGCTGGCCGTATGCCTTCGAGGGCCTGCGCGCCGGTTTCCGCCGCGACCCGCTCTTTGCCCTGACCTGTCTCCGGTATCTCTGGCGCCGCCTGGCGCGAGGAGGCGCCCCGCAATGAGCGGCCGCCTCGCCATCCTCCTGCCCGGCCTGGGATCGGGCGGCGCGGAACGGGTGATGTTGAACCTGGCCCACGGCCTGGTCGAGCGCGGCCAGCAGGTGGACCTGCTGCTGGTGCGCGCCGAGGGATCCTTTTTGCCGCTGCTCGATCGGCGCGTCCATCTCGTGGACTTGAACGCCCGCCGCGCCCTGTCGGCGCTGCCCGCTCTGGTTCGTTACCTGCGCCGCGAGCGCCCGGGCGCGCTCCTTTCCAACCTGACCTATCTCAACCTGCTGGCCGTCCCGGCCCGTCGTCTGGCCTCCGGCCGGACGCGCCTGGTGCTGGTCGAACACAACGACTTGGGGCGCGCTGCCGCCCAGGGCGTGCGGCGCTGGGAGCGGCTCTTTCCGTTGGCGGTGCGCCTGCTCTACCCGCACGCCGACCGGGTGGTGGCCGTCTCGCAGGGCGTGGCCGACGGGCTGGTCGCTCTGGCCGGGCTGCGCCGCGAGCGCATCGAGGTCATCTACAATCCAATCGTCACCCCGGTCCTCGAACAGCAAGCCGCGGCCGGCCTCGACCACCCCTGGTTCGCGGCCGGGCAGCCGCCGGTCATCCTGGCGGTCGGGCGGCTGACGGCGGCCAAAGATTATCCGACTCTGCTGCGCGCCTTCGCTCGCCTGCGCGCCCGCCGGGCGGCGCGGCTGTTCATCCTCGGCGAGGGCGAGTTGCGGGACGAGTTGCAATCTCTGGCTGCCTCCCTGAACCTTTCGGCCGAGGTCCAATGGGCCGGCTTCGACCCCAATCCCTACCGCTACATAAAGCGCAGCGCCGTCCTGGTGCTCAGTTCGGCCTGGGAGGGCTTCGGCAACGTCCTGGTCGAGGCGCTGGCCTGCGGGACGCAGGTGGTCGCAACCGACTGCCCGGGCGGCCCGGCCGAGATTCTGGCGCGGGGGGCATACGGCCGGTTGGCGCCGGTCGGCGATGAGGCCTCCCTGGCGCAGGCGATGGAGGCCGCCCTGGATGAGCCTCTCTCGCCCGAGTCGTTGCGCCGGCGGGCGCAGGATTTCTCGGTCGAAGCGGCGCTGGCGCGTTACCTGCCGCTGCTTTTGGGAGCGGGCCGATGACCTTCAGAATCGCCCACGTTGCCACCGGCCTGGGGATCGGCGGCGCCGAGACGACCCTGCTCAACCTGCTGACCCGCCTCGACCGGCAGCAGTTCGAATGCCAGGTCTTTTCGCTCTCCTCCGAAGCGCCGCTGGCCGACCGAATCCGCGCCCTGGGCGTGCCGGTTCACCTCCTGGACATGAAGCCGGGCGCGCCCGACCCGCGCGGCTACCTGCGCCTGGTCGCTCACCTGTGCCGCTTCCGGCCGGCCCTCGTCCAGACCTGGATGTACCACGCCGACTTCCTCGGCGGCCTGGCCGCGCCGCTGGCCGGTCGTCCGCCGGTCGTCTGGGGCGTCCATCTGACGGTCGGCGAAATGAGCGGCCTCAAACCGGCCACCCGCCTGATCATCCGCCTGAACGCTCGTCTCTCGCGCCGCCTGCCGAAGGCCATCGTCTGCTGCGCCGAGGCGGCGCGCCGCACCCACGCGGCCCTCGGCTACGACGCAACGCGAATGACCGTCATCCCCAACGGCATTGACCTCGACCGCTTCCGGCCCGACCCGGCGGCGCGGGCGCGCTTGCGGGCCGAATTGGGCCTGCCGGCCGATGCGCTCCTGATCGGCCTGGCGGCGCGCTTCGACCCGCACAAAGACCACCGCAACTTCCTGCGCGCCGCCGCCCTTCTGCGCCGTCGGCGGCCGGAGGTCCACTTCGTCTTGTGGGGCCGGGACATCACCCCCCAGAACCCCGACCTGGTCGCCTGGCTGCGCGAGGAGGGGCTGGAGGGGGCTGTCCATTTGCTCGGCCTGCGCACCGACGCCCCGGCCCTGACTGCCGCCCTCGACCTGGCGGCGCTCAGTTCGTGGGGCGAGGCCTTCCCGCTCGTCCTGGGCGAGGCGATGGCCTGCGGCGTCCCTTGCGTCTCGACCGACGTCGGCGACGCCGCCCTGATCCTCGGCGAGACGGGGCGGGTCGTCCCGCCGCGCCGGCCGCAGGCGCTGGCCGACGCCTGGGGCGAGATGCTTGCCCTGCCGCCGTCTGCCCGGCAGGCGTTGGGGCGCGCCGCCCGTCAGCGGGTGCAAGACCGCTACAGCCTGGACAAGATGGCCGCCGCCTACGCCCGCCTGTACGAGGATATAATAGAGGGCCGACTGTGACTGCCATGAAAATTGCCCTGGTCGCCAACACCGACTGGTACCTCTACCGCTTCCGTCAGGCGCAGGCGCATTTCCTGCGCGCCCGCGGGGCCGAGGTGATTCTGGTCTCGCCGCCGGGCGAGTACGTTGCCGCCTTGCAGCAGGCCGGTTTCCGCTGGCTGCCGCTCCCATTGACGCGCACCGGCATGAACCCGCTGCGCGAGGCCGGCGCGATTCTGGCGCTGACGCGCCTCTACCGCCGCGAACGGCCGGCCCTGGTGCATCATTTCACCATCAAATGCGTCCTCTACGGTTCGCTGGCGGCCTGGCTGGCGGGCGTGGACTGTGTCATCAACGGCGTGACCGGCCTGGGTTACGTCTTTGGCCAGGGCGGGGCCGGGCGCGCTGCCCTGCGCTGGCTGGCCAAAGCCTGGTACCGCCGGGCGCTGGCGCGCACCCAAGCCGTCTTCGACAACGAAGAGGACCGCCAGTTCTTCATCGCCAACCGGCTGACCGGCCCCGAACGCTCGCACGTGGTGCGCAGCGCCGGCGTGGACATCGAGGCCTATCGTCCGCAGCCGGAGCCGCCGGGCGTGCCGCTGATCGTCTTTGCCGGGCGCATGTTGTGGGACAAGGGCATCGGCGAACTGGTGGAAGCCTCCCGCCTGTTGAAAGCCGAGGGCGTTCGGGCACGCCTGGCCCTGGTCGGCCGCCCCGATCCGGGCAATCCGGCCTCGATTTCCGAGGACCAACTCCAGGCCTGGCATGCCGAGGGCGCGGTCGAATACTGGGGCTGGCGCGGCGACATGGAAAAGGTGCTGGCCGGGGCGCACGTCTTTTGTCTGCCTTCCTACCGTGAAGGCCTGCCGACCACCATCATCGAAGCCGCCGCCTGCGGACGCCCGGTGGTGGCGACCGATGTGCCGGGCTGCCGTCACGCCGTCCGGCATGGTGAGACCGGCCTGCTGGTGCCGGCGCGGGATGCCCCCGCCCTGGCTGCCGCGCTGAAGACGCTGATCGCCGATCCTGCCCTGCGCCGGCGGATGGGCGCGGCAGGACGTAAAATGGTGGAGGCCGAATTCTCCACCACGCGGGTCAACGAGGAGACGCTCCGCATCTACGCCCGGGCCGGGTGGAAAGGTCTGTGAGCATGGACGATCAAATTCTTGTCTTTCCTTCCTACTTGTTTGTCAACATTCTGGTCGGGTTGGCCCTGGCGCTGGGCATGGGCTGGCTGGCCATCCGGCTGGCGCGGCGCGTCGGGCCGATGGACGTGCCGGGCGTCCTGCCGCACAAACAGCACGAGACGCCCACCCCTCTGGCGGGCGGCATTGCTCTGGTCGCCTCGGTCGTCCTGGGCGGGCTGGTCGTCGGCGCGCCGGCCATGTCTGCCCTGTGGCGCATTCTGCTCCCCGGCCTGATCGTCTTTGCCTTTGGCCTGTGGGACGACTACAAGCGCCTGCCTCCCTGGCTGAAACTGCTCGGCCAGGCGCTTGCCGGCGTCTTGCTCATCTGGCTGGGGGTCTATGTGCAAATTCTCCAGCCCGGCTTTCTCGGGCTGCACGGCGCGGTTCTCACCTGGGGCAACTGGTTCATCACGCTCTTCTGGCTGATCGGCATCACCAACGCCATGAACCTGATCGACAGCATGGATGGCATCGTCATCGGCACGAGCGGCATCGCCCTGGCCTTCATGATTCTGGTCGGCCTGTTGGGGTCACAGGAGCCGCTTTTGCATCTGATGTCGCTGCTGCTCGGCATTTGCCTGGGTCTGTATTTTTACAACACCACCCCGGCGCGGCTCTTCCTGGGCGATTCGGGCGCCCAGACCTTCGGATTCTGGCTGGCGGCGATCGCGATTCTCTTCACGCCCGGCCAGCGTCCGCTGGCCTCCTCTTGGTTCGTGCCTATTCTCATCCTCGGCCTGCCGATTTTCGACACCACCCTGGTGACGTTCTCGCGCCTGCTGCGCCGCATGCCCATCTACAAAGCCGGCCGCGACCACACCTACCACCGCCTGGTCGCTCTGGGACTGGATGCCAAGCGCGCCGTGATGGTCATGCACATGCAGACGATCGTGCTGGGCTGCCTTGCCTTCATCGCCCTCGGCCAGAGTCCACTGACGGCCAACCTCATCTTCCTGGCGGTCTGTCTGGCGGGCGGCGGTCTCATCCTCTGGTTGGGCATTCGCAATGAACGAATTTGACCCTCTGACCGTCCTCGGCCGCTTGCTGCGCGGCTGGTGGCTGATGCTGCTCCTGACCGTCCTGGGCGCCCTGCTGGGGCGCGCCGCGGCGGTCTTCCTGCCGCCCGTCTACGTGGCCCAGGCCGAGTATTACGTCTCGTTCGATTTCGACCTGTTCGCCGCCGAACATCATCTCGAGAACATCGTCTCGCTCGACCTGCGCGAGCCGCTCGGCGCGGTGGACGACTTGATTTACGCCGATGAAGTCATCGCTGCGGCCGTCCGGCGTCTGGAAGCGGCGGGTCTTTCGATCTCCGAGGCCGAGTTGCGCGCCCGCATCCGCCTCGACCGCTATTACACTACCTGGATGTTCACCGCCCGCGCCACCGACCCGCAGACGGCTGCCTTGCTGGCCAATGCCTGGGCGCAGGCCGCCGACCCCGTCCTGCAGGAGGCCTACGGCCACGCCGTCGCCGCCCGCAGCCTGAGCCTCGAACTGGCCCTGCTGGAGACCTGTTTCTCCGGCGGAGACCTGACCGCCGGCAACGCCTGCGCCGGGACGGATTTCGCCTCCGCCGCGCAGGTCAGCGCCCGCCTGGCGGAGGCGACTGCCCGCCTGGAGCAGGAACGCGCCGCCGGCCGCCGCCTCGACCCGGCCATCCGCCTCGAACTGGTGCGCCCGGCCGAAGTCCCGGCCGCGCCGCAGCGCCATGCCCTGGGCGCTTTGTTGCTGGCGGGCGCGGCCTTGGGCTGGTTGGCGGGCCTTTTCCTTGTCTTGTCCGGCTTGCCGCGCCGGCGGAGGGCCGCATGAGACTGCGCTCTGCCCTCCAGGCGTATGCTCGGCGGACGCGCCCGCTGGTGCGATTCTGCGCCCTGGCAGCCGTCTTGCTCCTGCCGCTGACCAGCCTGCCTCTGCTGGCGCGCCTGATGGGCGGGACGATGGTCGCGCCGCCTTCGCTGGTCTTCGTCGCCCTGGGGCTGGCGCTCTACCTGCCGACGGTCTTGCTGGGCGGCGAACGCTGGCCGGGCGAACTCGTCCCGCTGGCGGCTTTCGCGGGCGCGGCGCTGTTCTCTTCGCTCCTTGCTTTCTTCTCCGCCGACCTGCCGCTCTACAAAAGCGTCAGCCTACCGCGCGAAGTCCTCTCGGCTCTGCTGACTCTCCTGGTCGGGGGCGCCTGTTTTCTCTTCTTCGCAGTGGCCCTGCGCAGCCCGGCCGAATATCGGCCTCTGCTGGCGTTGGTGAATGTGGGCGGCGTTCTCATCGTGGCCTGGTGTTTGTTCCAGTTGTATTACATCTACCTGCATGGCAGCGAATTCTTTCCGCCGGCGGTCCTGGCGGTTCATCGTATGCTCTCGCTGGGTTCGCTGCCGGAATTCCTGCGCATGAAACGGGTGGCCGGCTTTGCCTTCGAACCGTCCTGGCTGGCGCATCAGTTGAATATGCTCTACCTGCCCTACTGGCTGGGCGCTTCGCTGGCCGGATACTCGGCCTGGCGCTTCCGCTTGTGGCGTTTTTCGGCCGAGAATGTGCTCCTGGTGGCCGGGATCCTGCTTTCGTATGCCAGCCTTTCGCGCATCGGTTATCTGACCCTCTTGCTTGTCCTGGCCTTCCTGGTCTGGCGGGTGAGCGGCGTCCTGGCCGGGCGGCTGGGCGGCGGCCGGCGCCGGGCGCTCATCCGGGCCGCGATGCCGGCCTCCTTCGCGGCCGCGGCGGCGTTGGGCATCTATCTCCTTTCGCGGCTGGATACGCGCGTCGCGGCCATCTTCACCTTGACCTACGGCGGCGGAAATTTCTTCTACCTCGCCAACCAATTGGCGCTCGCCGAGCGCTTTGCCTACTGGGGCCTGGGCTGGAACGTCTTCACCGCTTTCCCCTGGCTGGGGGTCGGGCTGGGCAATACCGGCTTTTACTTCGAGAGTCATCTGCCGCAGTTCGGCTGGGCGCTCAGCGAGTTCCAGAAAATTTATCTGGAAAACACCTTTCTGGTCAACCCCAAGAATCTCTGGCTGCGTCTGCTGGCCGAGACCGGCGTGGTCGGCTTTGCCCTGTTCGTCTCCTGGCTGTACATTGTCTTCGCCTCGGCGCAGACTTTGCAGCGCCGCAACGAGCCGCTCTTACGCGCCCTCGGCTGGATGGGCATGCTCGCCGTGGTTGCCCTGCTGGGCGAGGGCTTCAGCGTGGATTCGTTCGCCCTGCCCTATGCCTGGACGGCGTTTGGGCTGGTCGTCTCGGCCAGTTTCCTGGCCCGCCGCCAGGCTGCCGCGGAGGCTATTTTATCGCCCGGAAAGGATTGATTTTGGATGGAGAACGTCGAATTATTGGAAAGTGTACGCGCCCTGTTGGCCGAGGCGTTCAGCCTGCCCAAAGAGCAGATTTCGCCCGACCTGGCCTTCGGGGGAATCCAGCAGTGGGATTCGATGGGTCACATGGGTGTCATGCTCCTGCTCGAGGAGCGTTTTGGCGTCCCCATTGACGCCGACCTGATCGCCGCCCTGACCAGCGTGTCTGCCATCTGCGAATACTTGGGTAAGAGGGAAGGTCAATCATGAACCATGAGATCGAAATCAAACCTGCCTGGGCGATCCCGCCGTTCCTGATCGGCGAGGTGCAGTCCAAATTGGCTTATGTGGACGAGAACATCCTGGCCGCCCGCCTGACCGCCGACGGCGAGACGATCGGCCTCCGTCTGCGCCGGCCGGTCGAGGGTCCGGCCCGCCAAGCGCTCGAAGAGAAGGTCCAGCGCGTCGTGCAGGCCATGGTGCAGGGCGCCTTCAAGCCCAAGGTCCAGGTGCTCGAAGATTACTCCGACCGCCCCGTTCCTTACCGCGGCGATCCCAACGCCGAACTCCTGGCGCGCCGCGAGATGTTCCAGGAGGCCGCCGGCATCTTGACCGTCGGCCCGCTGGTGACCCGCCTGATCGATTTTTTCGAGCGACAATTCCTGGCCCTGGCCGATTCCTTCGGCGCGGCCCCCTATCGCTTCCCGACCCTCATCCCGGCGCGTTTTCTGGAACGCGTCCACTACTTCCGCGCCTTCCCGCACTCGCTGACCTTCGTCACCCATCTGCGCGAAGACCTGGATGTGATTGACGATTTTGCCCAACACGCGGCCTGCGGCGAGCACGGCCTGGATGCCCCGTCCGAGTCGTTCGCCCCGATTCAGACTCTGCTCTCGCCGGCGGTCTGCTACCACCTGTACTTTTCGCTGGCCGACCGGCCGCTGCCCGGCGGCAGCCTGGCGGCGACGGCGGTGGGCAACTGCTTCCGCTACGAGTCGCTCAACCTGACCTCGCTCGAACGGATGTGGAACTTCACCATGCGGGAGGTCATCTTCGTCGGGCCGAAGGACTTCGTCCTGCAAAACCGCGAGACCGGCCGCCAGCGCATGCGCGCCTTCTTCGAACAGATTGGCCTGGCCTATCACGTCGAGAGCGCCAACGACCCGTTCTTCATCGGCGAGTTCAAGAAACAGGCCGCTTTCCAGAGCGCCTTCCAGTTGAAGTTCGAGATTCGCGCCCGCCTGCCCTTCAAAGACAGCACCCTGGCGGTTGGCTCGTATAATTACCATCAGGATTTCTTCGGCCGGGCCTTGAACATCACCCTGCCCGACGGCTCCCCCGTCCACACCGGCTGCATTGCTTTTGGCCTGGAACGCATGGCTTACGCGTTCTTGGCCCAGTATGGCTTGGAGACGGCTGACTGGCCGGAGATCGTGCGCCGGGCGGTTGCATAACCCTGGCCGATGAGGCGCCTATGCTCACAGTGACTCGCGACCAAATCATCGTTGCCCTGCGGGCGGTCGGATTGCAGCCCGGCGACGGCGTCATGGTCCACGCTGCGCTGCAATTCCTCGGCCTGCCGGAGGGCGGAATCGGCATCTATTACGATGCCCTGCGGACGGTCCTCGGCCTCGATGAAACCCTCGGCACCCTGGTCGTCCCGACCTTCAATTTCGGCTTTGCTCGCGGCGAGCCGTTCGATCAGGCCGAGACGCCGGCCGAGGAGATGGGCGTCTTTCCCGAATACGTCCGCCGCCAGCCGGGCGTTCTTCGCTCGCCGCACCCGATGCAGTCGGTTGCCGCGGTCGGGCGTCACGCCGCCGACCTGTGCGGGCGCGACACCTCCTCGGCCTTCGACCCCGGCTCGGCCTTCGAGCGCATGCTCGAACTGGATTTCAAACTGCTCCTGCTGGGCGCCGACATCCGCTTCACCTCGATGGTTCACCTGCCCGAACAGCGCCTCCAGGTGCCGTATCGTTACTGGAAAGAGTTCACCGGCGAGGTGCGCCTGGTCGGACGCCCGCCCGAGGTGCGCACCTACCGCATGTTCGTCCGCGACCTCGACCTCGATCCGGATGTGAACGCCGCGCCCGTGCAGCACGAACTCGAGCGCCGCGGCCTGTGGAGGCAGGTGCCGCTCAATTATGGGCGGGTGGCCTCCTGCCGCCTGCGCGATTTCGCCGCCGTCGAAGAGGAATTGCTGCGGGCCGACCCCTGGGCGCTGGTCACGAACCGTCCGGGCGATCAACCGCCCCAAGCGGCAGCCGATTGAGGACAAAAAAGCCGCCTCGGCGGCGGCTTTGCACGATCGCAGGGCGGGTTCAATCCTGCACGCCTTGCAGCACCTTGACCACTTTCTGGGCGATCAGAATCCACTCGGCGTGGCAGTTGTAGAGCGGTTCGAGTTCCTCGGTGATTTCCACGTGCCGCAGACTGAGCACCTGCCAGCCGGTGCGGAACAGGTCCAGAAGATCGCGCTTGCCGTAGAAGCGCAGCGGGCCGATGTCCACCAGCGTCCCGCCGTGGATGTTCACGGTTAGATCGTCCTGGCCGGGCTGACCGGCGACGTAACTGCTGTGATGGTCGCTGTACGGATTGAAGAAGAATTTGCCGTCTGGGATGAGCACGCGGCGCACCTCGGCGATCGTCTTGCGGGCGGCGCTCGTGCCGGAGCAGGTCAGGGCGGCGCGGTCGATGACAAAGTCGAAGGAGTTGTCGGCAAAGGGCAGGTGGATGAAATCGGCCACCCGCAGGTCGCCCTGCAGGCCCTCTTCGGCGAACCGTTTGCGGGCGAACTCGATGGCGCTCGGACTGCCGTCCACGCCGGCGACCGTGAAGCCCTCGCGGGCCGCGAACCACAAGTTGTTGCCCGCCCCGCAGCCGATCTCGAGAATCTTCGTCTCGGCGCGCGGCTTGGCGCGTGAATAGTTGCGGTAAATGAAAGAAACCACCTGGTCGAAAGGATAGCGGTTCAGGGCCTTGCCCTCGCTGTAGATATCCTCCCAGATCGGGCCGACGGCCGAAACGGCTTTCTTCTTGTCAGTCATGAGAAACTCCTCTCAGATTTTGCTTGCGGGCAAGTATATCACGAGGCCTGCCCGCCCTCCAAGGTGACCCGATGACCGAGCCCCTCTTCCAGCCCGATTGGGCCGCCCTGACGGCCCGCGCCGATGAACTGTTGCGCCGCCTCTTCCCCCTCTGCCGCTCGATCACCGGCCATGGGCTGCGCCAGACTCTGCGCGCCCTGGCCGAAGTGACCCCCTTCGACCTCGTCGAAGTCCCCTCCGGCACCGTCTGCTACGACTGGACCATCCCCGACGAGTGGAACGTCCGCGACGCCTACGTGGCCGATTCGTCGGGCCGGCGGCTGATCGACTTCCGCGCCAGCAACATCCACCTGGTCAATTATTCCTGTCCTTTTGAGGGGACGCTGACCTTCGACGAACTCGCTCCTCACCTGCACACCCTGCCCGATCTGCCCACCGCCATCCCCTACCGGACCACGTATTACAACCGCACCTGGGGCTTTTGCCTGACCCACGAACAATTCCAACGCCTCGACCGTCGGGCAACTTACCGCGTGGTGGTGGATACCACCCTGGCCCCCGGCGCGCTGACCTACGGCGAGGCGCTCTTGCCCGGTCGTTCGGGCCGCGAATATCTGGTCTCCACCTACGTCTGTCACCCCTCATTGGCCAACGATAACCTCTCCGGCCCGGTCTTGTGGACTCTCCTGCTGGCCGAATTGCGCCGCCGTCCCCTGCGCCACGCCTACCGCTTCGTCATCGCCCCCGAGACGATCGGCGCCCTGGCCTACATCGCCCGCAACGAGGCCGCCGTCCGAGCCCTGACGGGCGGCTTTGTGGCGACCACCGTGGCGGGTCCCGGCCAGTTCGGCTACAAACAGACCTTTCGCGGCAACGACCCCATCGACCGCGCCGTCCGCCTGACCTTCCGCGAACTCGGCCTGGACTACCTCGAGTATCCCTTCGATGTCAACGGCTCGGACGAGCGCCAGTACTCTCAGCCGGGTCTGCGCATCCCGATCGGCACGATTTGCAAGGACAAATACTACGAGTATCCCTATTATCATACCTCGCTCGACGACCTGGACTTCATCAGCGCCCAAAACCTGATCGAGACCCTGAAACTGTACCTGCTGGCCATCGAAAAACTCGAATACGATCGCCGCTACCGTTCTCGCAACCCGATCGGCGAACCGATGCTCGGCAAGCGCGGCTTGTACCCGAAGACCGGCGGCGCCATCAGGCAGCAGGCCGCCTCGCCCGCTGCCCACGGCGAGCGCCGCTACGCGGTGGACGAGGGCAACATCCTCTACGGCAGCGAACTGGACGCCCTGCGCTGGGTCCTCTTCTATGCCGACGGGCAGACCTCGCTGCTCGAGGTCGCCGAAAAGACCGCCCTCCCGCTGCGCCAGTTGCACCGGGCGGCCGAAAAATTGCTGGCCGGCGGTTTGCTGGAGGCGGCCGATGACTAAGAAGAAGCAGAAGCCGCCGGCCTGCTCGCTCGTCGTCCGCGCCTACAACGAGGAGGCCCACATTGGCCGTCTGCTGGAGGGCGTCCGCCACCAGACGGTCCGCGAGGTGGAGGTCATCCTGGTCGACTCCGGCTCGACCGACGCCACCGCCTCCATCGCGGCCCGCTACGGGGCGCGCCTGGTCCGCATTCAGCCCGAGGAGTTCACTTTCGGCCGCTCGCTCAACCTCGGCCTGGCCGCCGCCAGCCGCGACCTGGTTGCCATCGCCAGCGCCCACGTCTATCCCGTCTATCCCGACTGGCTGGAGCGTCTGCTCGAACCGTTCGCCGACCCCCAGGTGGCCCTGACCTACGGCAAGCAGCGCGGCCCGGCAACGGCGCATTTCTCCGAACAGCAAATTTTCGCCCGCTGGTATCCCGACCAGTCGGCGGCGCGGCAGGCTCATCCCTTCTGCAACAATGCCAATGCTGCCGTCCGTCGCTCGCTCTGGCAGGCCCGCCCCTACGATGAGACCCTGACCGGCTTGGAAGACCTCGAATGGGCCAAGTGGGCGCAGGCGCAGGGCTACACCCTCGCCTACGTCGCCGAGGCGGAGGTGATCCATGTCCATCATGAGACCCCGGCCGCGGTCCGCAACCGTTACCGCCGCGAGGCGATGGCCTTCAAGCGCATCTTCCCCGAAGCGCACTTCAATTTCTACGACTTCCTGCGCAATCTGATGGCCAGCATCTTCTTCGACTTGCTCCATGCCGCCCGCGCCCGGCTTCTGTGGCCCAGCCTGGGGAGTATTTTCTGGTTTCGTTGGAGTCAATTTTGGGGCACTTACCAGGGATACCGCCGCGCCAGCCCCCTGACCCCCGAACTGCGCCAGACCTTTTATTATCACGTCGGTTGGGAAAAGACCGCCCCGGTGAAACGCGAGATCGAACCGATTCGGTATAATGAATAGCCTATGACCACGATTGTTGCTCTCGTCCCCATGCGTCACCACAGCCAGCGCGTCCCGGGCAAGAACTATCGCCTGCTGGCCGGCAAACCGCTCTACCATCACATCCTGCGGTCTCTGCTCGAGGTGCCCGAAATCTCGACCATCCTGGTAGATACCGATTCCGAGCCGGTCATTGCCGGTCTGCGCGCCGATTTTCCCCAGGTGCAAGTCCTCGTCCGCCCAGACCATCTGCGCGCCGATGATGTTCCGATGAACGATATCTTGCTCTACGACACCGCCCAACGGGAGGCCGATTTCTATCTCCAGACCCACAGCACCAACCCGCTCTTGCGGGCCGAGACCCTCTCGCGCGCCATCCAGACTTTTCTGAGGGCTTATCCAGAGCGCGATTCGCTCTTCTCGGTGACGCGCCTCCAAACCCGCCTCTACGATGCCCAGGGACGCGCCCTCAACCACGATCCCAACGAATTGCTCCAGACCCAGGATTTGCCGCCGGTGTACGAAGAGAACTCCTGCATTTATCTCTTCACCCGCCAGAACCTCGTCCGGCGGCGTCATCGCATCGGCGAGCGCCCGCTCCTGTTCGAAATCGACCCCGCCGAAGCCTGGGACATTGACGAAGAACTCGACTTCGCCATCGCCGACTTCCTCATGCGCTGGCGAAATCAGTGAGAGGAAAACCATGCCCGTTGTCTTGTTTTCTGCCCCCTACATGATTCCCTTCCTCGACCGCTTCCGGCCGGTCTTCGAACATTACGGCCTGGAATTGATCGTCCCCGAGGTTCACGAGCGGCTCGAGGAGACCGATCTGCTGCGCTATGCCGGTCAATTCGACGGCGCGATTTGCGGCGACGACCGCTACACCGCCCGCGTCCTGCAGGCCTGCGCCCCGCGGCTGAAGGTCATCTCCAAGTGGGGCACCGGCATCGACTCGATCGATGGGCAGGCCGCCGCCCGTCTCGGCATCCGCGTCGGCCGGACGCCGAACGCCTTCACCCTGCCGGTTGCCGACACCGTCCTCGCTTACCTCCTGGCCTTCGCCCGCCGCCTGCCGTGGATGGACCGGGCCGTCAAGGCCGGTGACTGGCAGAAAATTCCCGGCCGCGCTCTCCATGAGTGCACCCTCGGCATTGTCGGCGTCGGGACGATCGGCAAGGCCGTCGCCCGGCGGGCGCGCGCCTTCGGCATGAAAATCCTCGGCAACGACATCATCGAGATTGACCACGTCTTCCTGGCCGAGGTCGGCGTCGAGATGACCGGCCTCGACGACCTGCTGGAGCGCGCCGACTTCGTCTCCCTCAACTGCGACCTCAACCCGACTTCTTTCCACCTGATGAACGCCCGCACCCTCGGCCTCATGCGCCCGACGGCCGTTCTCATCAACACGGCCCGCGGCCCAATCGTGGACGAACCGGCGTTGGTCGCCGCCCTGGAAAGCGGTACAATTGCCGGCGCTGCCCTGGACGTGTTCGAGGTCGAGCCGCTGCCTGCCGACAGCCCCCTCTGTCGCATGGACAATGTCCTGCTGGCTCCTCACAATGCCAATTCCAGCCCGGCTGCCTGGGAACGCGTCCACTGGAATACGATTCGCAACCTGCTCGAAGGCCTGGGGTTGCCCTCTGCTGATCTTCCTGGAGTCTAGAAATGCTGTCCACCCATTCCTCTTCGTCTCATTCGAAGACAGTCCTCATCACCGGCGCGGCCGGCGGAATCGGGCGCGCCACCGTCTCCCTCTTTGCCGATTGCGGCTGGCGAGTCATCGGCGTTGACCGGGCGCCTTTCCAATCCGCTTTTCCGGAAAACGGCCTGTTTATCCGGTCCGACATTTCTGACCCCGATGCGCTCGAGGCCATCTTCCTGCAGGCGCGTGGTTTCAGCGACCGCCTCCATGCCCTCATCAACAACGCTGCCATGCAGATTGCCAAGCCGCTGCTCGATACCAGCGTCGAAGAGTGGGATGCCGTCATGGCCTCTAATTTGCGTTCGGTTTTCCTGAGCGCCAAACTGGCCTATCCGCTCTTCAAAGCGGCCGGCGGAGGGGCAATCGTCAACGTCTCTTCCGTCCATGCCGTCCAGACCTCGGCCAATATCGCGGCTTACGCGGCCAGCAAGGGCGGTCTGCTGGCCCTGACGCGCGCCATGGCGATCGAGTTTGCCCCCGACAACATCCGCGTCAACGCCATCCTGCCCGGCGCGGTGGACACGCCCATGCTGCGCGCCGGCTTGAACCGCGGCCATGTCTCTGGCGAGGACATCTTCAAACGCCTCGAAAACCTGGCCCGCAAGACGGTCAATGGCCGCATCGGCAAGCCCGAGGAAATTGCCCATGCCATCTACTTCCTCGCCGACGAGACGCAATCCTCCTTCATGACCGGTCAGGCCATGATCGTGGACGGCGGCGCGACGGCCCGATTGAGCACCGAATGAAACAGACTCTCAAGCGTCTCACCCCGCCTCCTCTCTGGAATGCCGCCCGCGATTCCTATGACGCTCTGCGTCGCCTGCCGGACCTCGGGCCGGCTTACCTCCACCCTTGGCGGCGCGAAAGCCTGCGCCGTTTGGCTGCCCTCAAGGACGTCCACCGCGGTCGGCGCGGTTTCATCATCGGCAACGGCCCCAGTTTGCGGCAGACCGACCTGACCAAACTGCGCGGCGAATTGACCTTTGGACTCAATCGAATCTACCTTCTCTTCCCCCAACTGGGTTTTCCGACCACTTACTTAGTCTCGACCAACGATCTGGTTATTGAGCAGTGCCGCGAGGAAATTCTGGCCTTACCGATCCCCAAATTCCTCACCTGGCGCGCCCGTCGCTTCTTCTCGCCCGAAATTCCTCTGGCAGACCTGCCCACATTTTTGTACACCACCTATACCGGTCCGCGCTTTACCCGCGACGTCCGTGGCCGCTTATGGGAAGGTGCCACTGTGACGTATGTGGCCTTACAACTCGCCTTTCACATGGGCTTTGAGCAGATTATTCTCATTGGCGTTGACCACAACTTCGTCACCCGCGGCGAGGCCAACCAGACCGTTGTCTCTCAAGGCGATGATCCGAATCACTTTGCCCCCAACTACTTCGGCAAAGGCTTTCGCTGGCAACTGCCCGACCTGGCGACCTCTGAACGCGCCTATCATCTGGCTAAAGTCGCCTATGAAACTGCTGGCCGTCAGATCCTCGATGCCACCATCGGCGGAAAATTGGCCATCTTCCCTAAAGTCGATTACAATTCCCTCTTCTAAAATCTAAATCCGCGACTCACCCAAATCATCCGTTTAAAAATCCGTTCCCAAATCCGTTCCCAAATCCGTTCCCAAATCCGTTACTAAATCCGTTTTCATCCGTGAATCCGCGAAAAGTCCGCTAACCTCATCCGTGAATCCGTGAAAAGTCCGCTAACCTCATCCGTGAATCCGTGAAAGAGTCCGTTGACCACATCCGTTTCCATCATCACCCCCTCCTTTAACCAGGCTCCCTTCCTCGAGCAGACCATCCGTTCCGTCCTCGAGCAGGACTACGCGCCCATCGAATACTTCGTGATGGACGGCGGCTCGACCGATGGCAGCCAGACCATCATCGAGAAATATGCCGATCGCTTGGCGGGCTGGGTCTCCGAGCCGGATCGCGGCCAGGGCGATGCCATCAACAAAGGCTTGGCTCGCGCCCGCGGCGAAATCGTTGCCTGGCTCAACTCCGACGATTACTACCTCCCTGGCGCGGTGGCCGAGGCCGTGCATGTTTTCCGGGAAAATCCCCGCGTCGGATTGGTTTTCGGCGATGTCCTGGCCGTGGACGAGGAGGGCCATCCCATCAATCTCTTGAAATACGGCAACTGGGGCCTCGAAGAATTGATGTCCTTTCACATCATCGGCCAGCCGGCTGTCTTCATGCGTCGTTCCGTCCAGAGCGAGGCCGGTCCGCTCGATACTTCTTACCATTGCCTGCTCGACCATCATCTCTGGCTGCGGATTGCCCAGCGGGCCGAGATATACTACCTGCCCAAAACCCTGGCCGCGGCTCGCTATCATTCCAGCGCCAAGAACATCGCCCGGCCGGTCGAATTTGCCCGCGAAGCCTACCGCATCGCCGACTGGATGAAAACCCAGCCGGTCCTGGCCGATCTGATGCGCCGAAACGAAAGGCGCGTCCGCGCCGGTTTGTATAATTTGAGCGCCTTTTACCTCGTTGAAGGTGGCCAATTTGCCGCCGCCTTGGGGGATTATGGGCGCGGTCTGGCGGCCCATCCTCCCACCGTGCTGCGCGCCTGGCGGCGTATCCTCCTTGCTCTGCTGGGCCTGTTCGGCCTCCAGCGCCTCAAGGCGCTCTACCTCGCCCGCCGCCGCCAGATGTTGACCCGAAAAGGATAACTTCCGCATGCCCCGACCTCTCTCTGACCTGCTCATCAAGGGCATCGAATATGCCTCCCTGCCGTTCCACTATCCGCGCCATTTCTGGCCTCTCCTGGCGAACCTGTTCACCAACCGCCGCCTGCTCCACGAACTCCCGCGCCTGACCCCTCACCGCCGCTGGTTGCAAACCAACGGCATCCGCACCGTCATTGATGTTGGTGCTTACCTCGGTTCTTTTGCCTATGCCATGCGGATGATTTTGCCCGAGGCCCAAATCTACTCCTTCGAACCGCTCGAGGCGAATTACCGCGCCTTGATTCGCAACCTGGCGCCTCTGGGCCGCTTCCGTGCTTTTCAGACCGCTCTCGGTCAGCAGACCGGCACAATTGAGTTCAACCAGAACGAGTTCTCGGCTTCCTCCTCCGCCCTCGAAATGGCCGACCTGCACCGGCAGGCTTTTCCCCAGACCGGTCATCAGATCAAGGTGACCGTGCCTCTGGCCCGCCTCGACGATTATCTTGACCAGATCGACCTTCAACCCCCGGTGCTGCTCAAACTCGATGTTCAGGGCTATGAAGCCGCCGTCCTGCGCGGCGCGCCGCACACGCTCGCTCAGGTGGATTACCTGCTCTGCGAACTCTCCTTTGCCGAACTCTACGCCGGTCAGCCCCTCTTCGATGACCTCTATACCATGCTGGCCGACTCGGGTTTCCGTTTCGCCGGCAGTTTCGATTCCCTCCTCTCTCCCCTCGACGGCTCCATCCTCCAGGCCGATGGCCTGTTTGTTCGAGAGAAAAGAACATGACGACCATGACCTTCCCTTCCCTCTTTGCCCGTTCTCGCTTCGGACAGACTCTCTTGCTCTTGATCCTGTTCGCGGCCGCAATTGCCATCCGTGTCTATGACTTGACCGACGCGCCCCTCGACTTTCATCCCACCCGTCAGGTTTTCACGGCCATTGTCGCCCGCGGCATGTACTACGAACACCTCGACTCCGCCCCGGCTTGGCAGCGCGAGCGCGCGGTCGCCATGTGGAAATCCGAAGAGACCGAACCACCCTCCATTGACGCCCTGGCTGTTCTGACCTACCGTCTGATGGGCCGCGAAGACGTTTTCTACCCCCGCCTCTACTCCGCCCTCTTCTGGGTGCTGGGCGGCCTGGCGGTATATTTCCTCGCTCGCGATCTCGTCTCGTCAGACGGCGCCCTCGTGGCCGTGGCTTTCTATCTCTTTGTCCCCTACGGCGTCATTGCCAGCCGCGCCTTTCAGCCCGACCCCTTGATGCTCTGTCTCATCCTCTTTTCTTGGTGGGCGATGCGCCGCTGGGAGCGAAGCGATCGCTGGGGCTGGGCGGTCGCCGCCGGCCTGCTTGGCGGATTGGCCATGCTGGTCAAATCCCTGGCCGCCTTCTCGCTCTTGGGTGGCCTGGCCGGGGTCTTTTTCGCCCGCCCCCTGCGCCAATCCGTCCGCCAGGTCAAATTCTGGGTCATGGGACTGCTGATGGCCGTCCCGATTCTGCTCTGGACGTACTACGGCTTCTTCGTCAAAGGGACGCTCGGCTCGCAGTTCAGCCTGCGCTTCTTCCCGAACCTGTTGCTCGACCCCATCTTCTATCTGGTGACCGAAGCCAATGTCGAAGGCGTCGTCGGCCTCCTGCCTTTGATTCTCGGCTTGTTGGGTTTCTTTCTGCTCGAAAAGGGCGAGAAACGAACCTTCCTGGCCGGCCTGTGGGGCGGCTACTTGCTCTTCCTGCTGGTCTTTGCCTATTATTTCATGACCCATGACTATTATCACCTCTCCCTGGTCCCCATCGTCGCCCTCTCTCTGGCTCCCCTTGGCGATCTGACCGCCCGCCGCCTGCTCGACCTGAACCCCGGTCGTCTGGCGCGCACGTTCATCTACACCTTCCTCGCCGTCGGACTCTTGATCAATTTGTGGAATCTACGCCAGACCTTTCACCGCGTCGACTACCGGCCGCAGGCCCAATTCTGGGCCGAGATCGGCCGCGCCCTCGACTACGACAGCCGCGGCGTGGCCCTCGTTCAGGATTACGGTTATCCGCTGGCCTACTGGGGCTGGATCAACCCCACCTACTGGCCGCACACCGGCGACACCGCCCTGCGCGAGATGGCTGGCCTTTCGGCCCCCGAATTTGCCGCCCAGTTCGAAGCCGCCGCGGCTGACAGGCACTATTTCCTCGTCACCGATTTGGCAGAATTCGATGCTCAACCGCAGTTGAAGGAATATCTCTACGCCCATTATCCCGTCCTCGAACAGGGTCAGGGATACCTCATTTTCGATTTGCGGCATCCTCTGCTTCAACCTTGATACACGGAGATCTCATGCGCGTTTCGATTGTCACGCCCTCCTATAACCAGGCTCGTTTCCTCGAAGCCACCATCTGCTCTGTCCTCGAGCAGGATTATCCGGATATCGAGTACATCATCGTCGATGGCGGATCCACCGATGGCAGCGTCGAGATTATCAAGAAATACGCAGACCGCCTCGCCTGGTGGGTCTCCGAACCCGACCGTGGCCAGACCGACGCCATCAACAAGGGCTTC
Organism: uncultured Anaerolineales bacterium; assembly: GCA_937960595.1. Lineage (GTDB taxonomy): Bacteria > Chloroflexota > Anaerolineae > Anaerolineales > Villigracilaceae > JAFGSI01. The sequence goes on along the minus strand of CALGPL010000023.1, from coordinate 3,570 downwards.
GCCCGCGCCACCGGCGACATCCTGGCCTGGATCAACTCCGACGACACCTACCAGCCCGGCGCAGTTGCCGAAGCGGTGGCCTTCTTCCAGGCTCACCCCGAGGCCGGGCTGGTTTACGGCGACGCCCATTTCATCGACGAGGAAGGGCGGGTCACCGGGCGTTTCCCCGCCGCCCAAACCGATCTGACCCGCCTGCGGCGCGGCTACGTTCACATTCCCCAGCAGGCCAGTTTCTTCCGCGCCGACCTGTGGCGGAAGGTCGGCCCGCTCGACCCGTCTTTCTATTTTGCGATGGATTACGACCTCTGGGTTCGGTTGGCGCAAGTGGCGCCGTTGTATTACACCCGCCGCCTGTGGGCCAACTTCCGCCTGCACGCCAGCGGCAAGACGTTCGTCGCCGACGATCGCTGCTGGCCCGAGATGCTGCGCGTCCATTTTCGCGACGGCGGCTCGTGGTTCTCGATCATTACGGCTAAGTATGTAATTCGCAAGGCCATTGGGCCGCTCTGGCGCCTCCGTCTGAAGGCGCGCATGCATCGCCGGCATTGAGACCGGCTGTTTTCGTCTCGAAACTGCAACGCAAACCGGCGCACTTTTGCTTGCCTTTCCACCGAAAATCAGTATCATTAAAGCGTGCGGACTGCTGAATCACCCTTTATCGCTGATTGGTTTTCTGTCTCGCTGCGTTGGCTGGTCTTGTTAGGGCTGGTCGTTTCTCTGGCGCTGGGAGGCGGCTTGCGCGAACTGGCCTCGCTCGTCCTGGCCGGCCTGGCGGGGTGGAACATCCTCCTGACTTTGCTGGCCGGCCTCAACCGCCGCCTGCGCTTCCATCGTGAGATCAGCCTGGCGGTTGACCTGGCGGGCGCCGCTTTGTTCTTCGCCCTGGCAGGGGGAATCGACAGCCCGGCGTTCTGGGTGGGCCTGCTTCCCATCTTCACGGCTGCCTTGTACTTCGAAATCATCGGCGCGCTGGCCGCCGCCGGTTTTCTGTTGCTGGTTCAGACCGCGATCACCTTCCTGCGCGAACCGCCCTCGCGGGTCTGGCCGGCATGGACGCTGATCGCCGTCCCGACCCTGTTGTTGGCGGCTGTGTTCGGCTTCCTCAGCCGGCGGGTGATCGAGAATCTGCGCCGCTCGCGTCAGGAGATGCTCGAGGCCCAGAAAAGACGGCAACAGGTGGAAAGTGAACGCCTGCGCGCCATCTATGATTTGACCTCCACCCTGACGGCCACCCTCAACTACCAGCGCGTCCTCGACACCGCCCTCGACCTGAGCCTGAGTGCCCTGCGCTCGCAGTCGGACGAGGCGGAAGGCTTGCCCGATGACCGTCTGGTCAGCGCCGCGCTGCTTTTCAATAATGAAGAGATGCTCGAAGTCGGTTCGGCCCGCCGCCTGAGCCCGGCCGACCTGCGCATCATCCTGCCGGCCAACGAGGGCGCCCTGGCCCGCGCCATCGAAGAAGACCTTCCCATTCTGGTGACCGACATCAGCCAGGACCCTGAACTAAGCCGGATCGTCGCCCTGCATCCCTGCGCCGAAGTCTACTGTTTTCCCCTGCGCAGCGGATTTTCGGTCTTCGGCGCTCTCGTGTTTGGGCATCCCGAGAAGGGCTATTTCGACTCGGATCGCCGCGAAGTGCTCGATATCATCGGCCGCCAGGCCATCATTGCCATTCAAAATGCGCGTCTCTATCAAGACCTGGTGGACGAACGCGATCGCATGATCGAGGTTCAGGAAGAAGCCCGCAAGAAATTGGCGCGCGACCTGCACGACGGCCCGACTCAGTCGGTCGCGGCGATGGCGATGCGCGTCAACCTGGCCCGCCGCTTACTGGAGAAAGACCCGGCGGCGGCCGGCCAAGAACTGGTCAAGATCGAAGACCTGGCCCGCCGCACCACCAAAGAGATCCGCCACATGCTCTTCACCCTGCGGCCGCTCGTCCTCGAGTCCCAGGGACTGGTGGCCGCTCTGCAGGCCATGGCCGAAAAGATGAAAGAGACCTTCGGGCAGGAAGTGCTGATTCAGGTGGACGAGAACGTCTTGAAGGATATGGAGATGGGCAAACAGGGCGTCATCTTCTACCTGGTCGAAGAGGCGGTCAACAATGCCCGCAAACATGCCCAGGCGCCTCACATCTGGGTCAACCTGCGCCCGCTGGACCGCGACCTGGTCTTGCTGGAGATTCGGGACGACGGCGTCGGCTTCGACGTCGCCGCCACGATGCGGGCCTACGACAAGCGCGGCAGTTTGGGGATGATCAACCTGCGCGAACGCACCGAACTGGTCAACGGCCTCCTGCACATCGACTCGGCCCCCGGCAAGGGGACGCGCGTCCAGGTCGTCATCCCGCTGACCGAAGAGGCCGCCGACCGGCTGCATCACGCTGCTCAACGGTGAACGATGCCAGTCGCTGCCGACTTGTATTATTTTCTCCATGAAGATGGCCGCCCCGACAGGGCGCCTCTCATTTTAGTTCACGGCATAGGGGGAAATTATCAGGTATGGCCGCCGGAAATCCGCCGCATGGCGGGCCAGCGCGTCCTGACGGTTGACCTGCCGGGTCATGGAAAGTCAGAAGGCCCCGGTTTGCAGTCGGTCTCCGACGATGTCCGCCATCTGGTGGCGTTCCTGAAGGCCGTCGGCGTATACAAAGCCGTGATCGTCGGCCACGATTTGGGCGGCGCGGTCGCTTTGAAGATGGCCGTCGAACATCCTCGCCGGGTGGCCGGAATCGCCTTGCTCGCCAGCGGGGCGCGCCTGCCGATCGCCTCCGCGCAACTGGAAGCGGCGGCCAATCCTTCCACCTACCCGACGATCGTCAAGAACATGCAGGAGGCCGCTTTCAGCGCCGATACCGGCGCGCGTCCCAGGGCGTTGCTGGCGCGGGTGCTGGCCGAGACGCGGCCGACGGTGTTCTATGGGGATTTGTTGGCCTGTGACCGGTTCGACGCCTCTGCCGACCTGTTCAAGGTGCGCGTCCCGACCCTGATCCTGTGCGGCACCGAGGATCGTTTCACCCCCCTTTCCTATTCTGAAGCCCTCAGCACCGGAATCCGCGGCGCGGCCCTGCAGACGATCGATGGCGCCGGCCACATGCTGATGCTCGAACAGCCGCGCCGCGTCGCGGCGTTGCTGGCGCTGTTCGTCCAGACGATTCCTTTCCCGACGGAACTCTGATTACTGGCGGAACAAATCGCGCAGAATCGGAAGCGCCTGCTGCACCGCCCGGGCGCGGTGACTCAGGCGGTTCTTTTCGTCCATGCTCAATTCGGCCATCGTCCGGCCCATTTCCGGAATCAGGAACAGCGGATCGTAGCCGAAGCCGTTCGTGCCGCGCTCCTCGGGGAGGATCTCTCCCTCGCAGATTCCCTCGGTCAGTTGGACGGCGCCGGTGGGGTCGGCCACCGCCACCGTGGCGCGGAAGCGCGCCGTCCAGGGGCGGGGATGGCCGGCCAGTTGGGCCAGCAGAAAGGCGCGCCGGCCGGCTTCGCTGGAGGGCTGCGGCCCAAAGCGATTCGAGTGCAGGCCGGGCCGGCCGCCCAGGGCGTCCACCTCCAGGCCCGAGTCGTC
>CALGPL010000022.1 GCA_937960595.1 uncultured Anaerolineales bacterium | reverse complement strand
CATGTCTCTCATCCAAACCGAAAACCTGACCAAAATCTACGGCAAAGGCGAAGCCGCCGTCACCGCCCTCGACCACGTCAACATTGCCGTGAACGAAGGCGAATTCGTCGCCGTGATGGGCCCCAGCGGCTGCGGCAAGTCCACCCTGCTGCATCTCATCGGCGGCCTCGACCGTCCCACCGAGGGCACCGTCCACATCGAGGGCATCGCCCTGGCCGAGATGAACGACGACGCCCTGACGAAACTGCGCCGCCAGAAGATGGGCTTCGTCTTCCAGTTCTTCAATCTCATCCCCGTGCTGACCACCGTGGAAAACGCCGCCCTGCCGGTCACCCTCGACGGGGTCAAGCCGGCCGAGGCGAAGAAACGCGCCGCCGAGTGGCTGACCCGCTTCGGCCTGGGCGACCGTCTCGCCGCCCGCCCTGACCAACTTTCCGGCGGCCAGCAGCAGCGCGTCGCCGTCGCCCGCGCCCTGGTCGCCGAACCGGCGCTCCTCCTGGCCGACGAACCGACCGGCAACCTCGACACCCGTTCCGGCGACGAAATCGCCGGCCTGCTGCGCGACGTCGCCAAGAAGTACGGCCGCACCGTCGTCATGGTCACCCACGACCCGCGCATCGCCGCCTACGCCGACCGCATCATCTTCCTCAAAGACGGCAAGGTAGTGGACGAGACCAACCTGGAACGCAAGAACAAAAACAACGCCCAACTCTTGACCGACAAAATGACCTCCCTGAACTAACCCCCCAATCCCCCAATCCCCCAATCCCCCAATCCCCCAATGCCTCAATCCCCCAATGGACTCGCCTATGAACCTCCAACTCACCCTCGCCTGGCGTTACCTGAGCGGACGCGCCCTGCGCACCACCCTGACGACCTTCGCCGTCATTTTCGGCGTGCTGGTCATCTTCGGTATGAACATCGTCCTGCCCACGATGATGGAAGGCTTCAAAGCCAACATGATGGCCGTCGGCGGCGTGGTGGACGTGACCGTGACGCACATCTCCGGCGGCGGATTCCCGGCCGAGGTCGCCCGCAGCCTGGACGGCCTCCCCTCCATCCGCGCCTACGCCGCCTCGCTCGAGCGCACCGTCAACCTGCCGCCCGATTTCGTGGACCGCGACCCCGCCCGCCCCGACCGCGTCAGCGCCGTCAACCTGGCCGGCCTCGACCCCGAAGCGGCGCGCAGCCTGCAAGTCTATCTGATTGACGAACCCGGCCGCTTCCTGCAGCCCGGCGACACGAACGCCGCCGTCATCTCCGAATCCCTGGCCGATGCCTGGGGCGTAGGCCTCGGCGATACGATTGCCCTGCCCTCGGTAAACGGCCTGACCGAGCTGACCGTCGTCGGCCTCCTGCCGCCGCGCACCCTGCCCGGCAACGAAGAAGTGCTGGTGACCCTGCCGCAGGCGCAGGCGATGACCGGCCAGGAGGGGCAAATCAACACCCTGCGCATCGCCCTGACCAACGTGGACGAGGCCGCCCGCGCCGAAGCGGTGGCCGACATCCAATCTACCCTGGGCAGCGACTATCAGGTCGGCGCGCTCGACCCCGGCTCGGAGATGTTCGCCAGCCTCAAACTGGGGCAGGCAGCCTTCAACATGTTCGGCGTGCTGGCCCTCTTCATGGGCGGATTCATCATCTTCAACACCTTTCGCACCGTGGTCGCCGAGCGGCGGCGCGATATCGGCATGTTGCGCGCCCTGGGCGCCACCCGCCGCACCATCACCGGCGCCATCCTAACCGAGGGCCTGGTGCAAGGCGTCCTCGGCTCGCTCATCGGCATCGTGCTGGGGTATCTCTTCGGCGCCTTCTTCGTTCGTCTGGCTGCCGAGCCGATGAAATCCTTCCTGAATATCAACCTGGGCCGCCCGGTCGTCTCGCCGACCCTGGTCGTCACCTCCTTTCTGTTGGGCGTGGGCGTGACCCTGCTCTCGACCCTCCTGCCGGCGCGCAGCGCCAGCCGCGTCACGCCGATGGAGGCGCTGCGTCCCTCGCTGGCCGAAGTGGAATACAAACGCCGCGCCGGAGCCAGTTTCGTCGCCGGGCTGGTGATGATCGGCATCGCCCTCCTCGGCCTGGTCAGCGGGAACATGAGCCTGATTGCCCTCGGCGGACTGCTCTTCCTCGGCGGGCTGATTCTGATCGCCCCGCTGCTGCTGCGCCCGATTGCCTGGGCCTTTGGCCGCCTGCTGGCCTGGTTCTACGCCCGGCAGGGCATCGCCGACCTGGCGCAGGGGAATCTCACCCGCCAGCCGGGGCGCGTCACCGTCACCGCCAGCGCCACGCTCATCGGCCTGGCCATCATCGTCGCCCTGGGCGGCATGACCACCAGCCTGACCGGCATGATGGACGACCTCTTGCACAAAACCCTCGGCAGCGACTATCTCTTCATCCCGCCCTCGGTCGCCGTCTGGAACAGCGACCTGGGCGCCGGCCCGGAGTTCGCCGCCCGCCTGCGGGAAGTGGACGGCGTGGAGGCCGTCACCGGCCTGCGCTTCGCCTCCGGCGCGATTAACGGGCAGGCCGTCTCGGTGCTCGGCCTCGACCCGCAGACCTTCCCCCAGGTCGCCGGGCTGGATTTCAACACGGGCAACGAAGCCGAGGCCTACGCCGCCCTCGCTTCCGGGCGCGCCATGATCGTCAACGGCGCGTTCCTGCTCACCCTGGGCGTGGAGGTCGGGGATACGGTCGAGGTGACCACGCCCGAGGGTCCGCGCCCGTACACCATCGTCGCCGAGGCGGTGGATTTGCTGAACGCCAAAGTGGTCACGGCCTACGTTTCGCACGCCAACCTTGCCGCCGACTTTGGCCGCACGGACGATGTCTTCCTCATGCTCAACTTGCGGCCCGGCGTGGCGCTCGAAGACGTGGACGCCGAAATCAAGGCCATCGCTGCCGATTACCCGCAGTTCACCGTCATGGCCGGGAAGAAATACATTGACGACATGATGCAGTACATGAACGCCGTTTGGGCGGCCATGTTCTTCCTGCTCGTTTTCCTGGCCATCCCCTCTCTGATTGCGATGATGAACACCCTGGCCATCAACGTTATCGAGCGGAGGCGCGAAATCGGCATGGTGCGCGCCGTGGGCGCCACCCGCAAGCAGGTGCGCCGCCTGGTAGTGGCCGAGGCGCTGCTCCTGGCGGGGGTCGGGACGGCCTTCGGCATCCTGGCCGGGCTGTACCTGGGCTACGTCATCGTCGCCGGCATCGGCACGATGTTCCCGATGCCTTACCGCTTCCCGCTGGCGGGCATCCTGGCCGCGATTGCCATCGGGCTGCTCTTCGGCGCGCTGGCAGCAGTCATCCCGGCGCGGCAGGCGGCCAAGTTGCAGGTCGTCGAGGCGCTGCGATATGAATGAAGGACAATAGACTGTAGACGATGGGCTGCAAATCGGCGTAGAAAAGAGACCGACTGCAACGCAATGCCGGTTGTGAAGTCATTGCGGTACAAGGAACGCAACTTGACAGCCGGCCAAATGCAGACAGAAGAGGCCAGGCCTCAGGCGAACCTGGCCTCTGTCCATCCCAACGGTTTCATGTATAATCATCGTCAATGACTCATCCGCTTCAGGATACTCTCTTTGATCTGACAACGGTCACCAAGTTGACCGCGCGTCGCCGGAATGTGTTGCGTTCGCCCAAGCAATACGGCAGCGCCGATGAGGATGCGCGTCCGTATCTGGCCGAACTTGGGCAAGAACTGATTGCTGCCCCCCAAGCCATTCAATTCCAGCCGAATACAACAGAAGCGGTTCACCGCTGGTCGCCTTACGTACAGGGGTTTTCGGCCAGTTTCGTGCAACGCACACTGGAGCGATACCGGAGCGAATACGCCCGGCCGGTCGTCCTTGACCCCTTTGCAGGCAGCGGCACGGTTTTGGTGCAAGCGAAGATGAACGGATTGCCCTCGTGGGGAATTGAGTTGAATCCGTTGTTACACTTCATCGGTCGCACAAAGGTCGGTTGCTGGAAAGTATCCGCAGAGAAACTTCGCAGCATGGCCGAGAGCGTGCTGGCAAGCAAGATTCTGGCCGATCCCCCCTCCTTTTTGAAATCCGAAACCCAATTTCGTCCCGAAGTGCTCTTCCATCTCAGGCGGTTAAAAGGGGGGATTGATGACTTTCAACCCATGAACGAAGAGGAGGCTCAAGTTAAGGACCTCTTGCTGCTGGCTTTTGCTTCAATTCTTGTGGATAGCAGCAATCTGAAACGCGCCCCCTGCCTCGGCTACGCGCCGAAAAAAGTCGTAGAAAATGACGCTCCGATACGGCTGTTTTCCCAAAAAATTCAGCAGATTAGCGACGATCTCCTTCTCTGCCAGAGCCAATATGGTCAATACCTAGAGACGCCGGCGCAGGTGCTCTTGGGGAACTCGATGCAAATTCGGCCGGATACGCCATGCGACTTGATTATCACATCCCCTCCCTACATGAACGGCCTAGATTACGTGATGAACTACAAAATCGAGATGGGCTGGCTAGGGTTCGGACAGAGTCACCGAGAGTTGAAGCACATCAAAGACGAAATGGTGGTATGCGACAACGTCTCAAAAGGCCTCATCCGCTCCTTTGAACAAGCCAAGCCTTACACGAATCCCTGGGTTGAAGCCATCAAAGAGCAAATCGCTTTTCACATTGAGCGAAGAGGAAATTACCGCCGGCATGATATGCCTTCCATCGTGCACAAGTACTTCGATGACATGTATCAGGTGATGCGAAACATGACCGAGGCTCTCCGTCCAGGGGGACGGTTTATGCTGGTGGTTGGCGATAGTTTGATTGCAGATGTATATGTCCCTACGGATTTGATTCTGGCCCGTATTGGGCAGGACTTGGGACTGCGCATCGAGCGGCTGGAAAAAGCGCGCGAACGGCGCTCGGGCCAGGTGCGCAGTTACCGCTTGCGCGAAACAATTGTCACGCTCAAGAAGGATTAACCCATGGGCAGAGAAGACCTTGGTTATTGGAGTATTCCGGCAAATGGTCTGGGAATCGTGCGCGCCAGAACATTGCTGGGGAATTTGCGACTGTGGGATTTTCCGCGTTCTGAAGCCGCGCTGGCACAAGTTATTCAGGAAATTAGCCAGGCGCCTATACCAGGGGTTTATGTTTTGATAGATGAACGCCCCAATAAAAGAGTATATATCGGTCAGACAGAAAATGCATTCTCTCGGTTGGCGACTCATATTAAGACACCTGAGTCTAAAATCAAAAACTGGCAACGTGCTCTTTTGTTCAACGATGGCCGGAGTTCGCCGCAATCTGACCTGACCGAAGAAAACGTCCGGCTTGCGTTGGAAGACTATCTGGTTCGACTGTTTAAGATCAACCGCTACGATGTGGTCACTTCGGCCACTCGCGCTCCTATACTCTCTCCACAACAAACCGTTTTGGTCAACGCCTTTCAGGAAGAAATCAACCTGCTTCTCTCGAATAAAGAAAAAGTCTCTCGCTTTCTTTCTGGACAGGCAGATGATGAAGTCTATCTTGACGACGTCAAGAAATTGCTCATCCAAAAAGGGCATACTGTCCAAGAATGGGGAACGCTTTATGCCATCATTGATGACCAACCCACCATTATCCGGCCTGGCAGCAAGAAAGAAAAAGGCTGGCAGGTTACTTTTCGGGGGAGCAAATCGCTGGCTCAGTTGAAAAGCGGGAGTGGTTTCTTGCTCATGCCGAGAGGGAAAGTGGTTTTCCTGCCATTGCATGAGGTCAACTCTCTGGTGACTGCCACCGATTCACATGCTCTAGATAGAGACACAGTGGATATCTTCATTCGCTTTGAAGAGGAGCGCATCCTGTTGATTTACAAACAGAGTCAGAAAGACATCACTCTCTACACTCTCGAACCCTAATTTAGTTATGAGAACACGCATGACAATCAACCAACTGGCGGAGCACGCCCAGTCAAGGCGAATAGAGACGGGGATGAATCGGCCCAGACCTCATCTCAAGCAGCCCGGGCCGGTTCTTTTTGCAGCAGCCGGAAAGCAATCCCGCCTACCGACAGCGGGAACCAGAAGGTTACCGCCCGGTAGACCAGGGTGATCAGCACTGCCGCCGCCCAGCGGACTCGCAAACCGGCCAAGGCCACCGGCAGAATACTCTCAACCACCCCCACTCCCGAAGGCGTCGGCGAGACAATGAAGAACAGATACCCAATGCTGAACCCGCCGACCAGAGTCCCCACCGAGAAGGGGGTCCCAAGCGCCAGAAACGTGAACGCCAGCACGCAGATCAGGAGCACCTTGTTATTCAACGCAAACAGAAAAGGCCAGAGAAATTCCCTGCGCTTGCCGCGGATGACTTCCACCCCCTCGGCCACTTCACGGGCAAAGAAATAGGCTTCATCCACATCCAAATATTCGCGGCGGATGAAAGGACGAGCCACGGCATTCACCCGCTTTGCCATCCACGCCAGCACCCTTCCCAACCGATCAGATGACTTGTAGGCCAGGAAGAGAATCATCGCCACGCCCAGCGCAATCAACAGGAGAATGGCGGTTGCGGTCAGTTCGCCCGCATTGAGATTGTTGCGGCGGAAGAGGACAATCAGACCCAGCGTCAGGACGCACAGAAAGGCGGCGTAATCATAAAGGACGTATAACACCCCCACCACCGTAACCCGCCCGGTCGGGAGATTGCGCCGCCTGGCCGAGTCAAGGAAGACGGCCATGCCGCCGATGCCAGCACTGGGAGCGACCACATTGACGAAATTGGCCGCCAACGCCAACAACAGCAGCCGCCAGCGCTTTTCCTCTAGGTCCAAGAGGCGATAGAGAGCAGCATACGTAATCGCCGCGTTGTATAACCAGACGCACTCGAAAAAGAATGCAAAGGCAAGAAAAATCCAGTTGCTCTCTTGAAGGGTCAGAACGATCTGTTCGAGTTCCGAAAAACTCAAAAAGACGAAAACAATCCCCAGAAACAAGATCAGAGCGACAAGGAACTTGCGCATGGGCGGATTATACCAAAACAAGCCTCCCGCCGATTTCAGACTCGACGGGAGGCAAAAAGGCACGGTCAGCCTTTAGCGCCGTCGGACGCGGCTGGCAAAGTAGAAGAGTTGCAGCAGGGCCGTCAGCAGAGCAGCCACATAGGTCAAGGCGGCCGCGTTCAGGACGCTGTTCACCCCGCGCCGTTCGTCTTCGCTGTAGATGATTCCGCTTTCGGCCAGCAGGCGTCGGGCGCGGCCAGAAGCATTCAACTCTACCGGCAAGGTCGCCAAAGCGAACAACGCGCCGCCGGCAAAAAAAGCCACTCCCAGCCAGGCCAGACCGGTCCAGCCGAGCAGCAGACCGACCATGATGAAAATCCAGCCCAAATAGGAGCCAATGTTGACCATCGGCACCAGCGCCGAACGGAAACGGAGCGGCAGGTAATTTTCCTTATCCTGAAGCGCATGGCCCAGTTCATGGGCGGCAATCGCCAGGGAGGCCACCGAAGGAGTCTCGGCCACGCCGCGCGAAAGATAGAGTGTGTTCTCGCGCGGATCATAGCGATCGGTCATTTCGCCGGCAATTCCTTTGATCTGAAGGCCATACAGTCCGCTGGCCGCGATTAAACGCTGGGCAGCCTGATAACCGGTCAACCCGCTGCGGGCGGCTATCCGGCTCCATTTTCGATAGGCAGAATTGACATACCAGGTGGCAATCATCATCAAGATGAATGCCGGCAGCATGTAAATCATGTAATAGGGATCCAGAAACATCGTTCACCTCACACTTGTAATGTACGCACCTCGACGCCAACAGGTCGCATCGCTCACGGGTTGAGCAGAATCTGGACCGCCGCGTCCAGTTGCGGGTCGCGGCCGGCCTCGTAATCGGCCTCGCTCATTTCGACGACCACATCGGGCGTAATCCCAACCCCGTGGATGGCGCGGCCGTTGGGCGTCTGCCAGCGGGCGATGGTGACGCGCAACGTCCCGCCGTTGGAAAGGGGCACCCAATTTTGCACCGACCCTTTGCCGAACGTCGTCACCCCGACCAGCGTGGCCCGACCGTAATCCTGCAGCGCCCCGGCGACAATTTCGGAGGCCGAAGCCGAGTACTCGTTGACCAGGACGACCATCGGGATGTCGATCGCCAGGCCGCCCGAACGGGCCTGATAGGCCTGACGACTGCCGTCGCCGTACACTTCATACAAAATAACCCCGTTCGGGATGAACTCCGAGGCGATGTTGACAGCCACATTCAGATAACCGCCGCCGTTGTTGCGCAAATCGAGAATGAGCCCGGCCGGATCGTTGGCCATCAATTCGCGCAGGACAGTGCGCAGTTCGGCATCCGTATCGTCGCCGAAAATGGTGAGCTGAACATAAGCGATGTTATTGTCGAGCATCTCGCCGGTCACGCTGGGGATGACGATATGGGCGCGCGTGATGGTGACGTCGAACGGCTCATCCACCCCTTCGCGCCGGATGGTCAGGGTCACATCGGTGCCGGCCGGACCCATGACGCGCGTCAGGCGCACCAGGTCGGGGTCCACCCCGGTCACATCTTCGCCATCCACCGCGATGATCTGATCGCCCGGGCGCAGACCGGCGGCCTCCGCCGGCGTGCCGGGGATCGGATTGATGATGGTCAGATACTCGCCGCCGGTGTCCACGTAGGCGCCGATGCCGTCATACTCTCCCGTCATGGCATTGTTGGCGTCTTGCGTCTCGCGGGCATTCCAGTAGCCAGAATAAGGATCGCCGATGGCCTCCATCATGCCGTTGAGAGCGCCTTCCATCAAGGCCGCGTCGTCCAGCGGCTGATCGACATACATGCGATGAATCAGATCCCAGGCTTCCCAGAAGGGGACAAAGGTTTCCGCCACGTCGGCGGGCGTACCCGCCGAGGTCGGCGAGACGGGAGTCGTCTCGAGGTAAGGCGGCCGGGAAATGACCTGGCCCTGGCCAAAAGCAAAATAACCCGCCGCCAGACCGCCGCCGAACGAACAGGCCATGATGGCCAAGGCCAAGAAGACGAGCACAAGAGAACGTACCGGCTTGTGTTTCATGAAACGCTCCTTTTCAAGGGTAGTTGCCCGAACTCCAATTCTAGTGGGTTTGTGTAAAAAAGAGATTAGAAAGCCGGCAGACGATCCGGCAAATCCGTCAGCGAGAGGAGCGCCAGATCGGCGTCCGGGCCGGGGTCGTCGCGGCCGACCAGGACGGTGTACATGCCCAGGGCGCGGGCGGCGCGGGTGATGCGCGCCTGGTCATCGAGCAGGACGCAGGCGCGCGGGTCGGGATTGCCCGCCGCGGCCAGGGCCTTCTCGAAGGCCTCCGGCATCGGCTTGCAATAAGGGGCGATGGCGTGCACATCAATGCAGGCCTCGAACACCCCCTCCAGCCCCAGGGCGCGGGTGACGCGCTCGGCGTGGGCGCAGTCGGCGTTGGTGAAGATGAACTTGCGGGCGCGCAACCCTTCCAGCGCGGCGCGCAGGCGCGGGTCGGGGCGCAGGTACTTCTCCAGCGGCACATCGTGGACGTAGGCCAGGTAATCGTCCATGTCCACCTGATGATTGGCCTGAAGGCCGCGCAGCGTCGTGCCGTAGTCGCGAAAATACTGCTCGCGCAGCGCTTCGATTTGTTCGGGAGAAAACCCCAGCCGTTCATGCATATACGCATTAATCCGCTCGCGCATCACCTGCCACAGGCCGGTGGAGGAAGGGTAGAGCGTCTCGTCGAGGTCGAAGAAAAAAGTGTTGAATCGCATAGGGGCTATTATAAACGGCAAGTAGGTCGGATTGCCAATCCGACCTACTTGGAAGTAAAATCACCCCATGACCATTCACGTTTTGCCTCCCGAAGTCGCTTCGCAGATTGCCGCCGGCGAAGTGGTGGAACGCCCCGCCTCGGTGGTCAAGGAACTGGTGGAAAACGCCCTGGATGCCGGCGCGCAGACGGTGACGATCGAAATCGGCGGCGCCGGCCGGACCCTGATCCGGGTCGCCGATGACGGGAGCGGCATCGCCGCCGACGAATTGCCCCTGGCCGTCGAGCGGCACGCCACCTCCAAACTGGCCTCCGCCGCCGACCTGTTCCGCATCGCCACGCTGGGCTTCCGCGGCGAGGCGCTGGCCTCCATCGGCTCGGTGGCGCGGCTGACCCTTACCTCCCGCCGCGCCGATTCTCCAGCCGGGGCGCGGCTCAAGGTCGAGGGCGGCAAAATCGGACGCGTCGAAACGGTCGGCGCGCCGGTCGGCACCCTCGTGCAGGTCGAAGACCTGTTCTACAACGTCCCGGCGCGGCTCAAGTTCCTCAAGCAAGACGTCACCGAACGCCGCGCCATAGACGCCCTGGTGACGCGCTACGCCCTGGCCTACCCGCGGGTGCGCTTCAAGTTGGCCGAGGGGAACACGCTCTCGCTGCAAACCGCCGGCGACGGCGACCGGCGCGCCATCCTGGCCGCGCTCTACGGCGTGGACGTGGCCCGCCAGATGCTGGAGATGGACTCCGCCGAAGGCGGGCTGAAACTGAGCGGCTTCCTCTCTCCGGTCGCCCTGACGCGTTCCAACCGCCGCGAAATCACCTTCTTCATCAACGGGCGCTGGGTACAGGATACGCCGCTGACCCAGGCCCTCTTGCAGGCCTATCACACCCTGCTGATGGTCGGGCGCTACCCGCTGGCAGCCCTGTTCCTCGAGATGCCGCCGGAGGAGGTGGATGTCAACGTCCACCCGGCCAAGGCTGAGGTGCGCTTCCGCGACCCCGACCGGGTCTTCAGTTTCGTCCAGCGTTCGGCGCGGCGGACGCTGCTGGCCTTCACGCCCGTGCCGCAGGCGGCCCCGCAAAATCTGTGGAGCAGGACAGACGATAGGCCGCAGGCCACAGACCGCAGTTCGCAAATTGACCCGGCGTGGAGTCTGGCGCACGAGGAGGCAAAGGTCGAAGGGTCAGGTTCAGGGCTCGAGGACAGCCGGCCTGCTCAACAGATAGAGACTTCCGACCTTCGACCTTCGACTCAATCTTTTTCGGTTCCTTTGCTTCGCCTGATCGGTCAGGTCGGCGCGGCGTATCTCGTCGCCGAAGGGCCGGACGGGCTGTATCTGATCGACCAGCACGCCGCCCACGAACGCGTCCTGTTTGAAAAACTCATGGCGCAACACGAGCAGAAGAACATCCCCTCGCAAGCCCTGCTTACGCCGGTGGTGGTCGAACTTCCGCCTGCCGGCGCCAAACTCCTCGAGACCCAATTAACCATTCTCCATCATTTTGGTTTTGCCGTAGAACCCTTCGGTCAAAACGCCTTCCAGGTGCGCGCCATGCCGGCCCTCTTTGCCGATTCCGACCCGGCTGCTGCCCTGCGCGCCATTGTGGAAGACTTCGAGGAAGACGAAACCCCGCTGCAGAACGAAATCGAGGCCAAAATCGCCGGGCGCGTCTGCAAGCGGCTGGCGGTCAAGGCCGGGCAAGTCCTCTCGCCCGAAGAACAGCGCGCCCTGCTCAACGACCTAGAAGCCTGCGCCTCGCCGCGCACCTGTCCGCACGGCCGGCCGACGATGATTCATCTCTCGGTGGACATGCTCGAACGACAATTCGGACGCCGAGGGGCGCGCTGATTTTTCGAGACGCGGATCGGGCAGCCAAACAGCCGGAGACCTCGAAAATGCTGTCGGAAACGTAAGCGCAGCCGCGGGGGTTACTTCCTCGGCAAGTAGACCGTGAAGGTCGTCCCTTCGCCCAGTTTGCTGGTTACCCCAATCCGGCCCCGGTGCCCGGAGACGATCTGTTTGCAGATCGAAAGCCCCAGGCCGGTGCCGGCAGTCTTGCCCTCGCTGAGCCGCACCCGGTAGAACTTCTGGAACAAATTGGGCAAGTCCTCCTCTGGAATGCCCAGGCCGGTATCTTGAACGGCCAGCGTCCAGCATTCTTCTTCCAGGCCGGCGCGCAGGAAAACCCTTCCCCCTCGACAATTGTACTTGATGGCGTTGCTGAGCAGATTGATGACTACCTGCTTGAGTTTGTCGCGGTCGGCCTCGACCGGCGGAAAATCGGCCGGGACGTCCAGCGCGAGCGTCACGGCGGCCTCGTCGGCCTTGGATTGCATGACCTGGCAGCATTCCTGGAGCAAGGGCAGCAGATCGAAACGGCTGAAATTGTACTGGACGCGCCCCGACTCCAGCCGCGCCAGGTCGAGGAAAGTCGAAGCCAGGGTGTTGAGGCGCTGAGTCTCGCTGTAAATGTTGTGAATCATGTTTTCGCGCTGTTCCTGCGACATTTCCGGCCGCAGCAGCAGGTAGGTGGAGGTGCCGATCGAGGCCAGCGGCGTGCGCAGTTCGTGAACGAACTCGGCGATCAGGTCCGACTGGGCGAACAGGCGGGCGTTGACGATCGCCACCGCCGCCTGCGCGCCCAGAACCAGCAGCAGATCCTCGTCCACCTCGGTGAACGCGCCCGAGCGCTTGTTGAGCACCTCCAACACGCCGACGACTTTGTCTTTGGTAATGAGGGGAATGCCCATCAAGGAGGTGGTGGTGAACTGGGTCATCTTCTCCACCTGGGCAAAGAAACGGGCATCGGCGTGCACGTTGTCGATCCGCACCGGCTGGCGATGTGTCACGATCCAGCCGGCAATGCTGCCCTCGAGCGGCACGGCCAGGCCGCGCATCGTCTGTTGATCGAGATTGGTAGCCACCTGGAAATAGAGTTGCTGGGCGGCGTCATCGTAGAGCAGAATCGAAGCCGCAGCCGCATGGGTGAGGTCGGCTGCGGCGTGGATGATTCGATACAAGAGAGACTCCAGATCGAGTGTCGACGCCAGATCGCGAGAGATTTCGATCAGCCGGCGATAGCCGTCGAGACGTTCCTGCAGATCGTCCATTTTTTCCCTCGTTGTACTTTCCTTCGGGATCGGAACGTCTTCGCCAGGCGTTCCTTCTACGGACCGGCCGACTCGAACCAACGTCAGCGCAAGTTCTTTTCGAGATCGAGCAACTGGGCAGCCAGTTTTGCGAATTGTTGACCCGTCAGCGAATTGGGCTGGTACACCACTGCGGTCGTCTTCATGCGCGCCGCCATGTAAATCAATTCGGGCGCGGGGGTGAAAGCCGCCGCCACCGGATGCCCAAGTTGTTCTTGAACCTGATTCCAGTTCAACTGCGTGTCCGACCGGACGCGGTTGACCACAATCGGCACAATGCTGTCGCGCGCCAGGCCCAATTCGATCAGGTCGGCAATCAGGGCTTTGGAATGCTGCACCGAGGCCGGCACCGGCTCCACCACTACCACAACCAGTTTGCACACCTTGAGTATTTTCTGAGTCAGGGAGGGCAGACCCGGCCCCAGGTCTAGAATCAGATAAGGGGAGAAATAAATCAGGCGATTGATCAGCGTCTCGATCTGCGCCACAGCGTTGAGGAGAGCAGCCTCCTTCGGTTGGACCGAACCGAAAAGCAATTTCAGGCCCGATTTATGCGTGTAGAGCGAATCGCTCACTTTCTGACGGGTCAGATCGGAGGGATTGGATTGCAGCAACTCGGCCAGCGTACGCGGGTTGGCCTCGCCTAGGTCGGGGCCAAGCGTGCCTTGGCCAGGACGCAACTCGACCACCGTCACTTCCGTCTTGGCGGCGGTCATCAGGGCGCTGCCCAGGTTGGCCGCCACGGTCGTGACCCCCAGCCCGCCGCGCGCCGCCAAAACACCGATGACAAAACTGCGGCGCTCGGCTGTCGCGGCTGCGGCAGGGGCCGCCCGTCCCTTGGTCGAACGCGCCAGCAGCGCCTTGACATGCGCAATCAATTCGGATGGATGAGTCGGCTTGGTCAGATAATCGTCCGCCCCGGCTTCGAAGCCGGTGACTTTGTCGTCCAATTGGGTCTTGGCGGTGAACATGAGGATGGGAATGCTGGCGGTGAAGGGGTTGGCGCGCAGGCGGCGGGCCACTTCGTAGCCGTCCATCTGCGGCATCATCACATCCAGCAAGACCAGATCGGGGTCTTCCGCCTCGGCATAGTTCAGTCCCTGTTGCCCATTGGTAGCAGCCAGAATCTGATATCCCTGCTTCTGGAGCATCATTCCTACCAATCTCAGGGTATCAACATCGTCGTCGATGATCAGAATCTTCTCGGCCATAGAAAATGAGTCCCTTCCCAGACTTTCCCAAAGTCTAGCACAAAGCCGTCAGACAGGCAAGCATTGCCGGGGCCAAAAAATCGCAAAAAGAAGACACCCTCTCAGGGCTGGTATAATTACAGATTGCGCGCTTGATTGCGCTTAAATAAAACAAATGTGCTATAATTTTTCCACCCTATATCACGAGGCGCCTATGTCCTCTAATTCCATTCGCGTCGTGGGGGCGCGCGAACACAACCTGAAGAACATCACCGTTGAGATTCCGCGCGACAAACTGGTCGTCATTACCGGGCTATCGGGATCGGGCAAATCGTCGCTGGCCTTCGACACCATCTTTGCCGAGGGCCAGCGACGCTACGTCGAATCGCTCTCGGCCTACGCCCGCCAGTTCCTCGGCCAGATGCAGAAGCCGGACGTGGACTACATCGAGGGTCTCTCGCCGGCCGTCTCGATCGACCAGAAAGGCACCAGCCACAACCCGCGCTCGACCGTCGGCACGGTGACCGAGATCTACGATTACCTGCGCCTGCTCTTTGCCCGCATCGGCATCCCGCACTGCCCGGTCTGCGGGCGCGAGGTGGTCAAGCAATCGGCGCAAGAAATCGTGGACGCCATCCAGACGCTGCCCGAGGGGAGGCGCATTCTGCTCCTCGCGCCGGTGGTGCGCGGCCGCAAAGGAACCTACCAGGCCGTCTTCGAGGAGATCCGCAAGGCCGGCTTCACCCGCGCCCGCGTCGACGGCGTCGTTCACTCGCTCGACGAGGAAATCAGCCTCGACCGCTACAAAATCCACACCATCGAGGCGGTCGTGGATCGGCTGGTGGTGACCGGCGGCGGGTCCGAGGAAGAGCGTTCGGCAAACTTGAGCCGCCTGACCGACTCGGTCGAGACCGCCCTCAAGTTCGGCGAGGGATACCTGACGGTGAGTCTGTTGTCTGAGAATCGTCCATCTGGAGACCATCCGACTCCCGACTCTCAGACTCAAGACTTACATTTTTCGGAACACCTCGCCTGCCCCGAACACGGCATCAGCCTCCCCGAAATCGAACCGCGCACCTTCTCGTTCAACACGCCGCACGGCGCCTGCCCCGATTGTCAGGGCCTGGGCAATAAACTGGAAATCGACCCCGAGCGGGTGGTGGACGCCGAAAAGTCGCTCTGCGACGGCGCCCTGATCGCCATGGAATGGAGCAACCTGCGCGAGGACAGCGGTTACTACTGGCAACTGCTCGAGGCCACCTGCCAGCACTATCACATCGACATGGAGACGCCCTTCGGCCAACTCCCGCCCGAAAAACAGCGCCTCATTCTCTATGGCACCAACGGCGAGCGGGTACGCGTCCACTACCACAACCGCGACGGGCGGACGGCCTCCTTCGAGACCGCCTTCGAGGGCGTCATCGGCAACCTGGAACGGCGCTACCGCGAGACCAACTCAGAGTACATCCGCGAAAAGATCGCCGAATACATGAGCGACCGCCCCTGCCCCACCTGCCAGGGGAAGCGTCTGCGCCCCGAAGCCCTGGCCGTGACGGTGGACGGCGTCAACATCATCGAGGTCACCTCCTGGCCGGTCAACCGCACCCTGGCCTGGATCGAGCGCCTCTCCGGCCCGCAAACGCCGCTGACGCGCCGCCAACAGGCCATCGCCGAGCGTGTCCTGAAGGAAATCCATGCTCGTCTGGGCTTCCTGGTGAACGTCGGCCTGGATTACCTGACCCTCAGCCGCTCGGCCGGTTCGCTTTCGGGCGGCGAGGCCCAGCGCATCCGCCTGGCCACCCAGGTCGGCTCGCGGCTGGTGGGCGTCCTGTATGTATTAGATGAGCCGTCCATCGGCCTGCACCCGCGCGACAACGCCCGCCTGCTCAACACCCTCAAGGGATTGCGCGACCTGGGCAACACCGTCCTGGTGGTCGAGCACGACGACGAGACCATCCTGACGGCCGACTGGGTGATCGACCTCGGCCCGGGGGCGGGCGAACACGGCGGGCGGGTGATCGCCGAAGGCACGCCGCAAGACATCCTCGCCCATCCCAAATCGCTGACCGGGGCCTACCTTTCCGGACGCAAACAGGTCCCCCTGCCGAAGAAGCGCCGCACCGGCAACGGCAAACACCTGACGGTGATCGGGGCGCGCGCCAACAACCTGAAGAACCTCCGCGTCGAGATTCCCCTCGGCAAACTGGTCTGCATCACCGGCGTCTCCGGTTCCGGCAAATCGACCCTGATGGACGACATCCTCTACAACGCTCTGGCGGCGCGCCTGCACGGAGCGCGCACCCAGCCCGGCGAACACGACCGCATCGAAGGCCTCGAACACCTCGACAAAATCATCAACATCGACCAGTCGCCCATCGGGCGGACGCCGCGCTCCAACCCCGGCACCTACACCGGCCTGTTCGACGAAATCCGCAAACTCTTCGCCGAACTGCCCGAAAGCAAAGTGCGCGGCTACAAACCGGGGCGGTTCTCGTTCAACGTCCATGGCGGGCGCTGCGAGGCCTGCCAGGGGCAGGGCGAACTGCGCATCGAGATGCAATTCCTGCCCGATATCTACGTCCCCTGCGATGTCTGCCACGGCTCGCGTTTCAACCGCGAAACCCTGCAGGTCAAATTCAAAGGGCACAGCATCGCCGATGTACTCAACATGACGGTGGATAAAGCGCTGGAGGAGTTCTCGGCCTTCCCCAACATGGTCAACAAACTCAAACTCCTCCAGGAAGTCGGCCTGGGCTACATCAAAGTAGGACAGCCCGCCACGACCCTCTCCGGCGGCGAAGCGCAGCGCGTCAAACTGGCGCGCGAACTCTCCCGCCGTGCCACCGGCCGGACCCTCTACGTGCTCGACGAACCCTCCGTCGGTCTGCACGCTGCGGACGTGCACAAACTCATCGAGGTGCTCCAGCGCCTGGTGGATGCCGGCAACAGCGTCCTCATCATTGAGCACAACCTGGAAATCATCAAGACGGCCGACTGGATCATCGATCTCGGCCCGGAAGGCGGCGAGCGGGGGGGAGAGGTGGTCGCCGTCGGCACGCCTGAGCAGGTGGCCGCGGCAAAGGACAGGTCCTACACCGCCCAATTTCTGCAAGGCCGCCTGCAACCGCGTTGAGCGTCCAACCGCGAGGGCCGATTATCTGGCTATGCGCAAATCATTCGCCTCGCTTAAAATCACAACATCAAGTAGAATACCCCTCGAACCCAGAAAATCGTCCGTTTCGTTTGGGTCCAGTCAAGTTCCGGGAGCAAACCTATGAGCATGAAAAGCACGATCGACTCCTATCGCAAGCGCCGCCGGCAGGGAGGGCCTTTCCTGTTGATCATCGTCGCAATCGTTTTGATCCTCGTGGCCATCCTCCTGGTCATCCTGTCCTTCAGCGGGAACAGCGTCCAGGCCATCTTTGCCACCAAGACCCCCACCCCGACCATCACCCCGACCCCCACCAACACCCCCACCCCCACCGAGACGCCGACCGAGACTCCCACCCCCACCGAGACGCCCACCCCCACTCCCAGCGCGCCCTTCTCGTATACCATCCAGCAGGGCGACACGCTGGTAGGACTGGTGGAGAAATATCAATTGGGAGAAAACGGGCTCATCCTGATCTTCCTGCTCAACCCCTACAACCCGAGCACCGGCACAGGAATCGATCCACAGACCCAATTCTATTACGTCGGTCAGACGATCATCCTGCCCTACCCGGGCATGCCGCTGCCCACCCCCACCCCTCTGCCCACCAATCTGGCGCGGGGAGCGCGCGTCTCCTATTTCGTTCTGCCAGGCGACAATCTGGCCATCATCGCCTCCAAGTTGAACAGCACGGTTGAGGCCATTGTAGCCGCCAACCCCGACATTCTGACCGACGGCGAAACCACCACCATCTACCCAGGCTGGATTCTGCAAGTGCCGGTCAACCTGGTCACCCCCACGATCACGCCGCTGCCAACCGTCACCCCGACGCCCTAACGGCGCCCAGACGCCCGGCCGAACGACCGGGTGTTTTTTGTCTGCGGCGCGGCGCAGACGAATTAAAGGGCCAACAGCCACGCGGAAAACATTCATTTTACCCAGCAATCCCTTTGACATTTGAAGCGCGTGCGACTAAAATGAATGCAAATCTTCACGAAGCGCAAGTTGAGGAGCATTCTCCGTGAGCAAGTGGCCTGGGAAATACATCATCGGTTTGACGGGGAACATCGCCACCGGTAAAAGCGTCGTCCGCCGGATGCTGGAACATTTGGGCGCCTATGGAATCGACGCCGATGCGCTGGCGCACCGTGCCATGGCCAAAGGCGCGCCCGGCTACCAGCCCATCGTCGACACCTTCGGCAAGATCATCCTGGACGGCAACGGCGAGATCGACCGCCCCAAACTGGGCAGGCTGGTCTTTGCCGACCCCGACAGCCTGCAAGCGCTGGAAAAGATCATCCACCCCCTGGTAGAACAGGCCATCGACATCCTGATCCAGCGCGCCAGCCAACGGGTGATCGTCATCGAGGCCATCAAATTGCTGGAGGGGCCGCTGGCAGCCGCCTGCGACACCATTTGGGTCACCTTTGCGCCGCCCAATCTCCAGAAAGAACGCCTGATGAGCAAGCGCGGCATGAGCGAGGCGGAGGCGCTGCAGCGCATTCAGGCCCAGGGCGCCCAGGAAATCAAGACCGCGGCCGCCAATGTGGTCATCCACAATATCGGTTCCTTCGAGGATACCTGGAAACAGGTCACAGCGGCCTGGAAAGTCATTTCGCCGATCACCGACACCAGCCCGGTGATCATGAAAAAAGCAGAAGTGGGCGAACTGGCCGTCCAGCGCGGCCGGCCGCGGGACTCGGCCAACATTGCCAGCCTGATCACCCGTCTCAGCGGCGGCGCGAAACCGCAGAACCAGGATGACATCATGGCCGCCTTCGGCGAAAAAGCCTTCCTGCTCTTGACCAGCGGCGACCAGTTGGTCGGATTGGCCGGCTGGCAGGTCGAAAATCTGGTGGCGCGCACGACAGACATGTACGTCGACCCCAGCATTCCCCTCGAGCAGGCTCTGCAAACGCTGGTCAAAGAGGTGGAACGCGCCTCCCAGGATTTGCAATGCGAGGCCTCGCTCATTTTCGTCCCGCCGCAACTGGCCACCCAGCAGGCAATTTGGAAAGGCCTCGGCTACGAGCGCCGTTCTCCGCAAGCGTTGGGCGTGCAAGCCTGGCAAGACGCCGCTCTCGAATCCCAGCCGCCCAACACGATTCTGCTCTTCAAGCAACTCCGCCAGGACCGCGTCCTGCGTCCCATTTAACCGGCCGCTCAGGCAACGAACGGAGGGCGCGCCTGCCGGCCCGCACGTTCCCATTCCATTTGCCTGAGCGCCTCTTCTGGTCACCGTGTCTGATCTCTTAAGCGATCTTTTCTTCATTTTCCAGCGCCTCGACTGGCTGGGGGTGGTAGACATCCTGCTGGTCACGCTGATCCTGTTCGGCATCCTCTACCTGGTGCGCGACACCCAGGCGATGGTGTTGCTGCGCGGCGTCATCTTGCTGCTGATCATCACCGTCCTGCTGACCAGCCTGGCCAACCTGCCTGCTTTCTCCTGGTTGGCGCGCACCGCTCTGCCGGCCCTGTTGTTCTCCATTCCGGTCATTTTTGCCCCCGAGATTCGCCGCGCCCTGGAACGCATCGGGCGGGCCGGCACCTTCCTGCCCGCCAATAAAAAAAAGGACGGCCTCCAAATGCAGGCGACCATCCAGGCAGTCGTCAGCGCCGCGGCGCGTCTCTCGGCCCGTCAACATGGGGCCTTGATCATCCTGCAGCGCTTCGACCGGCTCGACGAATACGTCCGCACCGGCGTCGCCATCCAGGGGCGGGTCACGCCCGACCTGCTGATCCAAATCTTCTACCCTAACACCCCTCTCCATGACGGGGCAGTGATCATCTCCGGCGACAAAATCCTGGCGGCGGCCTGCATCATGCCGCTTTCGGCCAGCGGAATTCTGGCCCACACCCCCGAACGTCAGATGGGGCTGCGTCACCGCGCCGCCCTGGGCATCTCGGAAGCCTCCGACGCCATCGCCGTCGTCGTCTCCGAAGAGACCGGCGCCATCTCCATCGCCCACGCCGGGCGCATGATTCGCCGCCTCGACGCCGAGCGGCTGGAAAACATCCTGATCGCCTTCTACAACCCGGAAAAAACCGACCGCGAGAATTTCTTTCGCCGCCACTTCCCCTATCTGTTCCCTCGCAAGGACGAGTGACCCATGTTGCGCTGGCTGACCACCAATCTGCGCCTCTTCCTGCTGGCCTTTGCCCTGGCGGTCACCGTCTGGGTTTCGGCCGTCACCGCGGCAGACCCCGACGAGACGCGCCTCTACCCCGGCACGATCCCGATCGAATATATCGGCCAGGACCCCGGCCTGATTATCATCGGGCAAGTCCCGCAGAGCGTGCAACTGAATCTGCGGGCGCCGAGTTCGGTCTGGAACGAGTTGCTGGCCAATAACGGCGCCATTCGAGCGGTGGTGGATCTTTCCGGACTGGACGCCGGTTCGCACGCCGTCGAAGTCCAGGTTCAGATCCGCCCTCAGCCGGTGCGCATCCTCGCCGTGACCCCCGCCACGATTTACCTGACCCTCGAGCCGCTCTCCACCCGCAGCCTGCCGATCCAGATCACCCTGAGCGGCGAACCGGCCATCGGATACCAGATCGGCGACCTCGTCCTGACGCCGACGCAGGCAGCCGTTTCGGGGCCGCAATCGGTCGTCGAACGCGTCGACCGCCTGGAGGCCAGCCTCGACCTGAACAGCGCCCGCGAGCCGATCGAACGGACCCTCAACCTGCAAGCCGTCGATCGAAACGGTCATCCCGTCCCGGATGTCGTCATCCAGCCGACCAGCGTACAAATCAACCTGCCGGTGACGCAAATCGGCGGCTACCGCGACCTGGTCGTCAAGGTAGTGACGCGCGGCCAGCCGGCCAGCGGCTATCGCCTGACCAACATCTCTCCTTTCCCCCTGGTAGTCACCGTCTATTCCGCCAACCTGGAACTGATCAACTCCTTGCCCGGCTACGTCGAGACCATGCCGCTCGACCTGAGCGGCCTGCGCGATGACCTGGAAACCCGGCTGGGGTTGGTGTTGCCGAGCGGCGTGACCCTCGTCGGGGAACAAACCGTCACGGTACAAGTGGGCATCGCCCCCATCCAGGGCGGCCTGACGCTTTCCTATCGGCCGATCACCATCGCCGGCCTGGGCAGCGGATTGCAGGCCCAAGTCTCGCCCACCACGGTTGACGTGATTCTCTCTGGGCCTCTGCCCGCCCTCGACAGTTTGCAGACCAGCGACATCCGTGTCACCGTCAACTTGAACGGGCTGGGACCCGGCGTCTATCAAATCACCCCCCTGGTTGAGGTCTTGGCAGCCGACGTGATTGTCGAATCGGTCCTGCCTGCCACCGTCCAGGTCACCATCACCAGCCTGTTCACCCCAACCCCCTAAAAAATGGCAAAACCGGTCGTGGCCCTCGTTGGGCGTCCAAACGTAGGCAAAAGCACCCTGTTCAATCGTCTGGCGGGCGAACGCCTGGCCATCGTGGACGAGACTCCCGGCACCACCCGCGACCGCATCGTCGCCGAGGCCGAGTGGACCGATGTGTATTTCGACGTGGTGGACACAGGCGGAATCGACCCGACCCATGGCGGCAAGACCCCGCTCTCGGTCGGTTCGGCGGATTTCATCGAGGAAATCCGCGCCCAGGCGCTGATGGCCGTCCAGGACGCCGACGCCATCCTGTTCCTGACCGACGGTCAGGCCGGCGTCACCCCGCCCGACCGGGAAGTGGCAGACATCCTGCGCCGCCATCAGAAAACCGTCGCCGGCCGCCCCTGGCCGCCGATTTTCGTGGTGGTGAACAAATGTGAAAACGCCCGGGCGCGGGAGGCGGCCGCCGAATTCTACGAACTCGGCCTGGGCGAACCGTACCCCATCTCGGCCCTGCACGGCACCGGCACCGGCGACCTGCTCGACGCCTTGGTGACCGCCTTTCCACCCTCCTCCCAGGCGCGGGAGGAAGACGAATCGGTCAAGATTGCCATCGTCGGCAAACCCAACGCCGGGAAGTCGAGCCTGCTCAACCGGCTGGCAGGGGCCGAACGGGCCATCGTCAGCCCCATTCCCGGCACAACCCGCGACGCCGTCGACACCCACCTCGTGGTCAACGGCCTGCCGGTCACCCTGATCGACACCGCCGGCATCCGCAAACGCGGCAAGATTCAGCCGGGCGTCGAGCGCTACAGCGTCCTGCGTTCCTTCAAAGCCATCGAGCGGGCCGACGTCGTTCTGCTGCTGATCGACGCCGTCGAGGGCATCACCGCCCAAGATGAGCACATCGCCGGTTTCATCCTGGATGCCTGGAAATCATGCGTGGTGCTGGTCAACAAATGGGACGCGGTCGAAAAAGACGCCTACACGATGGATGCGTACAGCCGCCACCTCCGTCAGGCGCTCAATTTCATGGACTACGTTCCGCTGCTCTTCATCTCGGCCAAAACCGGCCAGCGCGTCGATCAAGTCCTGCCGCTGGCGCTGCGCGTCCAGGAGGAACGGCTGGCGCGCATCACCACCGCCATGCTCAACCGCGTCCTGCGCGAAGCCCAAGATCGGCAGCCGCCGCCCACCCGCGCCGGACGGCAACTCAAAATCTACTACGGCTCGCAGGTCCGCAACGACCCGCCGACCTTCGTGCTGCACGTCAACGACCCCAAACTGGCTCATTTTTCCTATCTGCGCTACCTGGAGAATCGCTTCCGAGAGACCTACGGCTTCATCGGCACGCCCCTGCGCATCATCGTCAAGGGACGCGCAGAGAAATAAGGGCAATTTCAAGAAAAGCAGGCCGTCTAAACGGGGGTTCTTTCATCAGGCCCTGACTTTGTACTATAATAAGCCAACTCGACAGAAGAAACCCCCGAAATCATCCGTCAAAAGGACGCCGGTATGGAAATCATCGCAACCCCTCTGGCTGGCAATTTCATCTTGGAAGAGGTGGAAAAAGACCTGCGCAGCGGCCGCTTCACCTACGTCCGCACCCGCCTGCCGCCCGAACCGAACGGGTACCTGCACATCGGCCACTGTAAAGCCTTCCTGATCGATTACTACACCGCCAAAGCCTTCAACGGCGAACTCTACCTGCGCTTCGACGACACCAACCCCGCCAAGGAAGAGACCGAATACGTCGAAGCCATCAAGGAAGACGCCCGCTGGCTGGGCATCGAATGGGTCAAGGAAACCTACGCCTCCGACTACTTCGACCGCCTCTACGAATGGGCCGTCCGCCTGGTCAAAAAGGGACTGGCCTATGTGGATGACCAGTCGCCCGAAGAAGTCAGCGCCACGCGCGGCACCCTGACGGAACCCGGCCAAGAGTCCCCCTACCGCAACCGCTCGGTGGAAGAAAACCTGGACTTGCTCGAACGGATGAAGAACGGCGAATTCCCCGAAGGCAGCCGCGTCCTGCGCGCCAAGATTGATATGGCCCATCCCAACATCGTCATGCGCGACCCGGTCATGTACCGCATCATGAAAATCCGCCATCACCGCACCGGCGACAAATGGTGCATCTACCCGCTCTACGATTGGTCGCACGGCCAGAACGATTCGATGGAGGGCATCACCCACTCGCTCTGCTCGCAGGAATACACCATCCATCGGCCCCTCTATGAGTGGTTCCTGGAACAACTGGATGAATTCCGCTCGCGCCAGATCGAATTCTCGCGCCTCAACCTGACCTACGCCATGATGAGCAAGCGCAAACTGCGCAAACTGGTCGAGATGGGGGTGGTGCGCGGCTGGGACGACCCGCGCCTGACCACCCTGCGCGGTCTGCGTCGGCGCGGCGTCACCCCCGAGGCGATCACCCAATTCGTGCTGGGCACCGGCGAGACCCGCAACGACAGTTGGGTGGACATGGCCCAATTCGAGGCCGTCATCCGCGACGACCTGAACAAGCGCGCCCTGCGCCGGATGGCCGTCCTCAAACCGCTCAAACTGGTCATCGACAACTACCCCGAGGGCCAGGTCGAAGAAATGGAAGCCCTCAACAACCCCGAAGATCCGTCCGCCGGGACGCGGCGGGTGCCGTTCTCGAAAGTCCTCTACATCGAACAGGACGACTTTCGCGAGACGCCGCCGCCCAAATACTTCCGCCTCTACCCCGGCAACGAGGTCCGGCTGCGCTATGCCTACCTGGTGACCTGCACCGGCGTCGTCAAGGACCCGCAAACAGGCCAGGTGACCGAAGTCCACTGTACCTACGACCCGGCCACGCGCGGCGGCGACGCCCCCGACGGCCGCAAAGTCAAATCCACCATCCATTGGGTCTCGGCCGAACATGCCGTCCGGGCCGAGGTGCGGCTCTACGAGCAACTCTTCACCGTCGAGCGGCCGGACGACGTCGAGGATCTCGAACGCATCCTCAACCCCCACTCGCTCGAAGTGCTGACGGAGTGCATGGTCGAACCCTCGCTCGCCGAAGCCAGCCCCGGCGACAAATTCCAGTTCGAGCGCGTCGGCTATTTCTGCATGGACCCCGATTCCTCGCCCGGCCGTCCAGTCTTCAACCGGACGGTGACGCTCAAGGACACCTGGGCAAAGATCGAAAAGAAACTGGGTTGAACAAATGACAAAAGGACGACGCACCGGCAAAGGTGCGTCGCCCTCTATTTCATCGCTTCCAGGACCTCGATGGCCGCCCGCAAGCGGGCCAGGACTTTCTCCTTGCCGACGATTTCCATGCTCTCGAACAGCGGTGGGCTGACGGTTTGTCCGGTCACGGCGACGCGCAGGATGCCGAACACCTGCCCGGCGCTCAGCCCGCTTTCTTCGACCAGCCGCCGCAACGGCGGCTCGGCCAGGGCCGGGGTCAGTTCGGGCAGAGCAGATACAACGGCATAAGCGCGGCGGGCGATCTCTGCCGATTGGGCAGGAGTCAGCCCTTTGGCGACCAGTTCCTCCGGCTTGGGCGTCACCGTCTCGCGGAAGAACCAGGCGGCAAAGGGCAGACAATCGTCCAGCGTCACCAGCCGGTCGCGAATCAGGGGGACGATACGAAGCAGGACGGCGTCATCCACGCCCAGGCCGGCCTCCACGAAATAGGGCTTCAGACGGGCGGCCAGGTCCTCGGTCGGCAG
>CALGPL010000021.1 GCA_937960595.1 uncultured Anaerolineales bacterium | reverse complement strand
TGATAGGCGTCCAGGATGGCGGTCATCTCGTCCGCCCAAGCAGGGCGCTGCCCCGTAGCGTGTTGTCTTTCGGCGACGGCTGTCATGTGGTTACCCTTCCTTTCTAGCCAGACGTTCCGCGCCATTGCTGGCCAGCGCCTGCCTGACTTCGGGCAGGGACGGGTCCCAGGGCTGGCTGCCCAGCGCCTCCAGGTGCGGCGTGCAACGGTTGGCGTAATATTCCCGCGCCTCAGCCGGACTGCCCGTGAACAACACTGTTCCGGCGCACATCAATGAAGCGGCGTCAGCCGCCTCGACCATCTCGTCGCGATGGGTGATGAGCAATACAGCCGTGCCTTCGCTTGCCATGCGGCGGATGAGGGCGGCGATGTCGTTCAGCCCCAAAATGTCGATGCCCGAATCAGGCTCGTCCAGGATGGCCAGGCGCGGACGCATGGCAAACACCGCCGCCAGTTCCACCCGCTTGCGCTCGCCGCCTGAAAGCGTGCGGTCTGCCGAGCGGTAACCGTAATATTTCGACGGCAGGGCCACCGCTTCCAGCGCGGCGGAGACTTTATCGCGGCTTGCCTCCTTCATCCCCAGGCTGACGTACTTGCCAATCGGGATGCCCTCGAAACGGGCCGGCTCTTGCCAGGCCAGGGTGATGCCCAGCCGCGCCCGCTCGGTAATTGAAAGCCCAGCCAGGTCGCGCCCGTCGAAGAGGATGCGCCCTGAATCGGGGACGTACCCTTCACAACCCAGAAGGGTATAGGCTAGCGAGGATTTGCCGGAACCGTTCAACCCCAGCAGGATATGCACCTGCCCCGGTTGAACGGACAGGTTCACACGGTTCAGAATCTGGCGCCCGTTGCGTTTCAGCGAAAGGTCTTCGACGAGCAGAAGCGGTTGGCTCATGGATGTATCCTGTTTTACCCAGGGTGGACTTGTTTGGTTCTTCTCAATCATCAATCCCTGCGCAACGAGCAGGCACAACCGCCCCCGCTCTCCGAAGCCGACGAATGGCTCAGACTGATCAGTCCGACCGATTCGAAGGTCTGCCGCACCTGCAAACTGCCGCAGCGCGGACAGGCCGGCTTCCAGCCAGATTCTTTCTTCTGGATGGAGGCAAAGGCTTCAAAGCGGGTCTGACATTGTTCGCAGAGGTAGGTGTAGGTTGGCATGTTGTTTCCTCCTTACAGAAGGAAGAGACTAAAACAGCAGTGTGTACAGTTTGTATGCGGTCAGCAACAAAATCATCACGCCGAAGAGTTGCTTGAGCCGTTGATTCGGCAGGTACAGGCTGGTGATGCGCGCTCCCCAGAAGGAGCCTGCGGCGCCCAAGATGAGCAACGGAACGGCCAACTTCCAGTCCCAAATGGCTGTGCCCAGGTGGGGGATCAACGAAGAAAACGAAGGCGGGGTGACGGCAAATGCATTGATGCCGGCGGCTTTCTTCGGCTCAAACCCCACCAGAATCAGCGTGGGCATGAGCAAGAACCCCGGCCCGATGCCCAACAGACCGCTCAAGATGGAGATGGGCACAGCCAGTCCCATTGCCAGGGCAAAGTTTTCGCTCTTGCCTTCCCTGGGTTTCACCGGGCGGAAGAGGCTATAGGCGATGAGAAGGACAGAGATGAAGTAAACCACGAAAATCGCCGTCTGCGGGACGAAATGGGTTGCCCATGCTCCCAGCGGCGCGGTGAGCGTGGTCACGACGGCCAGCAGGAAGGCTTTCTTCCAATCAATAAATCCGCTGCGCGCAAAACCAAACGTGGAGAACAGCGCCGTCAGGCCGTTCAGAAGGAGGGTGAGCGGCTGTACCTGATTGATCAGATCGGGCAAGAACAGGGAGAGGAAGGGCACTGCCGCAAAGGCTACGCCCAATCCCAACATGCCCGAAAGGATGGATAGGACAAAAAGACCGCCGATGATGAGGAGAGTGATGTTCATCGGATTTCCTGCGTTTCTGTTTTCAAGCCGAATGATTCAGCGCCTCGCGATACCAGGCGATGACTTCTTCCTTCTTGGGGACGCGTCCGGCGCAGACGACCTTCTCGTTGACGACCAGCGCCGGGGTGAACAGCACCGGATAGCGTTCGATTTCCAGCATATCCTCGATGTGTTCGAGGGTAGCCTCCAGGTCGGGGTTTTCGTTGAGCATGGCCTCCAGCGCGGCGGCAGCTGTCCGCTCTAGCGAGTAGCATTTGGCGCAGCCGGGGCCAAGGACTTTGATGTTCAGCATGGTTAGCCTCCTGTTCAACTCTATTTGTAATAACCGCCAAGACGCGGAGAACGCTAAGAAGCATTCCGAATTCGCCAAGAGCCTCTCTCGGCGGTCTTAATTTCCCTTGGCGCCTTCGCGCCTTAGCGGTGTTATTTGTTCTCGATTTTGACGCCCTTCTTCTCGCAGTTCACGCACAGATCGGTCGGGCGATTGGTCCAGTACACCAGTCCGCAGCCGGGGCAAGTAACCTTGCGCAGGCCGCCGATTTTTTGCACCGGCTTGGGACGCAGTTCGGGCGGCAGGTCGGCGTAGGGGTCTTGAATGCAGGTGCAGACGGGTTGATTGCCTTTCTTGTCGTCCATCTGTGTCTCCTTAATCTGCTGCCACCTCTGCAGGGGCGGTTTTCTTCTGATTGCGGCTGACCCACCACAGCGCGGCAGTCAAGAGGGCCAGGAAAGCAGCCAAGTAGAGTGCTACCAATCCCAGGCTGGCGCCGTCTACCCAGGCGCCGTAGATGAGACCGGCCAGAGTGCTGAAGAGCGCTACCCAGAAGACATACACCCAAGCCTTCAGCCGCCCGATGATGGCCGAAATCATCAAGATGCTCTGCAGGCTGAGTTCCGGATCGGCCATGAGGTAGGCCAGCAGCGGGCCGCGATGCATGCCCAGGCTGAGGAACATGTTGGCAATCGGCACCTCGACCAAGGTCGGGAAGTACATGAAGACGCCGAAGAGGACGCCTGCCAGGTTGCCCAAAAGGGTATTGTGCCCGGCCAGAGCCTCGATCCATTCCGGTCGAATGAGCACGCGCAGCATCCCGACCACGAACACGCCCACAACGAGCAGCGGGAAGATTTGCTTGATGAAGCGCCAGGATTCCCACAGCCAGTCGCGGCGCTCGTCTTCGTCTAGGCCGCGCGCCATCAGCCCGGCCAGCGCGGCAAGGGCAAGCAGGACGCCGAAGAAACGTCCGGTGAACTGAATCTCCAAGCCATCGGGGCGCGGCGTCATCCCCAGCGCGGCGGTGAGCAACGTTAGACTCACCAAGCCGAGGGCAAGCCATGTCCAGGCGTTGAAGCCCTCGTAGATTTTGTCAATCCCCCGCCATGAGGCCAGACCGATGAGCAGGAGCAGCCCGATGAGAATGGCGCCCTGCGCCGTGACTCCCTCCTGCCCCTTGCTGGCGTCATACGGCACGAGGCGATAGAGGGCCTCCTGGAAGCGATCCATGCCGGCGATGGGCAGGGTGACCTGGGCGTAGGAGTTGGTCAGCAGGCCGATTTTGAACGTGCCCGCCAGCAGCAGGACGACCAGGATGAGCAGGAACGCCAGGGCGGCGCGCTTCATGTGTCCCTGACCGGCAAAGAGGGCGTCGGTGGCCTTGTCGTGGGCGATGTCGGCCTTGCGGAAGATGAGCGCCATGATCAGGCCGATGCCGATGCCGAAGGCCAGCGAGAGGAACAGGCGGGCAAAGGCCAGGTCCACGCCGATCACGCCGCCGGTATAGACCAGCGCCAGAATGTTGGCCGCCGGGGCAAAGAACAGGAACGTGATCGCCGGGCCGATGCCGGCGCCTTTCTTGTAAATCCCGGCAAAGAGCGGCACGATCGTGCAGGAGCAAACCGCTAAGACCGAACCGGCCAGCGCCGCCGCCGGGTAGGCGATGAACTTGGGGGTGTTGCGCCCCAGGAAGCGGGTGACCGATTCTTTCGGGATGAGGGCGGTCATCGCGCCGGCGATGTAGAAGGCCGGCAGCAGGCACAGGAGCACATGCGCGGCCAGGTAAGCGGCCAGGTTTCCCAGGCCGCCCTGAAACAGGTTAACAAGAAATTGTAGGATGGGGTTCATGCGGGTCTCTATCTCCGATGTAGAAATTTGGTTTCCAGTACCAGAAAGAATATCTTTGCTTGGTCGTTGTATTTATCTGTTCTCTACTTCAATCTGTAGGGTTAACCTATCTGACTTGCTCTTGCCCTGGCACTGAGGACAAGCGCAAGAAGAAAGAAAAGCCGGATGGGGAAGGGACTCTGTGTTAGGAACGGCCTGGTCTAACGCGTCCAGGACGGCGTAGATTTCCGGCCGGGCGACGCGGTAGTAGACGTTCCAGCCCTCGCGCCGATCGGCCACCAGGCCGGCAGCCCGCAGCACCATCAATTGCTGCGAGAGGTACGCCTGCCGCCAGCCAAAGAGCGCCTCCAGGTGGCAGACGCAGGCCTCGCTCTGACGCAGGGCTTCCAGAATCGCCAGCCGCGCCGGGTGGGCGAGGGCTTTCAGGATGGTAATTTCATCGCGAAACTCGTTCATGATCTTGCTCACATTCAAATTTCTGAATGAGATTTTACCTGCAAATCCTGCTCGTGGAAGAGCAGGATGTCATGAGTATACCATGATATTCGTCTTTTTGAATATAATTACTTCGTAACTGCCTACTCTCAAGAAATGCAGAAACCGTCCACGAATGCTGACCACGAATTCACGAATGGACCTCGCCTTCCAACGCGCTTCTCCTTTTGCGCGCTTCGTATTCGAGCATTCGTGACCCTATTCGTGGACGGTTTGCCCTGCCAAAAACGACACTTTCGCTGCAGTGTATCCGCCGGTAGGCAGTTACATTACTTCAACCTTCCCTACACGGCCACCTTCTCCGACGCGTTCTCCAGGAAAATCTCCTCGCTGCCGTCGTCGTAGGAGAAAATCTCGGCGTAGCGGCCCCAGTGGATGAGCGTATCGAGTTGTTTCTCGGCCTCGTCGGGCGGGAATTCCAGTTGCAACGCCATCTTGACCACTTCGTCCTTGAGGGCGTGCTTTTCGGCGCGCTGCAACATCCCCATCAGCCAGCGCACCAGCGGCAGACGGCGGATGCGGGTGGCGAAGATTTCTTTGCGCGCCAGGATGCTCGCCTCGGCAAAAGTCTCGCCGAGCGGGGTCAATTGGATATCGCCTTTGGCAATGGTGACGAAGCCCAGCAGTTCGGCGGCCTCGCTCAGGCGCAGGACGTGGTCGGAGTCGAGGGTCAGTTCTTCGGTCAGACGGTAAATATCCGCCTGGTCGCCGGGTTTCTCGGCCAGGTGTTCGAGCAGACCGGTCAGATCGCCGATGTGAACGTCGGGCAGGCGGCGGACGCGTCCGGCTTCGCCCGGGGCGGCGCCCAGTTCCTCGACCTCGGATTTGGTCTGCCCGGCCAGCAGGGCATAGACCTCGTCAATCAGGGCGCGGAACTCGTCCGATTGACGCGGACGGGGGTGCGGCAGCGGCACTTTCATCTCGGCGATGATGCGTCCGGGCTCCTTGTCCATGATGACGATGCGGTCGGCCATGAAGACGGCCTCCTCGATGTTGTGGCTGACCATCAGAATCGCCTTGGTGGGAATGTTGCCGCTCGTCCACAGTTCCAGCAGTTCGCCGCGCAGGGATTCGGCGGAGAGAACGTCCAGGGCCGAGAATGGCTCGTCCAAGCAGAGCAGTTCCGGCTCGACCGCCATGGCGCGCGCAAAGCCGACCTTCTGGCGCATGCCGCCCGAAAGTTCGCGCGGGTAGGCGTTCTCGAAGCCGTCCAGGCCGACGCGGTCGATCAGGTCGAGGGCGCGCGGGAGGCGCACCCCGGCCGGGACGCCGCGCGCTTTGAGCGCCAGTTCGACGTTTTCCAGCACGGTCAGCCAGGGGAAGAGGGCAAAGGTCTGGAAGACAATCGTAGCGTGCGGGTTGACGCCCTGCAGCGCCTGGCCGCGGTAAAGCACCTGGCCCTCGGAGGGTTTTTGCAGGCCGGTCAGGATGCGCAGCAGGGTGCTCTTGCCGCAGCCCGAAGGCCCCAGCAAGGCGACATATTCGCCCTCGCTGACGGTCAGGTTGACATCTTCAACGGCGGTGAACTTGCGCGTCCCGCTGGTGTAGATTTGATGGATGTGCTTGAGTTCAAGAAGAGGCGTTCCGTTGGACATAGGCGCTCCTTAGGGATCCATGCGGTATTTTCTTCGGCCAGGCGGTAAAGCGGCCAATGTAGGACGAACTTTCAGTCCGTCCAAAAGAGGCTGCAACCTGTTCGAGACAGGCTGAAAGCGAGACAGGCTAAAAGCGAGACAGGCTAAAAGCGAGACAGGCTAAAAGCCTGTCCTACTCCATGCGGTATTTTTCTTCGGCCAGGCGGTAAAGCGGCCGCCAGAAGAGACGGTTGATCAAGACCACGGTCAACACCATGCTCAGCGTGGCCGCCAGCAAGAGCGGGTAATCGCCGCCGGCTGTGGATTGTGAGATGAGCGAACCGACGCCGGTGGTGAACAGCGTTTGTCCGCTAAATTCGACGTACTCGGCAACGATGCTGGCGTTCCAGGCCCCGCCGCTGGCGGTGATGGCGCCGGTGACGATGTAGGGGAAGAGCGCCGGAAGGAGGAGCGTCCGCCAGCGCGCCCAGCCTTTCAGCCCCATCAACGCCGAAGTGTACTTCAAGTCCTGCGGAATGGCGCTGGCCCCGGCGATGATGTTGAAGAGCAGATACCACTGCGTGCCCATCAGCATCAGGAAGATGGCGGCCACATCCAGCCCGCCGGCCAGGTTGACCACCAGCAGCAGGAAGACGGGGAAAATGGCCGTGGCCGGCACCGAAGCGGTCACCTGGACGATGGGCTGGAGCACGGCGGCGACGCGCCGGTTCGTCCCGATGGCAACCCCGACCGGGATGGTCCAGGCCAGGGCAATGAGCAGGGAGACGGCCACCCGCAGGAGAGTGACCAGCACGCCGACCAGAATCCGGCCCCACTGGGCAGCGGGCAGCGAGGCAAGCATGTGGGCGGCGCGCAGACCGCCGTAGAGCAGCAGAGCCGCCAGCGCCGCGCTCAGCAGGAGAATCGGCCAGTTGCGTTTCGGCGCTTCCTCGTCTGTCGCGCGCATCGGCGAACGGCGAACCAGCCACAGGTCGAGGCGCTCGGTCAGCGGGGCGAAGAGACGGCCCAAGGCGTTCGACAACGCCGAGTTGTGCAGCAGGTCGTAGAACCAGGAGGTCGGCGGCTGGTCGCTTTCCACCATCTCCACCTTGAAGCGGTCCGACCAGGCCAGGAGCGGACGCCAGACGAACTGGTCGAGGGCGATGATGGTCAGGATGAGCGCGGCCAGCCCCGACAGGATGGCGCGCGTATCGCCCTGGTTGGCGGCCTCCTGCAGGTACGCGCCCAGACCGGGCAGGCGGAAATCGCGCTCGCCGACGGTGAAGATTTCCGCTGCCATCAGGAAGAACCAGCCGCCTGCCCAGGACATCATGCTGTTCCAGATGAAACTAATCGTGCCATAGGGGAATTCCAGGCGTTTGAAGCGCAGCCAGGTGTTCAGGCGGAAAATGCTGCTGGCCTCGCGCAGTTCGACCGGAATAGTGGTGAGGGATTGATACCAGCCAAAGGTCAGATTCCAGGCCTGGCTGGTGAAGATGAGCACGATGGAGGCCAGTTCGGCGGCGACGGCTTGCGGCAGGATGGCGCTCAGGCTGAGCAGAACCACCGGCAGGAAAGAAAGGATGGGCACGCTCTGCAACACATCGAGCAGAGGCATGAGAATGCGCTCGGCGCGGCGGTTGTAGGCCGCGGCGCGCCCGTAGAAGATGGTGAACAGCACGGAGAGGAGATAGGCGGCCGTCATGCGCCCTACCGAGAGCAGGGCGTACCAGGGCAGGGCGCGCGGCTCCAGGCGGATGGCCGGCCCTTGAATCTCGGCCGGGGCGTTGAACGCCAGGCGCACGCCGCTGTAGAGCAGGACGGCGATGAGCAGCAGGACGACGGCATCGCCCCAGGTGAAGAGGCGCTGCATCCGTTCTTTGGGTGGGAGGATGTTTTCGAAGAGTCCCATGCTGTCTCCTGGCAGACGAAGTTGATTTTATCGGGCGGCGTAAAATCAATTTTGCGTTACGTCACGCGAAAGCCCCGCGCCGGTTCGAGCGCGGGGCCGAAGACAGCCTTCTGGCAGGCAGGGTCAACTCCCTGCCCGGGCGCGTCGAACCGGGATGGGTAGAAAGGTACGAAGAGGGTCGGTTGAACTGTGCGATTCCATGATGACGAACGGGGCGAATATACTCCCGTTCTCGTTGACCTGTCAAGGAGAATTTATCCCCCGTCTGCCGAAAAGTTGTAGGACAACTCTTCAAGAGTTGTCTACAGGGCGTCCTTGGGACAAGATTTGTGCCCCCCCTATCCCCCTGTCAGCGCCCGCAGCAGGATGTGGCGATCCACCAGGCCGAGCGGATGGCCATTTTCGTCCACTACCACCAGCCATTTGCGTTTTGGACTCATCATCCAGCGCGCCGCTTCGATCAGGGGCGTATCCGGCAGGGCGGTCAGAACTCCGGGCGACATCAGGTCGGCGGCGGTGACCTTGCTGGCCGGGACGTCTGCCTGGCCAAACAAGGCGCTCAAGACGCTGCGGCGCTGGGCCGGCTGAATGCGCGCCACCACGTCCGAGTCGCTAATCAGACCCACCGGCTTGTCCTGTTCATCCAGCACGATGACACGGTGCAGGCCGCTTTCGAGCAGTTTTTCCACGATTTCGGTCAGCCCGTCCTCCTGATGGACGACCGGAATGGTCGGCGACATGACCTCCCGCACGACGCGGGCCGCGCCCGGCGGCGGGGTCACGCGGGCGACTTCCTTTTCGGCGACCAGACGGAGGATGTCGACGCGCGAAAGCACGCCGGTTAGTTTGCCGTTTTCGTCCACCACCGGCAGACGTTTGAGGCCGGCTTTAGCCATGCGCGCCGCCGCCACGCCCAGCGATTCGTCGGCGCGGACGGTGATGGCCGGCCTGGACATGACATCGGCGACCGTCAGCGGCGATTGCTGCAAGCGCGAAATTTCCTCTGCCAGCAGATGGTCATCCAGCCGTTCGGCTACCGACAGGCGTTGCTGCAAGCCGGCGCGTTCGAGCAGGTCTTCATCGGTCAACATGCCCAGCACCTGACCGTCTTTGCCGACCACCGGCATGGCTTTGATAAGCGTCTCGAGCATTTTCTGCCAGGCCTCGGCCACCGGCGCTTCGGGGGCAAGCGAGACCACGTCGCGGGTCATCACTTCGCGCACCAGGCGGTCGGCCGGCAGGGGGTTGAGATAACGCTGCGTGTAACGGATGACTTCCACGTCCTGCAGGGTAATCAGGCCTTCGCGCACCATCGGAGCGACGGC
The DNA here is from genome assembly GCA_937960595.1 of uncultured Anaerolineales bacterium. GTDB lineage: Bacteria > Chloroflexota > Anaerolineae > Anaerolineales > Villigracilaceae > JAFGSI01. The sequence goes on along the minus strand of CALGPL010000021.1, from coordinate 38,679 downwards.
ATCCAGGGCGCGGCGGACGTGTTCCGGCGAGTCAACCACCTGAATCACGAGCGGCAGGTCTTCGGAAAGGCGCAGGATGGCGGCGGTGTGGATGCGCGAGTGCGCCCCAAAGCCGGCGACGCCGCGCATCACCGTCGCGCCGGCGATGCCTTCTTTCTTGAGCGTCTCCAAAATTGCGGCGTAGAGCGGCTTGCCGCGCCAGCGGTCGCTTTCGCCAACATAAATCGAGAGCAGTTGGGCTTCGTTCAAAAGTTTGGGGGTCATAGCGTCTCTCTTTTCAGGAGCAGGAAGCCTGTTTTACAGGGCGCGTCCGAGCAGGATTCCGCCCAGCGAAGCCAGCGCGCCGAAGAAGGCGCTTCCAAGCAAGTTGAGCCATCCCAGGCGGGCCTGTCCGCTGAGCAGAAGGGTCAGGCTTTCGTAAGTATACGTCGAAAATGTGGTGTAGGAGCCTAAAAATCCGATGGCTATCAGCCAGCGCCAGGCAGGGTCCACGATGAATCGTTCGCCGATGAGGGTCAGGAAGAAACCCAGGATGAAACTGCCGCTCAGATTGATGATGAGCGTCCCATAGGGAAAGGATGCGCCGAATTTTTCGGCCGCCCAGCCGCCCAGCCAGTAACGGGCGTTGGCGCCCAGAATGGCGCCGAGTGAAATCAGTAAGAAACGAACCATGGCCTCGCTTTCCAAAAGGCGGCGGATGCGCCGCCGGAGTAGAAAAAAGAATGCTCGCATCTCTCACGCCTCCTGCCTGCCAAATACCTTGCGATAGACGTCCTCGCCGTGACTGGTGGGCAGGGGTTCGCCGGGGCGCACTTTGTAGGTGCGGCTGCCGTCGGCCTGGCGTTCGGCGCGCAGGAAGAGGGCGTTGGGTAAGGCGCGGGCGTAGTAGCCGTGCGCCAGTTCGTACTGGTGGGTGACGAAGAAGACCTTAATGCGCCGCTCCAGCAGGGCATCCACCACCTGACGGGCAATCTCCGAGCCTTCGCGTTCGTTGGTGGCGGCAAACGACTCGTTGAACAGCACCAGCGCATGGGGACGCAAATGGTCAACAATCTCGCTCATGCGCTTCAACTCTTCGTCCAGTTTGCCGCTTTTCATCGAGGCGTCCTCTTCGCGGCGGTAATGGGTGAAGACCCCGCTGCACAGATTGGCCGTGAACCTCTCCGCCGGGACGAAGAGACCGGCCTGCATCATCACCTGCGCCAGGCCGATGCTGCGCAAAAAGGTGGACTTGCCGCCCTGATTGGCGCCGGTGATCATGACCAGGTCTTTGCCGTCGGCGTTGCCCTCGTTGCTGACGACGCGCTTCTTCATCGTCAGCGCCAGGCAGACATCATAGAGGCCGTGGAAATCGTGACGGCGTTCCTCGCTCGGACGCGCTTCCGGGAAGGCAACCGGCTGGCCGAGGCCGGTCAATTGCTCGTAAAGGTTCAAGCCGCCGATGTAGAAGGCCAGTTCCTGCCGCAGGGTGGTGAGAAAGCCGTCAATGTGGTCGGCGGATTGGGCGGCGGCGTTGGCGACCAGGTTGAGGCCGCGGTCGCGCAGTTCGCCCAGCGCCCGCGCCCCGTGGTCATCGCGGGGGTGCAGGGTGTAGGAATACACCGGCGACTTGCGCTTCAGCAAGCGTTTGACCAGCGGCCCTTCGGGCGGATTGGGCTTGCGCAGCACGTAGTTCGTCCCCTCGTTGCCCGCTCCCAGTTCGGCGCTGACCAGCACGCCGTCGCGGAAGCGCAGTTGACGCAGGTGCGCCTCGATTTCGGCAAAGTAGGCCTCGTCCAATTCCTGCTCGATCATGGCAAAGAAACGGCGAAAACCCGCCGACTCGAAATCGTCAGCGTGTTCTGCGGCGATTTGCCTCAACCGGCGCAGCAGGCCGACGAACATCTCCAGCATCTCGACCGCGCTGCTCAAAATGCCGGCCGGGTAGCGAGAGAAAATGCCCAGCCAGTGACGCTGCTTGTTCTGAATCGAGTCGATCGGAATCTGATACAGGGCGCGCACGACCGCCGGGTTTTTCAGGCAATCTTTGAGCACCTCCTGGCGGTAGCGGAGCGCCTCCAGGTCTTCGACGCCGGTCAGGATGGCCTGGCGCGCCGTCTCGAACAGGAATTTATCGCCCTGCGCCATCGCCTGGAAGAGCGTGCCCAGCGCCAGGTCTTGCGTCAGGTCGGCTTCGTTGACGGGCAGCGGGGCGCGCGGGTCGTAGTCGCGGTCGGGGTACATCAGAAAGACGTTCATGGCCGGATACGCTCCAGAATGTCGCCACGCGTCAGGCGGTGTTTTTCGGCCAGCGAAAGGGCATACGCCAGCCCGTCGGCCGGACGGCGGACGATGCGGAAGGTGCGCTCGGCCGGGTTTTCGGGCGAGACGGCGCTGACCATGCTGACGGTCTTCTCGCTGAAAGACGCCAGTTCGTCCAGGAAGGTGACCCACACGCCCAGGGCGTCCAGTTCGAGCAGGCGGGTCATAATGGCCTGGCTGAGGAAGAGCGCGTCTTTGAGGGTAGTGGAGGAGAAAATCTCGTTCAGGATGACGATGCTGCGCGGCGTGGCCTGAGCGAGCAGGTCGTGGATGCGCACCAAGTCGTCTTGCAACTTGCCGCGCAGGCTGCGGATGTCTTCCTGACGCTCGAAGTGGGTCAAAATGCGGTCAAAGAGCGCCAGGCGCGCCGAGCGTCCCGGCACGGGCAGCCCGAGGGCGGCCAGATAATGCAACTGGGCGAACATGCGCGCAAAGGTCGTTTTGCCGCCCTGATTGGGACCGGTGACCACGATGATGCGCTCGGCGCCGCTCAATTCGAAATCGTTGAGGATCAGCGGCGTGGCCTCGAAGCGCAGACTGCCCGCCAGCGCCAGGTCGAAGGCCTGGCGCGCCTCCACTTCTCGGCCGGCGCTGATTGCGGGGAAGCAGAACGGCAGCCCTTTTTCTTCCTGCAGGGCGGCGATGGAATCGAAATAAGAGACGTAGAATTGCACTTCGCGGTCGAAGGCGGCGAGGGGCTCGTCCAGAAAGGCCGGGTGATGTTCGCAAAAGGCGTCCAGGGCGGCGAACGGTTCGGGGTAGAGGCGGACGACGAAGTTCAGGATTTGCGCCTCGATATGATTCATCCCTTTGCCGGTGTACAACGAGACGCGGTAATCCTTGGCCGCTCCCTGCTTGAACTTGGCGAACGTCTTCTCGACCTCGAGGCTGTAGTCGGCTTCGTCTTCGTATTTGCGGACGCTGAACCGCCCGCTTTGGATGAGGATGTTGTACTTCACGTCTGCCAGGCCGGCGCGCACCCGCCGCGCTTCCTCGTCCAGGGCGCGAAAAACAGGCGAATGGACGTAGCCCAGGACGTACTCGCGCAGTCCCTGAAAGCCGCGCGACTGCAGGGAGGTCGCCTGCAAGGCCTCGGCTAGGCTGCCGACGGCGCGGCAATAGGTCAGGGCGGCTTCCAGGTACCAGCCTTTTTTGTGATACTCGTAGTCCAGTTTTTCGCTCAACTTCAGAGAGCGGCGCGCCGAGGCCATCTGTTCGGCAAAGGCCTTGACCTGCGCCATCCAGGCCGGGTTCTGCAGGTCGCGGCCGATTTCCTGACGGTAACGGATGATCTCGGCGTCTGCCAGCGGCGCGTAGAAGAACGGCTTCAGGTCGTATTCTTCTTTTTTGGCCGTGACGGCGTCAATCACCTGGTCGAGGTTCAGGTCGCCCAGGCAAGCGGGCGGTTGGTTCGTCTCTTGGAGAACGGTTTCTTTCTCGAACAAAATACTGTGAAAGGGCATGAACACCTGCCTGCGAATTTCAGATGCAAACAAAAAGCCTCTACTGAGCGGATGGTTTCAGTAGAGGCTATCAGTCTTGCGGACGGTTGCGGCGAGCCTCATCGCCGGCTGCGATTTTACCACAAGGAGCGCCTTTTTTCCCGGTTGCATTGCCTCTGCAACGCGCAGGCAGGGGCGTCTAGCCGACCTTATGGATGAGTTTTTTCCAAACCTGATACAAGCCCAGTTTGCCGTTTTCCCCGTCCGAGTAGAACGTCTCGCGGACCTGGAAGCCGGTCGCCGCGGCCAGGGCGTTTAACTCCGCCTCGTCGAAGGCGTGGACGTAGCGCAATCCGCGCCCGCCGCCGCGCCAATCGAGCAGGTAGTCGCCGGGGTCCACCTCGGCCTCCGTCAGGCCGGCCTCGCTCCAGGGTTGGATTCGCCCGCGCCATTTCTCGCTGTTCAGGAACTGCCACTCGGAGTGGATAAAAACCCCGCCGGGGACGAGCAGGGCGTGGATTTTGGTCAGCAGATCGAGGCGCAGTTCACGCGAGGGAATGTGGTGGAGGACGGCGAAAGCGGTTATGAGTGAGAAGTAAGAAGGAAGAAGGAACTCTTCTCCCCTCTCACTTTTTACTTTTTTCCAATTCTCGCTCAAATCTGCCTCTACAAAAGCGAAATTCTCTGGCAGATTGCTCACTTCCTCCAGCAGCGGGCGGCTGAAGTCGAGGCCGAGGTAGCGGCCGCGGTAGCCGCCTCGGGCCAGCGCCCGCGCCAGTTCGCCGTTGCCGCAGCCCAGGTCGAGGATAGATTCGTGCGCGGCAATCCGCTCCAGCAGCCGCCGAACGCCCGGCTGGAGGCGCATCCGCGTCGCCGCGAATTCCCGCCCGAAGGTCTGGTAGAATCTCCGGTTGAGTTCGATGAGCCGCGCTGCGGTCGCCTTATCCATACTTTCGATTATATCTGCGAAATCTATGGTATTGCTTTGCAAAAACTATGCTAACGGCGAAGATTTTGGGCGTAGGTCGGACTGCCGGTCCGACCTACCTTGCGGCTTTGCTGTGCGATGTCATCTGAGGCTGAAAAACACAACAAATCTGCGTTCATCTGTGTTCATCTGTGGCTAAAAAGACCAACTGGCGCGAACTGCGCGCCCTGCCCCCCGAAAAACTCGCCCAGGCGCGCCTGGCGCTGGAAGACATCCGCCGCGGCAAGCCTGTGGAGGCGGCCCTGCGCGCCCACCTGTGGAACGCCGCGCCGCTCCACAAGTCCGCGCTGGTGGCGGCCTACCGCCAACTGGTCGCCAGCGGCGAGTGGCAGGCCGATGACGCCCTGCTGGCGCGCATCCGCCTCAAGCCGGTGCGCACGCTTTCGGGCGTCACCACCGTCACCGTGCTGACCAAGCCCTATCCCTGCCCCGGCCAGTGCATTTTCTGCCCGGATGACGTGCGCATGCCCAAAAGTTACCTGCCCGATGAACCCGGCGCGGCGCGGGCGGTGGAGAACGACTTCGACCCCTACCGGCAGGTGGCCTCGCGGCTGGAGGCGCTGGCCTCGGTCGGCCACCCGACCGACAAGATCGAACTCCTCATCCTGGGCGGCACGTTCTCCTCCTACCGCCGCGACTACCAGGCCTGGTTTGTCCTGCGCTGCTTCCAAGCGCTAAACGAATCGTCCGATGAGGCCTTCGGCGAAGACCGGCGGCGCGACCTGCCGGCGCTCCTCGATGCGCTCGCCCGCGAACAGGGGGTCAACGAAACCGCCCCGCACCGCAACGTCGGCCTGGTGGTCGAGACCCGCCCGGACGAAATCACCCCCGACGAACTGGCCTGGCTGCGCACGCTCGGCGTGACCAAAGTCCAGATGGGCGCGCAGAGCCTCGATGACCGCATTCTCGCGCTCAATCAGCGCGGCCATACCGTCGCCGACCTGCATCGCGCCGTCGCTCTCCTGCGGGCCGGCGGATTCAAAATCGTCCTGCACTGGATGCCCAACCTGCTCGGCGCGACCCCCGACTCTGACCGCCTCGACTTCCCGCGCCTGTGGGACGGCCTCTGCCCGGACGAAATCAAAATCTACCCGACGCAATTGCTCGCCAACGCTCCGCTCTACGCAATCTGGCAGCGCGGCGAATACCGCCCCTACTCGACCGAGGAACTGGTCAGCCTGATTGCAGACGTGAAGCCGACCATCCCGCGCTACTGCCGCGTCAACCGCGTCATCCGCGACATTCCCTCCACGCATGTGATTGAGGGCAACAAGCGCACCAGTCTGCGGCAGGATGTCCACGCCGAACTGGCGCGGCGCGGGAGGCGCTGCGAGTGCGTCCGCTGCCGTGAAGTGCGCGGCGAAGCGGTCGAGCCGGCCTCCCTGCGCCTGGACGACCTGGTCTATGCCGCCGACGGCGCCGAGGAGCATTTCCTCTCCTTCGTCACGCCGGGGGATAAGATTGCCGCCTTCCTGCGCCTCTCGCTGCCCGGAGGGGACTCGCCCGCCACCGGCCTCTCTGACCTGGAGGCGGCGGCCATCGTCCGCGAGGTGCACGTCTACGGGCAGTCGCTGGAGGTGGGGCGCGAGCGTCCCGGCGCGGCCCAGCATGCCGGTCTCGGCACGCGGCTGCTGGCGGAGGCCGAGCGAGTGGCGCGGGGAAAAGGATACCGCCGCATGGCGGTCATCGCGGCGGTGGGGACGCGTCTCTATTACCTGGAGCGGGGCTTCGAGCGCGGGGAATTGTATCTGGTGAAGAGTCTGTAGCGAGAGATGCCGCCTGGTTATTTGGCGCGCGTCTCCCACTCGGCGATGGCGGCCCGGATGGCGGCGACCACGTCCGGGTCGGGGACGGCGTCCAGGCCCTGGTAGCGGTTGACGCCGAGGGTGACGATCACGCCGCCGGTCGGCGATTCGCTCAGGCTGATGGCTTTCCTCCCCAGCGGCGTTCCGGCCAGGCGTTTTTGCAGAATCTCGTTGATCTGTTCGACGATGCTCAGAGGGGCGGGGGCAGGTTCGACCGGCCGGGCCCGGCCGGGGAACGGCGAGGCCTTGACCGGTTCGACCGGCAGCGGGACGACCGGAGGCGGCGGCTCGGCAGCCGGGGCGGGGCGCGGCGGGACGGCGGCCGGCGGGGCTTCCACCCAGGGCCGCGCCCGACTCAGGACGGCGATCAACCGCCGGCGTTGATCCGGCAGGAGGGTGCCGGGCGCGCCCAAGTCGGTGCCTTCCAGTTCTAGGTGGAGTTGCTGATCGGGGCCGCTCCACAGGCGCAGGATGGACGCCTCGGGCAGCGTGGCCGGCTGGGCCTGGGCGGCTTTCTGGCGGGCGGCTTCGATTTCGACCTCGGCTTTCAGTTCGGCGGCGCGGATTTTCTTGTTGGCGCGCAGGTTCGAGTCGATGAAGCCGATCAGCCAGCCCAGGAACAACATCCCCAGGCCGACTGCGAAGACAATCCAGGTTCTGACCGTTTCGGGCATGAGTTCATCTCCCCAATGGTTGACAATGCGGACAAAGGTGCGTGCTGCGCTGGCCGACGACGATCCGCTCGATGGGCGTCTGACAGACGCGACACGGCTTGCCCGTCCGCCCGTAGACGCGAAAGTGATTCTGGAAATCCCCGCCGCGATAGACCCAGTCGATGCTGGCGCCGTTGTGTTCGATGCCGTCGGTCAGGGCGCGGCGGATGGCGGCGTGCAGGCGGGAGGCTTCTGTTTCATTAATTGTATCCGAAATCCGCAGCGGATGCAGTCCGGCCAGATGGAGGGCCTCGTCGGCGTAGATGTTGCCCAGCCCGGCCAGGAAGGTCTGATCGAGCAGGAGGGGCTTGAGTTGCCGGCGACGGCTGGTCAGGGCGGCGAACAGCCAGGCGGGGGTGAATTCGTCCGAGAGCGGTTCCGGGCCGAGGTCGCGGAAGATTTCGTTGGGGTCGTCCACCAGCCAGACGCGGCCGAATTTGCGCGGGTCGTTGAAGACCAGGGTGGCGTCATCCGAGAGGCGTAACAGGAGACGGTCATGTTGGGCGGGCTGATAGCCTCCCAGGACGACCAGCAAGTCGCCGCTCATGCGCAGGTGGATGAGCAGGTGGCAGGCCGCGAGGCGGATGTTCAGGTATTTTGCGCGCCGCGAGAGGTCGAGGATTTGCTGGCCGATGATTTGTCTTTTGAAGGCCGACGGCGAAGGCGCGGCCAGGCTGCGCCGCCAGCGCAGTTGGGCATCGAGGATGGTCTTGTCAACGAGCGCCGGGCGCAGGAGACGGGCGATGGTCTCGACCTCGGGCAATTCGGGCATTCAGGTCTCGTCTGGAATCCGGGTTTTCGAGTCTGGCCAGCCGCAAGCCGCCTCGATGAGCGTCGGGGGACCGATTTCGATCGGTTTTCGCGCAGGCACCGACCGCAGAAACGGCGCCAGGGGCGTTGCCTTATCTAAAGAGAGAGAAGGGCACAGCGCGGCTGTGCCCTTGTCGGTCTAGTGGAGTTGTTCTGACAGGTAGGTCTGGAGGCCCATTTGCTTGATTTGATCGAGTTGCGCCTCCAGCCAGTCGAGGTGGGCCTCTTCGTCTTCGAGGATGTCCTCGAACAGTTCGCGCGTGCCGTTATCGCCCAGGCTGACGGCCTGTTGGATGGCGTCGTTGTATTCCTTGACAGCCGTGGTTTCGGATTCCATATCGTTCTTCAGTTGCGCTTCGACGGTCTCGCCGATATGCATTTTGTTCAATTGGCTGACGATGGGAATCCCCTCCAGGAAGAGGATGCGGGCGATGAGTTTTTCGGCGTGCTTCATCTCATCCATGGCGCGCTTTTCGGTGGCTTCGTGCAAGCGGTCGTAGCCCCAGTTGGCGCACATTTCCGAGTGCACCATGTACTGGTTGATGGCGGTCAATTCCTCGGCCAGCATGGCGTTGAGGGTAGCGATAACTTGGGCGTTTCCTTTCATGGTGTTTCTCCTTGTGTTTAGTTATTCGTTGAACAATTGTCCGACGCTGCGGCCCTCGTGGGCGCGGCGGATGACCTCGCCCAGCAGGGGGGCGACGCTCAGGATGGTCAGCCGGTCGCCAAGCAGACGGGCTTTATCGGGCGGAATGGGAATGCTGTCGGTGGTGATGTATTCGGCGACGGGCAGGGCGGCCAGACGTTCGACGGCATCGCCCGAGAAGACGGGGTGGAGGAAGGCAACGTAGACGCGTCGGGCGCCGTTCTCTTTGACCAGTTCAACGGCCTGGACGATGGAGCCGCCGGTGTCGATTTCGTCGTCCACGAGGACGACGTCGCGGTCCTGTACCTCGCCGATGACGGTCAGCGCCTGGGCTTTGGCGTCGTTGGCGACGCGGCGCTTTTCGATGAAGGCAATGGGGGCATCGATGCCGGCGGCGAAGTTGCGGCCTTTCTTGGCGTAGCCCAGGTCTACGGTCACCACGACCGGCTCGTGCAGGTCGGCGCGCAGGTTCCGGTTGACGTAGTTGATGAGCAGGTATTGGGCGTTGAGCACGTCGCCGGGGATGGAGAAGAAGCCCTGTATCTGGAAGGAGTGGGGGTCGAGGGTCATGTAACGGTCGGCGCCGGCAATCTGAATCATGTCGGCCACCAGGCGGGCGGTGATCGGGACGCGCGGCTGGTCTTTCTTGTCGGAGCGGCCGTAGCACAGATAGGGGATCACCGCCGTCACGCGCGCCGCCGAGTCGAGTTTGAGGGTTTGCAGCAAGATCAGCAATTCCATCAGGTTGCGGTGCACCGGCGCGGCGGTGTGCTGGATCACGTACACATCCTGTCCGCGCACGCTGCTGTGCAGTTTGACGAACAGATTCTGATTGGGGAACTCGACGATGTCGCGGCCACACAGCGATTCGCCCAGGTAGTCGGCCACTTTGGTCGCCAGTTCCGGCGAGGCCGTGCCGGCATAGAGTTTGATGCCGCCGTAGACCTTCATTTCGTGCGAGGGTTGAACAGACATAAAACGCTGCTTCTCTCTTCCCGGTATGGATTTTCTCATTCGGATTATACTATAAGCATTCCTTGACCCGCCGCCTCTCAGGCTTTAAAATCAGAGCGACTGGCTCATCTGTTCTACGCGGTCGGGCAAGTTGTGCTATACTGATAGTGTCTGACCTTTCATGCAAACCGATCTATCTCTCGAGAGGCGCCGTTCCTGGCCCGCCTGGGCCGCTGCCCTCCGCCGCCGCGGTTTGGAGGCGCTGGTCGTTTGGGCGCTGGAGGCGGGCAGCCCGTTGACTCTGCTCGGCGCCCAAGCCCTGTACTTGGGAGGCCCGTTGCTGCGCCCGTGGCTGGGAGAGGCTTCTCTCGACGATCTGGCTCGTCTGCTCGAGGACGATGAAGAGCGGGATGCCTTCCTCGCCCTGTTGCAGGAGGAGGCGGTCTCGTGACAGCATTCTGGCTCGGCGTGATCGGCTTCGTGCTCGTTCTGATGAGCGGGGGATTGATGCTGGGGCTGGCTTTCCTGCGCCGCAAGTCTCCTCCCACCTTCCGTGAGATTCCTGCATTTCGCCATTTGCAAGATGCTATCGGGCGGGCGGTCGAAGATGGCAGCCGCCTGCACGTCTCGCTCGGCCGCGGCGGCCTGATCAGTCCGCAGAGCGCGTCGGCGCTGGCGGGGCTGGTCGGTCTGCGCCGCCTGGCGGCTCTGACCTCTGCCAGCGACAATCCGCCCATTGCCTCCGCCGGCGATGCCAGCCTGGCGATGCTCTCGCAAGAGACCCTGCGCAGCGTCCACCTGACCTCGCCGGTCGGTACGGCTTTCGATCCGACCGGCGGGCGGCTGACCGGCCTGACCCCCTTTTCCTACGCGGCGGGCGCTTTGCCGCTGGTCGGCGATGAGAACGTGTCTGCCAGCCTCCTGCTCGGAAATTTCGGCCCCGAAGCCGGCTTGTTGACCGAGGCCGCCGAACGTCAAGGGACGTTCAGCCTGGCTGCCAGCGACAGCCTGCCGGCTCAGGCGATCCTGTATGCCAGCGCCCAGGACCCGCTGATCGGCGAGGAATTGTTTGCTGTCGGCGCTTATCTGGAAGCCGGGCCGCTCCATCCGGCCAGCCTCATCGTCCAGGACCTCTTGCGCTGGCTGGTCGTCGTCGTCTTGCTGGTCGGTTTTGTTCTCAAACTGGCAGGTGTCCTGTGAAATTGCGCGGCCTGCTCTCGACCGTCTTCGCCATGGCCTTTGGCCTCCTCGTCCTGCTGGGCTATTTCTTCGAGGTCCAGCCTTTCTATGGGCTGCGCGTCGTGTTCGTCGAGTGGGCGGTCATCCTGGCCGGTTTTGCCGTCCTGGTGGGGCTGGGCAACCTCGTCACCGTCCATATCAAGAAAATTCGCGCCAGAGAAAAGGGCAGCGTCTACGGCTTGCTGCTCATCTTCGCTTTGCTGATGACTTTTCTGGCGGGGCTGGCCTGGGGGCCGGATCATCCCAACATGGTCTTGCTCTTCCGCGCCGTCCAATTTCCGGTGGAGGCCAGCCTGATGGCGCTGCTGACCGTCAGCCTGGCCTATGCCAGCATTCGCATGTTGCGCCGTCGGCTGAATTTGTTCTCCATCGTCTTTCTGGGAACCGTGCTGGTCGTTCTGCTCGGAACCGCTTCGCTGCCCTTGCTCGGCGATGTGCCTTTTCTGGGGGACTGGGTGCGTCCTTTCGTCTCCCAGGTGATCGCCGGGGCGGGGGCGCGCGGCATCCTGATCGGCGTCGCCCTCGGCACGCTGACGACAGGTCTGCGAGTGCTCTTTGGCGCGGACCGGCCATACGGAGGCAAGTGATGGCCGAGATCCGCTGTCCCATGTGCGGCAAGCCTAATCCCGAGGAGCGCGAAACCTGCTCTTTCTGCCAGGCGCGTCTGAAACCGCTGATTGCCCCCTCGGCGGATTCGTCGCCCATCGCGGCCGGGCAGGAGCCGCTCAAGAGAGCCACCTCCGACCTGGAACGCGCTTCTCTGGGCGGCGGGGAAGTCATCCCGGCCGGTCAGGAGCCGACCAAAAAGAATACGGCCGAGTTGGAACAGGCCTTGCCGTCTTGGCTGCGTTCCTTGCGCGAAGGCGGCGAATCCCAGCCTTCGGAGGCCGCGCCATCCGAAGGCCTGCCGTTCCCCTCCGCGGCCCCGTCTGCCGCCGACGAGGAGATGCCCGACTGGCTGGCCGGGCTGGGCGCCCAGGCCGAAGAGGAAGAAGAACTTCCCGACTGGCTGGCCGGCATTCGCGGCAAGGCAGAGGCCGAGACCGGCATCCCGGCCTCTGAAGAACCGATCACGCATCCGCTGGTCGGTGCCGAAACCCTCGACCGCCTGACGGCCGAGACGGGCGGGCCGTTTGCCGCGCCGCCGGATTATGAGATTGCCTCCGGCCAACTGGAAGCCGACCTGGGCGGGCCTGAACCGGCTGCCGGCGAGGAGATTCCTGCCTGGTTGAGCGGTCTGGAAACCCAGGCCGAGACGCCGCAGGAACCCGCCGCGGCCCCTTCGGGCGGCGAAGTCCCCGACTGGCTTTCGAAACTGGAAGAGTCTTCTGCCGGGGAGGCCCGGCCGACGGCCGCCGAGTCTGCCGGCGAACTGCCCGATTGGCTTACTCGGCTGGATGAATCGGCCCCGGCGGAGACCCCGCCTGCGGCCGGTGCGCCGGCCTTTAGCGAGTCTCTGCCCGACTGGTTGAGCGGTGCCGCGGCCGAACCCGTCCCGGCTGCGGAGGAACCTCCTGTTCCGCCCGTCATCCCCGAACCGTTTGCCGCGCCCGCAGAACCGTTCGGCCTGCCGTCGTCCGAGGCGGCTGGGGAACCGCTGCCGGATTGGCTGGCCGAAGCAGAGGCCAGCGCCGCGCCGCCTGAAGGCGCTGCGCCGGCATTCGTCATGGATGCCGGGGACGAGGAATTGCCCGCCGAGCAAAGCGCGCCGGTCTTCGCGATGGAGACCCCTGACTGGCTGTCCTCCTTGCGCCCCGAAGAGGGGCCGAAACCGGCCGAGGGCGGAGAGGCCGCCGCCGGTTGGGAAGAGAAGGAGATTGCCCCGGCCGAACTGCCTTCGTGGGTGCAGGCCATGCGCCCGGTCGAGGCGGTCGTATCGCCGGTCCAGATCCCCGAAGTGGAGGAGCAGCCCGCCGAGACGGAGGGTCCGCTGGCGGGGCTGCGAGGGGTATTGCCGGCCAGCCCGGGCCTGGGCGTGTTGCGCAAGCCGCCGGCCTATTCCATTAAGTTGAGGGTGGATGAAGCCCAGCAGCGATACGCCGCCTACCTGGAACAACTGGTGGCGCGTGAGAATCAGCCGCGCCGGCCTGCCGCCCGGCCAACGATCGGAGCGGCCAACCTGTTGCGCTGGCTGATCGCCGTGTTGCTCTTGTTGGTGGTAGGGACTGCGGTCTTTGGCGGCGTGCAACTGGGCGGCCTCAATCGGTTCCTGACGCCGCCCGATGTGGCGGCTGCCAGTGATGTGGTCAGCAACCTGCCGGACGACCCGCCGGTGTTGGTTGCCTTCGATTATCAGCCGGCCTTGGCCGGGGAAATGGAAGCCGCCGCGGCGCCGCTGATGCACCACCTGCTCTACCGCGGGGCGCGCCTGACTTTCGTCTCGACCACCCCGCTGGGGCCGGCCCTGGCCGAGCATTTCATGGGCCGCCTGGCCGAGGCGCACACTCTGACCGGCCGCTACCTCGACTTGGGGTACCTGGCCGGCGGCCCGGCAGGCGTTTTCGATTTCGTCATCGCCCCGTTGTCGTTCGTGCCGCCGCCAGGCGAAGCGGGCGCGCCAGACCTGCGCCAGTCGGTGCCTTTGCAGGGCATCCAGCGATTGTCCGATTACGCCCTGATCGTCGTCCTGACGGACGACGCCGATACCGGCCGGGTCTGGATCGAACAGACGACGGCCCTGGGCGTCTTGGAAGAGACGCCGCTGGTGATGGTCGTCTCGGCCCAGGCCGAACCGATGATGCGTCCGTACTACGATTCACACCAGATGGATGGCATGGTCAGCGGCCTGGCGGGCGCCCGCTTCTACGAAGAGCGGATTGCGCTGCCGATCCAGACGGCCACTCCCTACTGGAGCGCGTTCAGTCTCGGCCTGCTCCTGATCGTGATTGCCCTGGCCGTCGGCGGCGTCTGGAATGCCGTCAATGCCTGGCGCAGCCGCGCTCCCGTTCTCGAAGAGGAAGAAGAGGACTGAGCATGCCGAGTGTACCTTCGACGGAGTGGATCGCCGGCTTGGTGAGTTTTCTGCTCACCCTGATGGTCTTTTCCTACTTGTGGAAGGACAACGCCCTCTTCCGGGTGGCGGTTTACCTTTTCGTAGGGGTCTCGGCCGGCTATGTGGGCGCGGTCGCCTGCCGTCAAGTTCTGTTGCCGCGCCTCATCCTGCCGCTCTTGAATGGCGACTTCCTGGCCGTTTTCCCGCTTCTCTTGGGGCTGGCCTTGCTGGGCAAATTGTCGCAGCGGACGGCTGCCCTGGGCAACCCCTCGCTGGCGTTGATGGTCGGCGTCGGCGCGGCTGTGGCAGTGGGCGGGGCGGTCTTGGGGACGCTCATCCCACAGGTGCAGGCCACCATCGATAATTTCGAACTGGACCTGACCCGCTCGGTCTCCGAACAAATTCTGGATGCCAGCACCTTCCTGATCGGCACGGTGACCACCCTGGTCTATTTCCACTACGGAGCCCGGCCGGGCCCGCGCGGCCCGCAGCGCAGCCGACCGGTCGCGGTTTTGGGATGGGTGGGTCAGGTCTTCGTGGCCATCACCTTTGGCGTCCTCTTCGCGGGCGTCTATGCTGCCGCTCTGACGGCTTTGATCGAACGCCTCAATTCTCTGCGTCTCTTCCTGGGATTGTAGTTCTAGCGCCTATGCCTGCCTCGTTGATCGATGCCGACTCCCTGCTCGCCGTAGATATTGGCACGGTAACCACCCGCGCCGTGCTTTTCGATGTGGTGGAGGGACATTACCGCTTCATTGCCATCGGCCGGGCGCCCAGCACCGCCGCCGCCCCCTTCCGCGATGTCAGCGAAGGGGTGCGTCAGGCGATCGGGAATCTGCAGGCCGTCACCGGCCGGACCCTGCTGACGGCGGATCACAAACTCATCATGCCGGTTCAGAACGGTCTGGGCGTGGATACCTTTGCCGCTTCCCTTTCGGCTGGCCCGCCGATCAAGACGGTGGTGGTCGGCCTGCTTTCGGACGTCTCCCTCGAAAGCGTCAAGCGCCTGGCGCGTTCCACGTATGCCCGCGTGGTCGAGACGTTGGGGATGAACGACCAGCGCAAACCGGAAGAACAGATCGACAGCATCCTGCGCCTGCGCCCCGATCTGATCCTGATCGCCGGCGGAACCGACGGCGGCGCGACCCGCTCGGTCCAGAAACTGCTCGAGGTGGTCGGCCTGGCCTGTTATCTGCTGCCGGCCGAGGCGCGGCCGGTGATCCTCTACGCCGGCAACAGGGACCTGAGCGCCGAGGTCAAGTCCACCCTCGAACCGCTGTCCTCGGCCCTCTACCTCAGCCCGAATCTGCGCCCGACCCTGGAGACCGAAGACCTCCAGCCGGCCCAGCGCATCCTGGCCGAACATTACACCCAGACCCGCCGCCGTCAGATGGGCGGGCTGGACGAACTGAACGCCTGGGCCGGCGGCATGCTCGTCCCGACGGCCTATGCCCAAGCGCGCATGATCCGCTTCCTCAGCCAGGACTCGCCCAACGGCATCCTCGGCGTGGATATCGGTGCCTCGGCGATCAGTGTCGCGGCCGGTTTCGGCGGAGAACTGACGATGGGCGTCTACCCGCAACTGGGCCTGGGAGAAGCCCTGCCCCATCTGCTGCGTTACACCAGCCTGGATGACATCCTGCGCTGGATTCCGCTCGATCTGCCGGCCGAGGCCGTTCAGCAATATCTGTACCAAAAGGCACTCTATCCGGCCAGCGTTCCGGCGCTGCCCGAGGACCTGGCCATCGAACAGGGCCTGGCTCGTCAGACGCTGCACCTGGCTGTTCAGGCGGCTGCCCGCGACTTCCCCGCCAGCGTGAAGCGCCCGGCGCTGGGTCTGATGCCCGCCTTCGACCTGATCCTGGGCGGCGGCGGCGTGTTGACCCAGGCGCCCAGCCGCGGCCAGAGCCTGCTGATGCTCCTGGATGCTATCCAGCCGATCGGCTGCGTGACCGTCTTCCTCGACCAGAATGGACTGTTGCCTGCTTTGGGCGCTGCAGCCAGTCGCAACCCGCTCCTGCCGGTGCAGGTGATCGAAACGGGCGCCTTTCTGCGCCTGACGACCGTCCTGACGCCGGTCGTCGCGGCCCGCCTGGGCACGCCTGTCCTGGATATTCGAATGGTGGATCAGAGCGGCAACGAGACGCGCGTGAACGTCAAGCAGGGCGCGCTCGAAATGCTGCCGCTGGCGCCGGGGCAGTCGGCCCGGCTGTTTGTCCGCCCGCTGCATCACGCCGATATCGGCTTCGGCCCCGGCCGCGCCCCGGCGGAGGGCATCCCCGTCAGCGGGGCGGTGCTGGGCGTGGTCATCGATGCCCGCGGCCGGCCTCTGCGCTTCCCGGCCGATCACGTCCGGCGGCGCGAGATCATCAAGAAATGGTTGTGGACTTTGGGAGGCTAGGAGATCATGCTTGCCCCTGTGACCCATGTTCTGCCCCTGACGACCGTCCGCCGCGAGCGGCTGCTGCCGGTGCCGGGGCGGGTGGTGGTGCGTCTGGAGCAGAAAGTCAACCCGGTGGAGGTCATTGCCGAGGCGGTCAGGGGCCAAGAGCATGTGCTTTATGACGTGGCCCGCACTTTCGGCGTCAGCCCCGAGGCAGCCGACAAGATGATGCGGGTCAAAAACGGCGAGACCGTCAGCCGGAATCAGGTCATCGCCCAGTCGGCCGGCCTGGTTCCCCGCCTCTTCCGCGCCAGCCGAGACGGGCGGGTGGTGGCCGTCGGCGGCGGGCAGGTGCTGCTGGAAGTCGGCGGCGAGACGATCGAGTTGTACGCCGGCCTGCCCGGAACGGTCACGCGCCTGATTCCGGATCGAGGGGCAGAGATCACCTTCAGCGGCGCGCTCATCCAAGGGGTGTGGGGCAACGGCCGGGTGGATACCGGTCTGATGCTGCCCCTCTTGAGCCAGCCCGACGAGGTCCTGGCAGCCAACCGCATCGACGTCAGCCTGCGCGGCTCGGTCCTGTTGGGCGGGTATTGCGGCGAGGCGGCTGTCTTGCAAGCGGCGGCCGAGTTGCCGGTGCGCGGCCTGATCCTGGCCAGTATGTCGCCGGCGTTGATTCCGCTGGCCTCTCAAGTGCGTTATCCCATCGTGGTCGTTGACGGTTTTGGCCGTCAGGCGATGAATACGGTCGCCTTCAAATTGCTGGCCACGAACGTCAAGCGCGAGGTCACCTTGTGCGCCGAACCGTACGATCGGCACAGCGGCAGTCGGCCCGAAATCCTGATCCCTCTGCCGGCGACCCAGGAACCGCCTCCGCCGCGCGAGATCGAGGCGTTTGCCCCGGATCAAAAAGTGCGCCTCTGCCGGGCGCCGCATCTCGGGGAAGCCGCCACGCTGGTATCTCTGCTTCCCGGCCTGACGACGATGCCCAGCGGCATCCGTGTCCCTGCCGCCGAAGTCAAATTGGAAAACGGCGAACAGATTGTGGTGCCGTTGGCCAATCTTGAAATCCTGGGGTGATATAATATTGCAACAAGCGAGGAGGACGCAATGTTAGACGAAGGCCCAAACATCGATCTGGAAGGCGAAACGCCTCCGCCCGCGGAAGAGTCGAGCAATCGCACCTTCCTGATTGTGGGGGGCATCTTGGCGGCGATCGTCCTGCTGACCATCATCTGCATGGCAGTCTATGTGGTGATGACCCTGCCGGCCAGACAGGCGGAACGCGCCGCCGAGCAGACGGCCATTGCTACTCAGAACCTGGGAATTTCAATGAACATGACCGCCACTGCCGAAGCGGCGCTCTGGACCCCCACCCTGCCGCCGACTGCCACCCAGCCGCCCGCCACCCCCAGCGCAACGCCTGTGGTGGCCATGCCGTCCGAGTCGCCGACCCCCGACACCCTGCCTCTCACGCAGACGATGGCTTACCTGCGCACCCAGGTGGAAATCAACCGCCTGACGCCCACCGGTACGCTGGGCATGCCGCGCAGCGGTTTTGCGGATGAAGTCGGCCTGCCGGGTTTGATCGTCCTTGCCCTGGCGCTGGTCGTGGTCATTTTTCTCGCCCGCCGTTTGCGCACCGTGCCGGTTAGAAAATAAATCAGGGACCGCCGGTCCCCTGGTGGTGTTCGCGAGGGCTTCGGATCCGAAGCCCTCGCTTTTTTAGGCCGGGTGGCCGGTCAGAGTCGGGGGGCGGTTGCGCTCTGGCAGTCCGAGCGCTTTGCGGGGCAATTTCGGCAAAGACAAACGAGCAGGCCAACAGGCCTGCCCCGCCGCGGCCAATCTGCCAGGACGAGAGGCCATGCCCCGGCTCAGGTCACGCTGGCGGCGACGTTTTCGCCGTAGGCGAGCAGGGCCTGGACCATTTCCTTGCTGCGGCCTTCGGCGTAAACGCGCAGCACCGGCTCGGTGCCAGACGGGCGGATGAGCAGCCAGGAATCGTCGTGCAGGAGGTACTTGACGCCGTCGCGCTGGCCGATTTCGATCACCTTTTGCCCGCCGATCTCGGCCGGCGCCTTCTCGGTCAGGAAGCGCGTCATCGCTTCTTTGGAGACGGGGCGTTTCAGGCGCAGGTCGCGGCGCTCGTAGAAGGCCGGCCCGACCTCGGCCAGCAATTCGTCCACCAGGGCCGAGAGGGGCTTGCGCGCCGCCGCAATGATCTCGACCAGCAAGAGGCCCATGATGGGGCCGTCGCCTTCGGGAATATGGCCTTTGAAGGAAATGCCGCCCGATTCCTCGCCGCCGATGAGCACATCCTCGGCGAGCATGTAATCGGCAATGTGGTTGAAACCGACCGGCGTTTCGTATAGTTTTAGGCCGTAGCGACTGGCCAGGCGGTCGATCATGCGGGTGGTCGAGACGGTGCGCACCACAGCGCCGGTCCAGCCGCGTTTTTCGACCAGGTAGCGCAGCGCCAGCGCCATGATTTTGTGCGGGTCGACGAAGTTGCCGCGCTCGTCCATCGCGCCGATGCGGTCGGCGTCGCCGTCGGTGGCCAGGCCGAAGTTGCCCATGCCGGTGCTGATCGCCCCGGCCAGCGCGCCCAGGTACTTGGCAATCGGCTCGGGGTGAACGTTGCCGAAACCGGGATTCATCTCGCCGCGAATCTCGGTCACCTCGCAGCCGGTCCCTTGCAGGAAGGCCTTGATGACCCCCCGGCCCGAGCCGTACATCGAATCGACGACGAAACGCTGGGGATTGTCGGCGATGATGTCGGTGTTGATCAGGGTGCGCAAATGCTCGAAGTAGGCGGGCAGGGGATTGAATTTCTGGATCAGGCCTTGTTGGCGGGCCACGTCGAAGTCCATCAGGTTGGGGCCGCGGGCGCGCTCTTCGTTGTCGTTGAGATACACTTCGACGCGGTTGCATTGTTCGGGCAGGGCCGACCCGCCGTAAGCAGCCTTGAGTTTGACGCCATTGTAGCGCGGCGCGTTGTGGGAGGCCGTGATGACCACGCCGGCAACGGCATGGTGATGTTTGACCGCGTACGAGATGGCCGGGGTGGGGGCGTCGGCCTGCGTCAGCAAGACGGTGAAGCCGTTGGCAGCCAGGACGCGCGCCACCTCGCCGGCGTAGCGGTCGGAGAGGAAGCGCGTGTCGAAGCCGACCACCACTTTACGCGGGTCGGGTTTGCGGCCCCCGTTCCCGATTTTGTCCCAGTCGGCAGAGGCCAGGGCGTCGGCGATGGCCTGGGTGAGCATGCGCAGGTTGCTGAATGTAAAGGTGTCTGAGATGACGGCGCGCCAGCCGTCCGTCCCGAAATGGATGGTCATCGGAAATCTCCAGGTAGAAAGTATGGAAGTCTATGGATTAGGCGCCGGGGTGGCGGTGGCCAGCACTTCCCGCAGGATCCAGCCCTCCACGCCGGTGGCGGTGCGGATGCGCACCCAGACGATGTTATTCACCTCGCGCGTCTCGGGCAGGACCTCGACCAGTGTGTCGTTGAGCAGGGATTGGACCACGCTGCCGCTGCCCGGCTCGGAGCGGATCAGCGCCCCGCCGCCGGTGGGGGAATTGACCCGCGCGTAGACCGGCGTGGCCTGCGGCGTGCGGGTCGGGGAGGGCGTGAGGGTTGGCTCCAGGCGCGGCAGAGTCGGGGTGGCGGTCTCGGTGGGCGGCGGGGTGGCCGTCGGCGGTTCGGGCGCAGGCGGGGAGACAGTCGGCGATGGGGTGGGGGTCGCGGTCGGCGGCGGTCCGGGCAGGCCGGGGATGACGTATGAACCCAGGCCGGTCAGGATGATCACGCCGCTCAGGGCAATCAGGGCGACCAGGACGGTCAACAACGCTCCCCCCGCGCTGGCGGGGCGGAAGCGCAGGGCGGCCAGGGTGATCATGCCGGCCAGGGTGGCGAGGGCCAGATGGACGAGGAAGACCAGCGCACCATCCGGCCAGACGCGTCCGGCGCCCACGCCCAAGCCGAAGCCGGCTGCTCCCAGCGGCAGGTACAGTTCGTAGGTCAGCATGACGCTCGGCAGGAGCGGTTTCTCCTCCGAGCGGACAAAGGAAACGATCAGCAGGACGGCGCCGATGACCAGCACGGTCAGATTGGGCCACCACAGGTGCGAGTGGATGCTGGCCTGCTGGAAGAATTCTTGCTCGCTCAGGCGCGCCGCCAGCCCGGAGAGCAGGCCGGTCAGGAAGACCAGCGCTCCCCCCACCAGCAGGCCGGCCAGGGTCGTGAGGAAGAAGCGCCAGGCGCCGCTCACCGAGGCCAGGGTCAGACCGACCCAGGGGGTCATCAGCGGGGCAAGCAAAATGCCCAGCAGGAGCAGGCTTTGGGCGTCGAGGATGAAGCCCAGCCCGGCGACAGCCCCGCACAGGAGGGAGAAAATGAAGAATTCGATCGAGGGAAAGGCCCGGCGGGCCAGACGGTTGATCAGGGTCGAGCGTTCGTCCTCGTCGGGCAGGATCAGGTAGCGGCGGGCGCGGCGACGGCGCGGCGGCGGGGGCAGGCGGATGGGTTCGCTGCCCGGCGGCAGACTTTCGGGGGGATTGTCGAAAAGACTCATGCTCGTAAACTCGCTACGATGCGCATCGGTTTGTCGAACAGGTCGAGGGCGGTCAGGATGTCGGGGACGACCAGGTCGGCAGACAGCAGGCTGGAGACGGCAGTCCCTTCGGTGGAGAGGACGCAAATCCCCAATCCGGCGGCCTGCAGCATATCGGCATCATTGGCGCCCTGACCGATAGCAGCCACGCTTTCGGCTCCCAAACGCTGGAGGTAGGCGGCTTTTTGAGCGGCCTCGTTCCCGGCAGCAATGCGGACGGCCCGTAGGTTCAATCGGCGGTCGATCTCTGCCTGCCGGCCGTGTGTATCGGCGGTCAGTAAATGAACCTCGAGCCGGTCGCGCAGGGCGTTCAACCGCCGCGCCACGCCGTCCAGCAGGAGACCATCCACGGCCAGCGTGCCGTTGACGTCCAGCACCAGATGTCGGAGTTGCAGGGTGACTCGGCCGGGGATGGTCAGTTCGATCACGGGCCTATTATACAACAGGCAGCCGGAGATGGGGAAAACGGTCTTCAAAACCATTGACAAATTGTCTGGACGGCGTATAATCACGCCCAACATCAAAAGACGGTGAAGAGGACGAGTACGCTTTGTACGGCGGATCAGAGAGCAGGCGGCAAGTGGTGGAAGTCCTGCCCGCACGATGAAGCCGAATGGACCTCGGAGTTGCAAGAGCGAACCCGCAAGGCAGTAGTTCACGCCGGGCTGCTCCCGTTACAGGGCTAGGGTATAACCGTCGTTCCGCCGAGAGGAACGATGGCGTACTCGAAAACGAGTGAGGCTGGCTTTTCCCCTGTGCATCACCACAGGGATTTTTGTTAGCCTAATTCGGGTGGCACCACGGACCAGACGCGTTCGTCCCGTATGCGGATGAACGCGTCTTCGTTTTCTAAGAAGGTGAAAGGAGAGCAGATGTCAACGAATCTTGACCCCCTGATTTTGCCGGAGCGGGAGGAAAAGTCTCCCCTGCAGGAGCAGTTTGCAGGTCTGGCGGGCAGCGGAGAGGAACTGCCGGTTGCGGCGATTCTCTCTGCGCGTGCCGCCGAGGCGGAGGCCGCCATCCCCGCGCCGGTCTTCATCCCCTAGGAAGGAGCGCAACCATGCCCATCGTTTTTCGTCCGCCTTGAAGGACCTTCTCCTTCTGACTGTTCACCGATCCCTGTTCCTCACTCACCAACCGAAAGGAGATTCTCATGTCTGACCAAACCCGTTTTCTCTTGAACGAAACCGACCTGCCGAAGGCCTGGTACAACATCCTGGCCGACAGCCCGGTTCCGCCGGCGCCGGTTCTGCATCCGCAGACCCTCGAGCCGGTCACCCCCGATTTTCTCTCCGTCCTGTTCCCGATGGAGTTGATTTTGCAGGAGGTTTCGAGCGAGCGCTTCATTGACATCCCCGAACCGGTGCGCGAGATCTATAAACTCTACCGCCCGACGCCGCTCGTCCGGGCGCGCCGCCTGGAGCGGATGCTCGACACGCCGGCGCATATCTATTTCAAGAACGAGTCCGTCTCGCCGGTGGGCAGCCACAAGCCGAACACGGCCATTGCCCAGGCCTATTACAACAAGGCGGCCGGGACGAAAGCCATGACCACCGAAACCGGCGCCGGTCAGTGGGGGGCGGCGCTCTCGATGGCCTGCAACTTTTTCGGCCTCGACCTGGAAGTGTACATGGTAAAAGTTTCTTATGAGCAAAAGCCCTACCGCCGCATCTTCATGCAAACATACGGAGCGCAGGTCTTCCCCAGCCCTTCGGATCGAACGCAATATGGCCGGGCGCTGCTGGCCCAGGACCCGGGCAATCGCGGGTCGCTCGGCATTGCCATCTCGGAGGCCGTCGAGGCGGCGGCCGTCTCGGGGGGCAGGAAAAAATACAGCCTGGGTTCGGTGCTCAACCATGTGCTGATGCACCAGACGGTGATCGGCGAAGAGGCTCTCAAGCAGATGGACCTGGCCGGGGAATATCCCGATGTGGTCATCGGCTGTGTGGGCGGCGGCTCGAATTTTGCCGGCCTGGCCTATCCCTTCTTGCGCCAAAATCTGAAAGATGGCCAGCGGACGCGCCTGGTGGCGGTCGAACCGACGGCCACGCCCTCGCTGACGAAGGGTGTCTATACGTTCGACTACGGCGATACCGCCCGCATGGCGCCCATCGTCAAGATGTACACGCTCGGCCACACCTTCATGCCGGCCGGAATCCATGCCGGCGGATTGCGTTATCATGGCATGGCCCCCAGCCTTTCGGCCCTGTACGAGGCCGGGCTGATCGAGGCGGTGGCCGTCCCTCAGGTCGGGACGTTCGAGGCGGCGGTCCAATTCACCCAGGCCGAGGGAATTTTGCCCGCTCCCGAATCGGCGCATGCCGTGCGGGTGGCGATCGACGAGGCCCTGGAGGCCAAAAAGAGAGGCGAGAAGCGCGTCATTCTGTTCAATCTTTCCGGCCACGGGCATTTCGATATGACCGCCTATCAGTCTTACCTGGCCGGTGAATTGCAGGATTATGCCTACCCTGCCGAGGCGGTCGCCGAGGCGATGAAGGAGTTGCCGCAGGTGGAGAGAGTGGCTGCCTGACCCCTGCTTTTCTTTCTCCTCAGAGAAGGAACTCCGAGGCTGACGCGCCTCGGAGTTCCGCTTGAATCGACTGGAGTGGGCCTATTTTTCCTCCGCCTCCCCAAAGACGACCACCACCAGGTGCTGGTTGAGGAACTGCGGCGGGCCCTCGCCGCCGGGGGCGATCTGCCCCAGCGTGTAGCCGCCGACGATCGGCACATCGATCCCCAGCGCCTCCTGGACGGCGGCGACATCGGCACCGGGCTGGGCCTCGTAGAGCATCTGCCAGGCGATGTCTGAGAGCACCAAGGCCAGGGCCGGGCGGGCGCCCTCCAGGGCAGCCACCGCCTGGCGGACGGCGCTCTGGGCGGCTTCGCGGCAGCCGCTCAGACTGCCGACCATCAGGTAGGCGTCTGTCCCATCGTTGACGGTGGCGTTCATGCGAAAAGAACCGTCGGCCTCCACCCGCAGAGGAGAACGCAGCAGAAGACTCTTGTCGGGCTGTTCCAGGCCGAGAGGATACATGCGCGCCATCAGGTTGAGGGGCGGGAAAGCCCATTCGCGCGCCGGATAGCCGAAGATGTGGGCATAGGCCTCCGAAGCGGGACGCCCGTCGAGGGTCCGCACCCAGAAGCCGCGCGAGCGCGTCACCCGGAAATGGGTCCCGACCGGCTGCCAGCCGTGTCCCCAGCCGACGCCGACTTTGATCCTGCCTTCCAGCCGGGCGACGGCCAGGCCGCCTGCCCCGTATTGTGCGCCGCCGATCTGGTAGGCGTTGCCGGCGTACAGGTCGCCGCTGGAGAGCGCTCCGGCAACCAGGGCAGCGGGCGGCAGGCTGGCGCAGAGTTGCTCGGCGTCGGCGTTGAAGCCGTCGGCGAAGAGCAGGGTGGGCTGTTTGGGATTCCTGGCGAGCAGGTTGGCCAGCGTCTGAGCGACCTCGCGGCTGCCCTGGGTGTAGCCGGCCAGCCATTGGACATCGGCGCGGGCGTCGGAGGTGGCCAGGAGGGCGACGATCACCGAGTGGGGGTGCAGACCCTCAGAGGTCATGCCGGCGGGAGTGCTAAAGCCCAGCAGGGGGATGTTGCCGGTCAGGCTGGCGACGCTGTTGACCACCTGCTGGGGGTCGTATTGGTAAGAGGCAATCACGATGCCCAACATCGGTGAGAGGCTGCTCAATAAGTTGAGAGCCTGATGGGTGGCCTGCAAACCGGCTTCGCGCCCGTCGAGGGCGCGGGCCTGTCCAACGGCTGCAGAGAGTGTCATGCGTTCATCCTCGTCTTCGTTCGTCCTGTTCTCTGGCTGGAGGGGAGGGGCAGGTTATCCTTCGGCGACCGGGACGGTGAAATGGAAGGTTGTCCCCTGGCGGAATTCGCTCTCGAACCAGACCTTGCCGCCCATCATCTCGATCAGACTCTTGGTGATGTTCAGGCCCAGGCCGGTGCCGGGGGCCTCGCGCGCTTTCTGGTCGTCGGAGCGGAAGAATTTCTGGAAGATTTTCTTCTGGTCTTCCAGGCTGATGCCGATGCCGTTGTCCTGGACCCAGATGTGAACCACCTCGGCGGCGCCCTCCGGGTCCCACTGATTTTTGGATTGTTCGGCGCCCACATTCAGGATGCCGCCCTCCTGGGTGTATTTGTGGGCGTTGCTGACGAAGTTGGTGAGAATTTGCGCCAGGCGGGTGCGGTCGGCCCAGACCCTGGGCAGGTCTTTGGGCAGCCGGACGTTGACGACCTGCTTTTTCTCCTCGATCTGACGGCTGACCGAGCGGATGACTTCGTCAACGACTTCGGCCACGTCCACGGCCTTGAAGTCGAGGCGCAGGCGCCCGGCCTCGATCTTGGAGTTGTCGTTCAGATCCGAGACGAGGGTGGACATGCGTTCGACGTTCGAGCGGATGGTGCTGAGGAAGTTGGCCTGCATCTCGGTGATCGGTCCGACCGCCCCGGCGGCGAGCAGTTCGGTGTAGCCCTTGATCGAGGTCATCGGGTTTTTCAGTTCGTGGGCGACGAAGGAGACGAACTCGCTCTTGGCAACGTTGGCGGCCTGGACTTCGTTGTACAGTTGGGCGTTGGCAATCGCGATGGCGGCGTGGTCGCTCAGGCGGGAGAGGAACGCCATGCCTTCTTCCGTCTCTTCCAGCGGCGAACGGCTTTCCATCAAGATGACGCCGATGACGTTGGTTTCGCGGCGGATGGGGACGGCGATCTGGCTGCGGGCTTCTCCCAACAGGCCGGGCTGATTCTCCTGAAGACGGACCCGCTGCGGCTGCCCGCTGGCCACCGCGCCGCGCAGGGCGGGCTGTTCGAGCGGCATGGGCGTGTCTTTGTAGGTCTCGGCCAGGGCATCGTATCCCTGCTGGGCCATCAGACGCAGCCCTTTTTCTTCGACGATGCCGATCAGGCCGGCATCGGCTTTGAACTGGCGCATGGCCCATTCCAGGGTGATGCGCATGGCGCGGGCCACGTCCAGGCTGGCGTTCAGTTCCCGATCGATGCGCTGCATGACCGAGAGTTCCTCGACGCGGGCGTTCAATTCCTGGTCGGTCAGGGTGTAGAGGCGGGCATTCTCGATGGCGACCGCGGCTTGCCCGGCAAAGGCGGCCAGCAGGTTTTGGTCGTCCTCCACGAAGGGCAGATTGTCCTTGCGGTTGATGACCTCCAGCACGCCGATGACGCGCTCCTTGACGATCATCGGCACGGCCAGGATCGACTTGGTGACGAAG
Source organism: uncultured Anaerolineales bacterium (assembly GCA_937960595.1). Taxonomy (GTDB): domain Bacteria; phylum Chloroflexota; class Anaerolineae; order Anaerolineales; family Villigracilaceae; genus JAFGSI01. Next base: position 12,565 of record CALGPL010000021.1, on the reverse strand, counting down.
CCGGTCTTCTGGTCGGTGGAGGCCGACCAGGCGCTCGTGTCGAGGACGTTGTTGGAGATGATCGGCCGGCGCTTCTGGACTGCCTCGCCGACGATGCCGGTGCCGGGCGCCAGGCGCGTGCCGACCAGGTTCTCGGCGACCGGGCTGATGACGACCTTGAAGATCAGTTCGTCGGTCTGCTCATCGACCAGGAAGAGCGTCCCCGCTTCGCAGTTGAGGATGCTGACGGCGCTTTCCAGGATTTTCTGCAGGAGGGGCTCGCTTTCGAGGGTGCCGGTCAACTGACGGGTGATTTCGGTCAGGTAGGTCAATTGGCGGGCGCGCCGCTCGCTCTCCTGCAGTAAACGGGCCTTGACGATGGCGCCGGCCGCCTGCTCGGCGATGGCCTGGAGCAGTTCCTGCTGGGCAGGCGTGTAGATGACGCTGGGGTCGCGGCTGGCGATGCTCAGCGCCCCGATCGTCTCCGCCCCGGCGTTCATCGGGACGCCCATCCAGGCGAAGATGCCGCTGCTGGCCGGGGTGACGCCGCGCACCTGACATTCGCGGGCATAATCGTTGGTCATCAGGCCACGCCGCAAGCGGATGACCAACGGGCTGAGGCCCTGCGAGGGAGGCAGGGGGATGTTTTCCCGGCTGGGCAGGCGGTCATCCTGTTCCAGGCAGAAAGCGTAGTAGAAGTAGTCGTTCTCCTTGTTGTACAGCGTGATGTGGAAGTTGTCGACGGGCAGAACCTGGTCGGTCTGGGCGTAGATGAGTTCGAGGATGTCGTCAAAGGCGACGGTGATGTTGACGCCGCTGGCCACGCGTGAGAGGATGTTCATCTCGCGCACACGCCGCTCCAGGTTGAAAATGACCTGGGCGCGTTCGATGGCGATCGAGGCCTGGGCGCTGAGCAAGTCGAGGAATTTGACGTCCTGGTTGCGGTAGGCATCGCCCGAACGGCGCGGGCCGAGGGCCAGCCAGCCGGTCAGGTGTTCGCCGCCCGGCAGCGGCACGAACAGTTGCGCCCCCAGCAGGGCCAGGCGGGTGCGGTCGGATTGGAGGGCGGCCGGCAGCGTTTCCTGGTCGAAGAAGAGCGGCAGGCGATCGCGGTTCAGGGTCTGGACCAGGGCGCTGTCTGGACTGAAGCGCAGGTCGCTGGTCGGTTGGCCGTCCTCGTCGGCGGAGGCGACATACTGCTCGTTAAGCGAATCGTAGATGTAGATATGCAGACGTTCGGGGAGCAGGCTGTTGGTGATGTACTGGCGCAGGATGCGCAGAATGGCGTTCAGATCGATGATGTTGGTCAGTTCGCGGGTCACGTTCTCGACCCGCTGCCGGTAGATGCGTTCGCCGCGGAAGAAGACCGAGTCGATGATTTGCTGCAGGCGGTTGCGGAAGGGGTTGAGCGTCAGCGCCAGGATGAAGACGATCAGGCCGATCAGGAGCGGATGGTTGGCCTGGAGCGCCTCGCCAAAGATGAGACTCAACCCGCTGACCAGCAGGGCGTATCCGCCGACGGCCAGGATGGTCAGCAGGGCGTAGAGCGTTGCCTGGCGTAGCAGATAGTCGCTTTGCAAGAAGCGGTGACGCAGGATGGTGAAGCCGGTGACGAAGGGGAAGATGACCAGCGGGGTCAGAATCCAGGGCGAGTAGGGCAGAGGGCCGGCGGCGATGAAGAGCAGCCAGATGCCGACGGCGCCAAAGGAAGGCAGCACGCCCCACAGCAGGATGGTGCGCGCCTGGCTGCGGACGATGGGCGAGCGCGAGGTGACGCTGCGGAAGATCAGCATGCTCACGAAGGCGGCGATCGCCAGACCCACGAAGCGATACGTGGCCCGCCAGGCGGCGATGTATGCAGTGGGGTGATCGTAATCGAAGACGGTCAGGGCCGCGTAAGCGAACAGTCCGAGGGCGATGAAGTAGCCGATCCAGCGCAGGTAGGGACGTTTGAGCGACCAGCGCACTTCCTGCGGGAAGACCAGCGCCAGGTCGATCAGGGCGCCGCCGGTCATCGCCAGGGCCAGCGACCAGAGGTAGGTCAGGAAATGGGTGGTAAACAGGTCGAAGAGGCCGGCGGTGGTCAGGGCGACGGAGGTGGCAAAGATGGCGAAGGCCCGGCCGGTCGATTCGCTGCGCCGCAGGCCAAAAATCCACAGACTCATGACCAGGTAAACCAGACCGACGGCGAAAGGAATGTACAACTGTCCCAGCCGGTCGGCGGGCGGGAAGATTCCCAGGGTCACCTCGACCGTTTCGTGACCGGTGGGCGTGCGCAGGCCGATGGGAATGGTCTCGCCGGGAGAGAAGCGCGCCAGCACGCTGCGCATTTCGGCGGAGGTGGAGACCGGTGTGCCGGCGATGCTTTCGATGAAGTGATCCGATGAACGCCCGTATTGGGCGAGCGGCCAGGCTTCGGGTTTGGCCGGCGAGACGTTGTTGATCATCAGCGTCTGTTCGACGAAGCCGCCGATGAAGGGCAGTCTGAACCAATAGGAGGCCAAAAACGGGATGACCAGGAAAGCCATCAGGGCAACGCCCTGATAGAGCAGGACGATGATGGGCAGGGCGCGGTCGATGAGGGAGCGAAAACGTTCGGACTGGGACATGCGCGGTCACCGTTGGGTGGGTTTCAATGGCCTTGCGACGGCAAACACTCCCGGCGCGGCGGGGACTCTACAATGATTTTACACGACTTTTCCGTCTCGAAAACAACTTTATCATAACATTTGTGGCATTGAGCCTTGCCCTGGTTCTTTGACCCTTCAGGCCATTTCGGGCTGGTATCGGTCGGCAAAGAGCGCCGGCTGGCCGCCCGTATGCCAGAACAGGACGACTTCGTCTTTTCCGAAGAATCCTTTGCGGATCAGGTCGAGCAGACCGGCCGCGGCCCGGCCGGTGTAGACGGGGTCGAGCAGCAGCCCCTCGGTCTGCGCGAAGAGGCGGATGGCCTCTTTCTCTGCCTCGGTCAGGACGCCGTAGCCGGCGGTGCAGTAGTCGGCGTTCACGAGGATGTCGTCCGGCTCGAAGGAGAGCCGTTGCCCGAACTTTTCGGACGTTTCGCCGGCCAGGCGGGCAACGCGTTCCTGGAGAACGGTCTGGGGTTCGTCCACGCTGATGCCGAGGATTTTGCCGGCGTAGCCGAACAGTCGCTGGCCGAGGACCAGGCCGGCCTGCGTCCCGCCCGACGAGGAGGCGAAGACGATCCAGTCAGCCCGGACGCCCTGGGCGAGGAATTCTTCTACGGCGAAGGCGTAACCGAGCGCGCCGGTCGGGTTCGAGCCGCCGTAGGGGACGAGGTAGGGCTTGTGGCCCTGGGCCGCGGCCTCGGCGCGCACGTGTTCGAGCATGGCCTCGCGTTGGGCTTTTTCGGTCCAGACGATTTGCGCGCCCAGCAGGCGGTCGAGGAGCAGGTTGGCGCTGACGCGGGCGGGCGGCTCGCCGACCAGCACCAGGGTGCAGGCGAAGCCAAAGCGGGCAGCGGCGGCGGCCGTCTGACGGCAGTGATTGGACTGCAGCGCCCCGGCGGTGATGAGCAGGTCGGCGCCCTGGGCCTGGGCCTCGGCGACCAGAAATTCCAGTTTGCGGGTCTTGTTGCCGCCGAACGCCAGACCGGTCTGGTCGTCGCGCTTGACCAGCAGAGTCGGCCCGCCGAGGGCCGCCGAGAGGCGGGGAAGAGGCTCGATGGGGGTGGGCAGGTGAGCAAAATGGAGTCGAGGAATCATTTGTGCGTGTCCTCCGTGGGCTTACCCTAGGGTCTGTTTCGTCTTTCTCTGGCCGCGCCAGCGCATCACGTCCAGCAGGCGCGGGATGATCTGCGTGTACATCCGATACAGCAGCGGGCTGGCGGGGTAATCCCAGGCGCCGAGGGTGCGCACGACTTGCCCGCCCAGCCCCTCTTTGAAGCGGAAGACGCCCCACATGCTGTCGCCTTCGTCGAACTCGTCCGGCGCGCCCCACAGGTCGTACACGGCGCAGCCGTTGGCCTTGGCGCGCCGGATGGCCTCCCATTGCAAGAGGGCATTGGGCATCTTCTCGCGGTGGGCGTCGCGCGACATGCCGTAGAGGTAATAGGCCCGGCCGGCAAAGTAGAACAGAAAGAGTCCCGCGACCGCCTGGCCTTCTACTTCGGCGATCAACGCTTCGGCCCAGGGTTGATGGCCGGCAGCAGGCCGCAGGAAGGTTTCCCAGACGGCGCGATAATAGTTCTCCTCGCGGATGACGAAGCCGTCGCGCAAGGAGGTCTCGGCATACATTTTGTACAACATCGGCAGGTCTTGGCGCGTCGCCAGGCGCACTTGCACGCCCTTTTTCTCTGCCAGGCGGATGTTGTAACGCGTCTTCTGTTTCATGCGGGCCAGGATTTCCGCCTCCGACGGGGCGAGATCGAGCAGGACGGTGTTGCGGAATTGAATCTGGTCGGGCGAGAAGAGCCAGCCGCGCCGTGCCAGTTCGGCCTGGACCCTCGGCCCGGTTTCCGTCTCGGCGGCCTCTGCCCGGCCCGGGATGCCCGTGCCGAGCAGGAGGTCGGGGTCGGCTTTGAGGAAGATGGCGCCGGAGCGTTTTGCCAGCGCCTGCACATCGTCGAGGACGCGGCCGCGCAGGGCGGCGTCGGACCAGTCGAGCAGCGGCCCCTTGGGGGCGTAGAGCAGGCACATCTTGCGGGCAAAGCCGCCGGTTGGAACGGCGCGCTTCAGCACCAGCGCGGCCGCGACGGGCGACTTTCGATCGCCGACTTGTGTCTCCCATACGAACGGCATCGGCTGCCAGCCGTACTTGGCCTTGACCTGCGCCCATTCCCAGGTCTGCAGGAGATGGGCGCCCGGCAGGCGGGCGATCAGGGCGTCCCATTCGGCCGGGGAGCCGCGAAAGGGTTGCATCATCCGGCCTCCCGTCCGGCCATGCGCCACAGATAGAGTCGGTAGAGCAGGGGATGGTAGAGGCGGTCGAGGGCGGGGGCGGCGCGGCGCAGTTCGCCGCCGAAGCCGCGCTTGAAGCGATAGACGCCCCACAGCCCGTCGCGGCGGGATTCGAACTGGGCTTCCAGCGCCGCCTGGTCGGCGTCGGGGACGCCGTAGAGGTCGTATTGTTCGGCGCCGCGTTGCCGCGCCCAGCGCATGGCTTCCCATTGCAGCAGATACGTCGGCATGCGGTTGCGCTCGCGTTCGGTCGAGGCGCCGTAGAGATACCAGGCGCGCCGGCCGCGGGCGAAGACCATCAGCGCCGCCAAAGGTTCGTTCTCGTACTCGGCGACCAGCAACTCCGCCAGGCCGGCGGGATGGAAGAGTTCGTAGGCTTTGCGGTAATAAGCGGCGGCGTGCACGCCGAAGGCGTCGCGCTCGCCGGTGGCCAACATCATGCGGTGAAAGCCGTCCAGGTCGTCCCAGGGACGGACGCGGACCCCCTTCTTTTCCGCCAGCCGGATGTTGTAGCGGCATTTTTGCTTCATCCGGCCGAGGAGGTCTTCCTCGCTGCCGCGCAGGTCAACGATCAGGGTGCGGCGGGGCTGAATCGAGTGCCGGCTGAGGACGAAGGCGGACGCGCCGACCGCTGGCGGCTGCCCCTCCTCTTCCCAGGCGTCCGGCTCGATCTTCAGGAAGACGGCTTTCTTTTTGCGGCAGAGCGCATCCAGTTCGTCCAAAAACGACTCATGGACCCCCGCGTGCTGTTCACTGGAAACCGGCCCTTTTGGAAGGTAAGCCACCGTGAACCCGAGCGGCAGGCGGCGGAACAAGACCTGCGCCCCGCACTCCCCGGCGATCAGCCGCACGGCCTGCCAGCCGAAGGCAGATTTCAACTCGCCCCATAGGCCGGTCTGCAGGAGGTGGGCATGGGGGTGGGCGTCGAGGAATTCGTTCCAGGCGGCGAGGGTGACTTCCATGGTGGTTTCGTCAGGACTTTCGTTTTGAACGAGGCCGGTCACACGATCGAGGTGAAGTCGGGCGGGGGGGCGGCGCGCACGGCTGCCTCGGGGATGATCGCGTCCAGCAGGGACAGGATGGCGGCGGTCTCGCCGCGGCGCGCCAGGCGGGCGAGGTCCTCCACCACTTTATGCAAGTCGGCGGGCAGGTTGGCCTCCTCGGCCTCCAGGCGGAAGATGTCGGGGTGGGCGGTCTTCTGGTAGATGGAACCGTCCTCCCACAGGTCTTCGCTGAGTTTTTCGCCCGGGCGGATGCCGGTGAAGACGATTTCGATGTCCTTGCCCGGTTCCAGCCCGGAGAGGCGGATGAGGTCCTCGGCCAGGTCGAGGATGCGTACCGGCTGGCCCATGTTGAGCAGGAAGACCTCGCCGCCGCGCCCCAGCGCGGCAGCCTGCAGGACGAGGTGAACCGCCTCGGGGATGGTCATGAAGTAGCGCTTCATCTCCGGGTGAGTGACCGTCACCGGCCCACCGCGGGCGATTTGGCGCTTGAAGAGCGGGACGACGCTGCCGCGGCTGCCCAGCACGTTGCCGAAGCGCACCACCGAATAGGGCCGGCCGGTGCGCCGGGCGGCCTCCAGCACGATCATCTCGGCCAGACGCTTGGTGGCGCCCATCACGTTGGCCGGACGGATGGCCTTGTCGGTCGAGATCATCACCAGCCGTTCGACGTTCCCTGTCACCGCCGCCTCCACCACGTTGCGCGTCCCGATGACGTTGTTGCTGACGGCCTCCTCGACGTTGCTTTCCATCAGCGGAACGTGTTTGTGCGCCGCGGCGTGGAAGATGACCTCCGGCTGGAATTGTCTATAGATGGCTTGCAGGCGCGGCAGGTCGCGCACGTCGGCGATGACCGGCTGGAGCGGCTGGGACGGGTAGGATTCGCGCAGTTCCAGCAGGGTCTCGAAGATGCTGTTTTCGCCGTGTCCCAGCAGGATGAGCATGGCCGGTTCCCAACGGGCGATCTGACGGCACAGTTCGCGCCCGATCGAGCCGCCCGCGCCGGTGACCAGGACCTGCTTGCCGCGCAGGGCCAGGCCGGTCTGCTCGGTCTGGATGTGGGCCGGTTCGCGCCGCAACAGGTCGGTGATGTCCACCTCGCGCAAGGCAGAGACGCTCACGCTGCCGCCGATCAACTCGTACAGGCCCGGCATGGTGCGGAAGGGCACGCCTTTCAGGCGGCAGAGGTCGGCCACCATGCGCACCAGGCTGCCCCCGGCGCTGGGGATGGCGATGATGACCTCGTTGACGCGCTTGCTGTCCAGCACGCGTCCCAGGTCGCTCAGTTTGCCCACCACCGGCACGCCGTGAATCTGATGGCGCTGTTTGGAGGGGTCGTCGTCGAGGAAGCCGACCGGCGTCTTGTTCAACTGGGGATTCTTTTGCATCTCGCGCACCACCAGCGCGCCGGCGTCTCCGGCGCCGACCACCAGCACCCGCTGCGAGCGTCCGCGTTGGGCCTGCCTCTCGCTCGTCGTCCGGCTCTCGGCCAGCAGGCGGATGGCGAAGCGGATGCCGCCGACGCCGAAGAGCGAGAGCAGCCAGTCGATGGCCAGCACCGAACGCGGCAGGCCGGGGCCGAAGACCTTGAGCAGGAACAGGCCGATCATCACGACCGAAACCACGCCGGAAGCCGTGGTGACGGCCAAGGCGATGACCTTCAATTCGTTGATGCTGGCATAGACCCACAGACGCCGGTACAGGCCGAACAGGTAGAAGACCAGCGGCTTGACTGCCAGGCTGATGCCCGTCAGCCACAGCGCCCCCTGCAGGTAGTAGCGGAAGAAATCCGGCCCCATCTCCAGGCGCAGGGCGTAACTGCCGAGGGCCGAGAGGACGATCAGGGCCAGGTCGAAGGCCAGCACGAAGCGGTTGCGGATTTGCAGGCGGAGACGCGTGTTGCGGCTCATGCGCGCATCCATTCGAACGTTTGACGCAGGCCCTCGGCCAGGCTGGTTTCGGCGCGAAAGCCGAGCAGACGGGCTGCCTTGCGCGGGTCGCCGACCGAGCGGTGGATGTCGCCCGGGCGCGGCGGGCCGAAGCAGACCTCGGGCCGGCGTCCGGCCGCTTCGCTCAAGACCTTCAGCAAATCGAGCAGGGAGGTCTCTTCGCCGGTGCAGAGGTTGAAGACCTCGCCGTCGGCGGCCGGGGTTTCGGCGGCCAGCAGGTTGGCGCGCACCACATCGTCCACGAAGATGAAATCGCGCGTCTGGCGGCCGTCGCCGAAGATGTCCACCGCTCGGCCGCTTTGCAGGCGGCTGACGAAGATGGGAATGGCGGCCGCGTAGGGCGAATCGGGCGCCTGGCGCGGCCCATAGACGTTGAAGTAGCGCAGGGCGGTCACCGGCAGGCCGAAGGTGCGCGTGTAGAAGCGGCCATATTGTTCGCCGACCAGTTTCGAGAGGGCATAGGGCGAGAGCGGGCGCGGCGCTTCGCTTTCGGCCAGGGGCAGGTTGTCATTGTCCCCGTAAACGGCGCTGCTCGACGAAAACACCACTTTGCGGACGCCTGCCCGGCGGGCCGCCTCGAACAGAGCCGCCGTCCCGGCGGTGTTGACCTCGAAGCAGGTCTGCGGGTCGCGCAGCGAGGCCGGGACGGAGATGAAGGCCGCCAGGTGGAAGATGACCTCTACCTCCTGCACGGCGCGCTGCAGGAGCGAAACGTCGCGCAGGTCGCCTTCCAGCACCTCGAGGCGGGAATCTGCCGCCGGCAGGTTCTCGCGGCGGCCGGTGCTGAAATTGTCCAGGACGCGCACGTCGTTGCCGCGGGCCAGCAAAGCGCCGACGAGGTGCGAACCGATGAAGCCGGCGCCGCCGGTAACCAGGAGGGTCGCCATGTCACCTGCCGCGCAAGCCGAGCACCTGTCCGACGGTGCGAAGGATAATGAAGATGTCCATCAATAGGTTGCGGTGTTTGATGTAATACAAATCATATTCCAGTTTGACGGCCATCTCCTCCACGGTGGCATAGTAGCCGTAATTGACCTGCGCCCAGCCGGTGATCCCCGGCTTGACCAGCAGGCGCGCCCGATAGAAGGGAATCTGCTTCTGGAACTCGGCCACCCATTCCGGGCGCTCGGAGCGCGGCCCGACGACGCTCATCTCGCCGCGCAGGACGTTCCAGAATTGCGGAAATTCATCAATGTGAGTGCGGCGCAGGAAGTTGCCGACCCGCGTGATGCGGTCGTCTTTTTCCTGGGTCAGGCGCGGCTTGCCGTCCTTTTCGGCGTCCTGGCGCATGGTGCGGAATTTGTAGACGTAGAAGGGCTTGCCGCCCTTGCCCAGCCGAATCTGTTTGTAGGTGATCGGCAGGCCGCTGTCGATCAGGATGACCAGGCTCACCAGCGGCGAAATCACGGCCAGGATGGCCAGCCCCACCAGGGCGAGCAGGATGTCGAGGATGCGCTTGCCGACCTCGTAGAATCCACCGACCCGCGCCTGATCCACGAACGAACGCAGCAGCCACTCCGACTCGAGGTGGTGGACGGGCACGCGGCCGAGCAGTTCCTCGTAGAGGGTGGGCATCGGGATGACCTCCAGGCCGCGTTCCTGGGCGTCCAGGATGGTCTGGAAGGTGCTGCCGCGCATTTCGCCGACGATGGCCACGACCAGGTCGGAGACGGATTCGTTTTCGATGATGGCCAGCAACTGGTCGCTGCCGCCCAGGACGGGGTAGCCTTCCAGGGAGGTGCCCACTTTTTGGGGGTCGTCATCCAGGAAACCGACCAGGTGGAAGGGCGGCGGGTAGATGTTTTTGTAGGCCAGCGCCAGGGTGTGCCCGGCTTTGCCGGCGCCGATGATCAGGACGCGGCGCAGGAAGGCCGGGGCCGAGAAGATGCCAATGTAGGTCAGCCGCCAGAGGAGGGTCGCGATCGAAGCAAAAAGTAAGAAGGCGCCCACGCCGATGCGGGCGATGGCGCCCTCGAAGAAGAAATAGATGACCGCGTAGAACAGCAGCCCGGCCGAGGCGGCAAATGCGATGACGCGCAGGGTCACTTTCCAGTCGTTGGCGCGGTGGGGATCGTAGAGCTGGACCAGAAGCAACAGCCACAGGAACGGCAGGAAGTAGTACCAAAACTCGACCCGCTTCTGCAAGAATTCGAGCGAGAAATCCAGCCACTGATCGCGCACGCCCCACAAGATCAGGGCGGCCACCAGGCCGGCATACGCGGCCAGGAGGTCGCCGATGATCAGGAGGGTGCGCTGGTCGCGCGGGCGCATGCGCCAGGCAGGGGGTTTCGGTTTGGCCGTCGAACCCATGTTCACTTCCCGTTCGAATTTGCTGGAGCGCCGATCCCCTTAATCATACTCGATAAAAAGCCTGTTCCCCAGGCCAGGTGCATGACGGCAATTGCCGCCGGCAGGCCGACGGCCAGGAAGATTTTTCTCCGCTGCCAGGCGGCCTGCAGGCCGGCGGCCAGGAGGACGGCCGCATAGAGCAGGATTTCGGCTGCCAGCAGGGGGCGGAAGAGCGGCAGGAAAACGGCCAGGAGGGCGCCGCCGAGCAGGCTCAGCACGAAGAGGGGCGGCAGTCCCTGCCGCCAGCGCAGGCTGCCGGGGTAGCGCCGCAACATGCGCCACTTCCAGAAACCGTAGCGGAAATACTGGCGCGCCAGAGCGCCGAGCGTCGGGCGGGCCAGGTACACCGAGCGGATGGCCGGATCGAGCCAGATGCGTCCCCCCGAACGGCGCAGGCGGACGTTGAACTCGTAGTCCTCGTTGGTGAGCAGGCTTTCGTCGAAGAAGCCGACCAGCGCCAGGAGTTCGCGCTTGAAGGCTCCAAAGGGGACGGTGTCCACGTAGGCCGGGCGGGTGGCGTGGCGGTAGAGGGCATCGCCCGCGCCGAGCGGATGGGCGGCCGCGGCGGCGATCGACTCGGCCAGCCAGCCGGGGCCGCCGGGCCGGATTTCCCACACCCCGCCGACGTTTTCACCCAGGCCGGCTTCCAAATCGGCCACACAGCGCTCCACGTAATCGGGATAGGGCATCGAGTGGGCGTCCAGCCGCAAGAGGATGTCGCCGCGTGCCTGCTGCATGGCCCGGTTCAGGGCGGCGGGGATGCTGCCGGGGGGGTTGTCCACCACCGTTACGGCCAGGTCGGGGTGCGCGGCGGCAAAGGCGGCGATCTCGGCGCGCGTCCCGTCGGTGGACATGCCATCGGCGATGACAACCTCCAGGTCGGGGCGCGGGTAGGTCTGGGCGTAGATGGCCTCCAGGAGAAGACGAATGGTGGCTTGTTCGTTCAAGCAGGGAACGATGACGGAGACGGTTGGCATGTGTTATTTCTGACGTTTTGAGATCGTCGCGTCGGCATCCGGGGGGATCAGCGGCAGAAAGACGGTGAAGGTGCTGCCTGACCCCGGCGTGCTGCGGACGGTAATTTTACCACCATGTGCAAGAGCAGTTTTCTCCCTTGCTGTCGAGGTTATTTTCAGGAGAGACGGCTGGTACCGGAAGCCCTTGCGCTCAGGAGAGGTGGGGGTGGGACTCCAGTGCATTCGCCCCTATACACTGTTTTGGGGAATGCTTAGTTAGGAATGGCGATTGCCTCGATTTCCACCAGTGCGCCCTTGGGCAGGCCGGTTACGGCAACGGTCGAGCGGGCAGGCGGGTCCTGCGTGAAGAACTCGGCGTAGATGGCGTTCATTTTGGCAAAATCGGCCATGTCTTTCAGGAAGACAGTGGTCTTGACGATGTGGTCGAGGCCTGAGCCGGCGGCTTCGAGGACGTTCCTCAGGTTGGTCAGTACCTGCCGGGTCTGGGCTTCGATCCCGCCGTCGACCAGTTCGCCAACCGCCGGGTCAATGCCGATTTGGCCGGCGGTAAAAATGAAGCCGTCGGTCTTCACGGCGACCGAGTAGGGGCCGATGGCTTTGGGAGCCTTGTCAGCCGAGACGATGTGTTTGGACATGGTTTCCTCGCAAAAATGGGTTTTTCCAATTCTACTTCAAAAAAGAAGCGGAAGGTAAAAAAGCGTCCGGTGGTGATCGCCTAAATTTTGGCACCTGCCCAATCAGCAGATGTTCGGCCAAAAATTTCACGATTGGCACGAATTTTTCCATTTGCCAGAATTCGTGGCAAAAAGAGAGCGGAGGGCAATCACGAAGGAGAAAACTTTTCTTGACAATCTCTCTCTCTGCGTGTAAAATCACACCCGCTCGAAGGGAGAGTACATTCCCAGGCCGAGATAGCTCAGTTGGTAGAGCACGCGACTGAAAATCGCGGTGTCGCCAGTTCGATTCTGGCTCTCGGCACTCTCGGCCGGAAGTGACAGGCTGTTTGCGGGCGTGGTTCAGTGGTAGAACGTCTCCTTGCCAAGGAGAAGGTCGTGGGTTCGAATCCCATCGCCCGCTCTGTACATGGCTGATTGTGGATTGAAGATTGTGGATGGCGCGGCCAATCGGCAATCGTCGATCCACAATCAGCAATCAATTTATGGCGTCGTGGCCAAGTGGCAAGGCAAGGGTCTGCAAAACCCTGATCACGGGTTCAAATCCCGTCGTCGCCTCTGCAAAATTGCACTTTATCACTGTAATTTTCTTCAAAACAGGGATTCCATCCCTGTCCCCCGCAAAGCGCCTGATGGATCCCCTGGGCGCTTTATGTGTATTTCAGCAGGAAGGTCAGGCATGGTCACGCTCCCCACATTTCTACCGGTTTCGGAAGC
>CALGPL010000020.1 GCA_937960595.1 uncultured Anaerolineales bacterium | reverse complement strand
CACCACCATCGAAGCCATGATGGGAGATACACGCGCCCTGCAGTCGGGCACTTCGCACTTCCTCGGCCAGAACTTCGCCAAAGCCTTCGACATCAAGTTCCTCGACGAAAACAACACCCTACAATACGCTTGGACGACCTCTTGGGGACTCTCCACCCGCTTCATCGGAGCGATTATCATGACGCACGGCGACGACCAGGGACTGATCCTGCCGCCCAAACTGGCCCCCATCCAGGTCGTCATCGTCCCGATTCTCAAATCGGACCTCGAGGCTGCTCCCGTGATGGAGGCCGTCCGCCGCGCCGAGGCCGAACTCAAGGCTGCCGGGCTGCGCGTCAAAGTGGACGACCGCGCCGAGGTCACGCCCGGCTTCAAGTTCAACGACTGGGAACTGCGCGGCGTGCCGCTGCGCATCGAGATCGGGCCGAAGGATGTCGAGAAGGGCAGCGTCGCCCTCGCCCGCCGCGACCGGCCCGGGCGAGAAGGCAAATCCTTCGTCCCGCAGGCCGGCCTGGCCGCGACCGTGACGGACATGCTGGCCGACATCCAGCAGTCCCTGCTCGAGCGCGCCACCGCCTTCCGCGAGGGGCACATCTTCGACCCGAAGGACTACGCCGAACTGACCGAAGCCGTGCAGAACGGCTGGGCGTATTCCTGGTGGTGCGAATCCGCCGAGTGCGAGGCGAAGGTAAAGGAAGACACCAAAGCCACCACCCGCTGCATCCCGCTCGACCAGGAAGAAGGCCGCGGCCAATGCATCGTCTGCGGCAAAGAGGCCAAGCGCAAGGTCTATTTCGCCAAAGCCTATTAACGTTCAAACGTTTGAACGTTGGGAGATAGATTATGAAAGTGAGCCGTTTATTCGGCCAAACCCTGCGCGACGCTCCCGCCGACGCTTCGACTTCGCTCGGTGCAGGCGCGGAAGTCGTCAGCCACAGCCTGCTCCTGCGCGCCGGTTTCATCCGTCCGCTCGGAACGGGGACGTTTGCCTACCTGCCCCTCGCCCGGCGCACCCTGAACAAAATCGAGGCCTTGCTGCGCGAGGAGATGGAGAAACTCGGCGGCCAAGAAATTGCCCTGCCCTTTGTACACCCCGCCGAACTCTGGCAGGCCACCGGACGCTGGTCTCAAATGGGAGCGGAACTGACCCGCTTGCAGGACCGCCACGGCCGCGATCTGGTCTTGGCAACCGCTTATCAGGAGGTCATCGCCGACCTCGCCCGCCGCGAAGTGCAATCCTACAAACAGTTGCCGCGCCTGCTCTATCACTTCGCCACACTCTGGCGCGATGAGGAGCATCCGCGCGGCGGTCTGCTGCGCACGCGCGAGGTCCCGCTGTTCGCCGCCTACAGCCTGGACGCCGACCGAGACGGCCTCGAGCGGCAATACCGCGCCCACGCCCAGGCTTACGTCAACATCTTCCGCCGCTGCGGGCTGGAGGTGATGGCGGTGCAGTCCGACACAGGCGCGGCGGGCGAAAATATGGCCGACGAGTTCATCTACCTGACCCCCCTCGGCGAGGAGATGCTCCTGCTGTGCGATGCCTGCGGCTACCGCGCCAACCGCCGGGTGGCGCGTTTCCAAAAAACGCCCGCCGCCGCGGAAACATTGAAGCCCATCGAAAAGGTCAAGACCCCGGCCTGCAAGACCATCGCAGACTTGGCGAACTTCCTGGGCCTGCCGAAATCGAAAACCGCCAAGGCTGTGTTCTTCATGGCAACCATCCCCGAAGGGCAGGCATTGACTGAGAAATTCATCTTCGCCGTCATCCGCGGCGACATGGAACTGAACGAGGCCAAACTCGCCAGCGTCCTCGGGGCGCGCGACCTGCGGCCGGCGACGGAAGATGAAATCCGGGCAATTGGAGCAGAACCCGGGTTTGCTTCTCCCGTCAGGCTAAGAGGAGAAGGGAGAAGTAAGAAGGGGATTGTAGTTGTTATTGATGACTCGCTAACGAGCAGCCCCAACCTCGTCGCCGGGGCCAACGAAGCCGATTACCACCTGCTCAACACCAACTATCCCCGCGATTACCGCGCCGACCTCGTTGCCGACATCGCCGCGGCGGAGGCGGGCGCGGCCTGTCCGCAGTGTGGGGCGTCCCTGCGCGCCGAGCGCGGCGTGGAAGTGGGCGAGATCGCCCAACTCGGGGCGCGCTACGCCGAGGCGCTCGGCGGCACCTTCCTCGACCGCGATGGGCAGCAGAAACCGGTCATCATGGGCTCCTACGGCATCGGCCTGGGCCGTCTGCTGGCCTGCATCGCCGAAGCCCATCACGACGAACACGGCCTCCTCTGGCCGGCGACCGTCGCCCCGTTCCAGGTGCACCTCGTCCTGCTGCGCGGCAAGGGAACGCCCCAGGCCGAGGAGACTGCCGACAAACTCTACGCCGACCTGCAGGCTGCCGGAATCGAAGTCTTGTACGACGACCGCGAGGAAAGCCCCGGCGTCAAGTTCAACGACGCCGACCTGATCGGCTGCCCGGTGCGCGTCACCGTCAGCGAGCGGGCGCTGGCCCAGGGCGGGGTGGAGATGAAACTGCGCCGCGAACAGGAAAAGGTCATCGTCCCGCTCGCCGAAGCCATCTCCTGGACAGCCTCGGCCATCCACGCCCTGTTGGAAGAAATCTCCTCCGGCCTCACCTCGGTCGAGTACCGCTGACCACTGCCCACGCAACACTGACGACCGAACACCGATGACTGAACACTGAACCATGCCCGCCATTGACCTCGCCCGTCTCAAACTCCAGGCTGCCCGGCTGGCCGATCACTTTGGCCAACCGGACGAATTCCTGCGCGCCCTCGAAGGCCTCCTGGACTTTTACACCAACCGCACCCTGCACGCCGCCCAAGCCGCTCAGCGACTGTCTCTGCCTGCCTACCGGACCCCGCGCCCGGTCTTGCGCCAGATCGAGGCCGAACTTGCCCCCTTGGCCGAAGCGCGTCCCGCCGAAGCCCTTGCGCTGACCTACGCCTTATGGGAAGCGGGCTATCTCGAATCTCGTCTGCTGGCCGCTCATCTGCTCGGCTCGATTCCTCCCGCCTCGGCCATGTCGGCCTTCAGCCGCCTGCCCGACTGGCTGCGAGTCAGCACCGACGAAGAGGTGCGCCAAGCCCTGCTGACCGAGGCCCTTCGCCGCGTGCGGAACGAAAACCCGGCCGTCTTCCTGACCCTCCTCGAGGACTGGCTGAAATCGCCTCTTTCCGGTATGCAGGTCTGGGGAATGCAGGCGCTGATTCCCGTCTTGGAGACGGAGTTCGAGAATCTGCCGGCGGTTTTCCGCATCCTGCGTCCGGCAGTCGAAGCAGCCGGGCCGGCAACTCAGGTCGAATTACAGGAATGCCTGGTGGCCCTGAGCCGCCTTTCGCCGACAGAGACGGCCTATTTCCTGGGCGAGATTCTCGCCGAAAATCCCCCGCCGATGATGGTCCGCACCCTGCGGCGCATCCTGCCCGGCCTGCCGGCCGACCTGCAGTCCAAACTGCGCGAAATGCTGCGTCAGACGCCGGCCACCTGATTGGGCCTTTCCCATCCCCCATTTTCTGGTATAATCCTGCCCGCATTGACTGGTCCCACCGGCGGCCCCCCCTGCCGGTGCGGAGACCTGCTCAAAATCTACAGAAAGGACAGCATACGTCATGCCGCTCGCAAAGGAAACCAAGACCAAAATCATCACCGACTACCACCGCCACGAGACCGATACCGGTTCGCCGGAAGTGCAGGTGGCCATCATGACCAACCGCATCCTCCAGTTGACCGAACACCTGCGCACCCATTCCCACGATGAGTCCTGTCGCCGGGGCCTGCTCAAACTGGTCGGTCAGCGTCGTCGGCTGTTGGCATACCTGCGCAAGACGAATTACCAACGCTACCTGGCGTTGACGGAGCAGTTGAAACTGCGCCGCAAATAAACAGCAAGTCACCCCGTAGGGGCGCAGAATGCTGCGCCCCTACATCATGTCCACCCGCCAGTCAGGAATTGAAACATGCTGGCAACCCTCGTCCGTGAATCCGTGAGTCCCTTCGCGATGCTCCATCCATGATTCCGTGACGAAGTCCGTTGTAAGCATCTTTCAGTCCCTGACCAAAGGCGGGAAGTTTTGGGGCAGGACCATCGTCCGCCCTGCAGGAGAACATCATGAAACCCGAAAGTAAACGCTATACCACCACGGTGGGCAGCCGGGAAATTACCATCGAAACCGGCAAACTGGCTGCCCAGGCCGGAGGCGCCGTCACCGTGCGCCTCGGCGATACCGTCATCTTCGCGGCCGCCACCATGGGCGGCGTGCGCGAAGGCATCGACTTCTTTCCGCTGAGCGTCGAGTACGAAGAGCGCATGTACGCCAGCGGCAAAATCCCCGGCTCCTTCTTCCGCCGCGAGGGACGCCCCGGCACCGAGGCGATCCTGACCGCCCGCCTGACCGACCGCCCGATCCGCCCGCTCTTCCCCAAGGGCATGCGCAACGAGGTCCAGGTCATCATGTATTCGCTCTCGGCCGATGCCGAAAATCCGATCGACGTCCTCGGCATCACCGCCGCTTCCGCCGCCCTGACCATCTCGGACATCCCCTGGAACGGCCCGATTGCGGCCGTACGCGTCGGCCGAGTTGACGGACAATTCATCATCAACCCGACCTTCCCCGAACTGGACCGGTCGGACCTCGACCTGCGGCTGGCCGGTTCGCGCGACGCCATCCTGATGGTCGAATGCGGCGCCAAGGAAGTCCCCGAGGATGTGATGATCACCGCCCTGGAACTCGGCCATCAGGCCCTCCAGCCGCTGATCGACCTGCAAGAGCGCATGCGCGCCGAAATCGGCAAGCCCAAACGTGAAGTCGTCATCAGCCAGCCGAATGAAGCCATCCAGCAAAAAGTGTACGAGCGCGTCGGTCAGGCGATGCGCGACTTGCTCGAGAAACCGCTCTCGAAAGAGGAATTCAACGCCGGCATGGGCAGCCTGCGGGAACAGTTGAACGCCGAATTCTTCCCGCCGGATGAAATTCCGGCTGCCTTGCCCTCTGACCTTGCCGAAAGCCCCGATCCGCAGGCCATCGAAGAGGCCTTCAGCGAAGCCGAGCGGCGCATCGTGCGGGAACGCATCCTCAAGGAGGGCAAACGCCCCGATGGCCGCACGCCGACCGAAATCCGTCCCATCTGGTGCGAGGTCGACGTCTCCCCGCGCGCCCACGGCTCCGGCCTGTTCACGCGCGGCGAAACCCAGGTGCTGACCTTAACCACCCTCGGCACCCTTTCGGAGGCCCAGGAACTGGACACCCTGACGCCGATCGACACCAAACGCTACATGCATCACTACAACTTCCCGCCCTTCTCAACCGGCGAGGTCAAACCCCTGCGCGGTCAGAGCCGGCGCGAGGTCGGGCATGGTGCGCTGGCCGAGCGCGCCCTCGAGCCGGTCATCCCGTCCGAGGCCGAATTCCCCTACGCCCTGCGCCTCGTCTCGGAGGTTCTGGCCTCCAACGGATCGTCCTCGATGGCCTCGGTCTGCGGCTCGACTCTGTCGCTGATGGACGCCGGCGTCCCGATCAAGGCCCCGGTGGCAGGTGTGGCCATGGGCCTCGTCAAAGAAGGCGATCAATATGTCGTCCTGACCGACATCCAGGGCGCCGAAGACCACCTGGGCGACATGGATTTCAAAGTCGCCGGGACGCGGGCCGGCATCACCGCTTTGCAAATGGACATCAAGATCGCCGGCCTGAGCCGCCAGATCATGGCCGAGGCCCTCGAACAGGCCCGCCAGGCGCGCTACGCGATCCTGGATCAGATGCTGGCGGTTCTGCCCGCCCCGCGCCCAGACCTGAAACCGTTTGCCCCGCGCATCACCACCATCAAAATTCCGGTGGACAAGATCGGCGCGCTCATCGGCCCGGGCGGCAAGAACATCCGCGCCCTGCAAGAGGAGACCCACACCAAGATCGACGTCGAGGAGGATGGCACCGTCTACATCGCAGCCACCGACGGCATCGGCGCCGAAATAGCCCGCGAACGCATCGAATCGCTGGCCGAATCGCCGCAACTGGGCCGCATTTATACCGGCAAAGTCGTACGCGTCACCGACTTCGGGGCATTCGTCGAGATCATCCCCGGCGTGGACGGCATGGTCCACATCTCGCAACTGGACAGCGAACGCGTCCAGAAAGTCGAAGATGTCTGCCGCCTCGGCGACGAACTGACCGTCATGGTCACCGGCATTGACCCAATGGGCAAAGTGCGCCTCTCGCGCCAGGCCGTCCTCGAAGGCTGGTCGCTGGAAGAGGCCCAAGAACACGACAAACCCGGCGGCAGTCGCGGGGGCGGGCGCCCCGGCGGCAGCCGCCCCGGAGACCGGCGCGGCGGTCGCAGAGACGACTCACGCGGCGGCAACCGCCGACGATAACCTCCAAGGGCGACCAAGCGGTCGCCCTTCTCGATACCCATGATCCGACGCCTGCGCAGCACATTCACCGCTTACCCCTCGCAATTCTGGCTGATCGTCTTTGGCGTGATGTTCAGTTCGATCGGTTCGAGCATCATCTGGCCTTTCCAGTTGATCTACATCAGCCACAAACTCGATCAGCCGCTGACCGCCACCGCCACTCTGATCACCATCAGTTCGACGATCGGCATGCTGGTCTCCTTCCTGGGCGGCTCATTGGCCGACCGCTTTGGGCGCAAACCGATCATGGTGCTGGCCCTGGTTGGCCACGGTCTGGGTTATCTCCTAATGAGCCGGGCCAATTCATACCCGGCCTTTCTGCTCCCGATGAGTTTGATGGGCGCGGCCATGCCGTTCTACGCGGTCGGCTCGGATGCGATGATGGCCGATTTGCTCCCGCCGGCCAAACGCCCCGGCGGCTACTCCATCCTGCGCATGATGAACAATGCCGGCATCGCCATCGGACCCTCGGTCGGCGGCCTGCTGGTGACGCGTTCCTACTCCCTGGCCTTCTACGCGGCCGCGACCGGCATGCTGATCTACGCCCTGCTCCTGCTCATCTTTGCCCGCGAGACGCTGGGACAGACCGCCGACGGGCAGAAAGCCGAATCCCTGGCCCGCAATCTGCTTGGCTTCGGCCAAGTGTTCCGCGACAGAGCCTTCATCGTCTTCGTCGCCGCGACCGCCTTCGGCCTGATCGCCCCCCTGATGATGTGGACCCTGCTGGCCGTTTACACCAACACTTACTTCGGCCTGCCCGAAAACCTGTACGCCTGGCTGCCGGTCACCAACGCCCTGATGTGCGTCTTCGTTCAGTATTTCGTCACCCTGGTCACCCGCCGCTTCCGCCCGATTCTGATGATTGCCGCCGGCATGCTGGTCTACGCCGTCGGCGTCGGCAGCGTCGGCCTGATGAACCATTTCTGGGGCTTCTGGCTCAGCATGGTCATCATGACCCTCGGCGAACTGATTCTCATGCCCACCGGCACGACGTATGCGGCCAACCGCGCCCCCGAAGCGATGCGCGGCCGTTACATGTCCATCTACTGGCTGACCTGGGGCCTGGCACGCGCCGCCGCCCCGATGATCGGCGGCTTCCTGCACGACCAGATCGCCCCGGTCGCCATCTGGTACGGCGGACTGGCGATCGGGTTGATCAGTACGTTGGTGCTGTTCGTCCTGGCGGCGAGGGAGAACCGGCTGCCGGACTCAGATGGCCGGCGTGCTGCCTGCGCCTGATTCTCCGCCCCGGCTCAATTTGGCTTCCAGATTGGCCTTGACCTCCGGCCATTCTCGGTCGAGGATGCTGTAATAGACCGAATCGCGAATCGTGCCGTCGGGCAGAATGTAATGATTGCGCAGAATGCCTTCCCGCTTGGCCCCCAGGCGCTCGATGGCCCGCCAGGAACGTTCGTTGCGCACATCCGCCTTAAACTGAACACGAATGGCCCCCAACGTCTCGAAAGCGTGCTTCAATAACAAATATTTGGCCTCGGTATTGACGACCGTACGCTGGAATTCCAGCCCATACCAGGTGCCCCCAATTTCCAGGCCGCGGTGCGGCGGGCGAATCTCCATGTAGCGCGTCGCCCCGGCCACGCGCCCCGATGCCAGATGAACGACTGCAAACGGCACATCCGTCCCCTGCGCCTGCCGGTCGAGCAAATCGCGCACCCAGCGGCGCATGTCGGCCTCGCTGCGGACCCAGCCGTAGAGCATCAAGGCCCAGATGCGGTCGTCGCAGCCGATCTCCGCCAGGGCAGGTACGTGTGCCTCGCTGAGCGGCTCCAGGCGCACATATTTCCCTGTCAGCGTGATGGGGCTCACCCACGTTTCACTCACTTTGTCTCCTGGGTCGGCAAATACGGCATGGCCGGGCCGTCCACGCCCAGCAACTCGGCCAGGGCGGCGCGCATGGCGATGCGGTCATCCCAGGGATATTCGGTCTCGCCGAAGCACATGGACTGCTCGTGACCTTTGCCGCAGGCGAGGACGATGTCGCCCGGCTCGGCCAAGCGCACCCCCAGCCGGATGGCCTCGCCCCGGTCGGGGACGCGGAAGAAGGTCTGCCCCTCGCGTCCGCCGCGGGCGCGCGCCCCGGCGGCCATCTCCTCCAAAATACCCTCCAGCGACTCGCTGCGCGGGTCCTCGGCGGTCAGGATGGAGAGGTCGGCCAATTCGGCGGAGACCTCGGCCATCAGGCGGCGCTTCTCTTTGTCGCGCAGTCCCGCCGAGCCGAAGACGGCAATCACGCGCTTGTCGGTCATCTGACGGGCAGTCTCCAGGGCGACCCGCAGGGCGTTGGGCGTGTGGGCAAAGTCCACGATGGCGGTGAAAGGCTGACCGAGGTCAATGCGCTCCATGCGGCCCGGCACGCCCGTCAGAGAGGCGATGCCGCGCGCCGCCGTCTGGGGGTCAATACCCAGGCCGCGCACCGCCGCCGTCAGCGCCGCCAAACAGTTCGAGACGTTGTAGGCCCCCACCAGCGGGCTGTTCACCGGCACGCGGAAATCGGCCCCCACCGCCTCGAAGCGGATTCCGCTCGGCGAATAGACGACCCCTTCGGCGCGGATGTCGGCCTCGGGTCCGAGACCGTAACTAACTACTTGCACCTGTCGCGAGGGTGGACGATGGACGGTAGATGGACGGTGGTCAGTAGACGGTGGACGGTAGACGGTGGACGGTAGACGGTGGACGGTGGACGGTGGACGGTGGATGATGGACAGCAGATACTCGTAGGAAGAGTCGTCTCGATTCAGGACGGCCAGGCGCGGGTTGCCCGGTGGCTTCGGCTCGGTCTGCTCCAGAAGTTGGAAGAGGCGCGCTTTGGCGGCGCGGTAGTTCTCGTAAGAGCCGTGCTGGTCGAGGTGCTCGTGGGTGATGTTGGTGACGATGGCGATGTCGTACTGCGAGGCGTCCACCCGGTGTTGGGCCAGGCCGTGCGAGGTGGTCTCGAGGACGACGTGCGTCAGCCCGGCGGCGACCATCTTCGAGAGGTAGAACTGCACATCGGGCGCGTCGGGCGTGGTGACGTGGAAGCCGGTATCGAGCACTTCGTCGCCGATGACGGCGTTGACGGTGGAGACGAGTCCCGCCCGCAGGCCGGCTGCCAACAGGATTTGGTAGAGCAAGTTGGAGGTGGTCGTCTTGCCGTCGGTGCCGGTGACGCCGAGGACGGTCAGGCGGCGACCGGGCCAATCGTAGAAGGCCGCCGCCAGCCAGGTCACGGCCTCCACCGAGTTCGGGACGCGCACGTAGGGCCGGCTTTCAGCCGGCCACTCCAGGGCCTCCTCCCCCACCACCGCCGCCGCGCCGCGGGCGAGAGCGTCCGGGATGAAGCGGTGCCCGTCCAGCGAGCCGCCGCGCCGGGCGATGAAGAGATTCCCAGGTTCCACGCGCCGGCTGTCAATCGCAATGCCGGTGATGGGAATCTCGGGCAAGTCGGCGGGCGAATACGGGAAGGGAAAGCCGTCGAAGAGAGTGGGCAGAGTCTTCATGAGACAAGTTTTACCATAAAAAACAAAGACCTGACAGGCGGCGTACCGGTCAGGTCTGAAGAGCAATGCACAAGACTTTATTCGCACTCATCTTCACCACCAAGGTCTTCTCTTGGCGATTCTAGGAAGATGCTTGGCGTTCTGAGCGTCTTGGCGGTGATTCCAGATTCATTTCAGCGACTGGCGCAGACCTTCGAGTTGGGCCGCCACCGAACCGTCCAGCACTTTGTCGCCGACCTTGATGACCAGCCCGCCCAGGATGGAGGGATCGACGCGGAAAGCGACCGTCGCCTGCTTGCCCATCTTGGCCAGGACGTCCTTCTTGACGGCTTCCTGCTCTTCGGGGGTCAGCGGCAGGGCGGAGGTCACCTCGGCGGCGGCAGCGCCGCTCACCTCGGCGCCTTCCAGGACGACCACCTTGCCCGCTTTGACGCCGGAGAAGAACTCGTTGATGAGGGCGTGCTGACGCTTCTCGTCCAACGTTTCGCCGACCAGTTTCTGCGCTGCGGCAATGGCCAGGGCGGCCACCTGCCCGCGCAGGTCGCCGAGCATGCGGTTGCGCTCGCCTTCGGCTTCGGCCAGGGCGGATTCGCGGGCTTTGGCGATCTCGGCTTCGGCTGCGGCGCGCACGTCTTTCGCCGCCGCTTCGGCGCGTTCGGTCGCCTCGCGGACGATCTGCCCGGCCTTGGCCTGGGCTTCGGCCAGGATTTTCGCCGCTTCCTTCTCGGCGTTGGCGCGCGCCTCGGCCGCGATGCGGGCGTCTTCAAGGCCCTGGGCAATCTTCTCGCGGCGCTTCTCCAAACTGCGCACAATCGGCTTGTAGGCCCAGGCGTAGAGCAAAATCACCATCACGGTGAAGTTGAACACCTGGAAGAGAAAGAACCCTAGATTGAGACCGAGTTTGTCCATCGAGACTCCTTCTCGGTTTTAGCCGACGAAGATGATAATGAGGGCGACGGCCAGAGCGTAAATGGCGACCGCCTCGGCGAAGGCCATGCCCAGGATCATGTTGGTCTGGATGATGGGGGCCGCGTCGGGATTGCGACCCATCGCCTGCACACCGCCCGAAGCGGCGATGCCCACGCCCGCGCCGGCGCCGATGGCGCCCAACATGGCGATCCCCGCGCCCAAAAGTTTCAGCCCGTCAACGAAGAATTGATTGAATTCCATGGTTCGCTCCTTGAGGTAGGATGGTATTTTCTAGTGATGTTCTTCATGGCCGTGGGCCACGGTCGCCCCGCTGAGGAAGATGGTCGCCAGCAGGAAGAACACGTAAGCCTGAATGATGCCGAAGAAGACCTCGAACAGATACAGCCCGGCCGGGACGGCCACCGCCGTCAACGCGCCGATAATGGACAAGAGCAACGCTCCGGCGAAGATATTGCCGAAGAGACGGAAGCCAAACGAGAGAATTTTGGCGAACTCCAGGATGATTTCGAGCAGGCCGACGCCGAAGTTGATGGCGCCGAACGGCCCGCCGTTGATGAGTTGCTTGACCTGGAAGAATTTCTCGAAATACTTCGGCCCCTGCGCCCAGACGCCGTAGACCTGCGTCAGCAGGACGGTGATGACCGCCAGGGCGAAGGGGAAGTTGATGTCCGTCGCCGTGCCGCGCAGGAAGGGGACGACCTCGCAGGCGGTGCAGGGCGCGCCCTCGGCGGCATGACCCTCGGTCGCGGCGGCATGACCCTCGGTCGCGGCCGCTTCGCCGTGCGCGGCAGCCTCCACCGGCTGGCCTTTGTCAATCGTCCAGAGGGTAAAATCGCCGATGTGCAGCAAGGCCACCGGCGCATAGCCCGTCCCCTCGTGGACCTGCTGCAGGCGGCCAATGCTCTCGAAGCCCGGTATCATCTTGACCATGTTGGCGGTGAAGATAAGCAGGAAAATGGTCGCCACGATGGGCATGATGCGCTTGGCCCATTTGCCCGCCGAGCCTTGCACCGTGTTCCAGAGGAACTCGACGATCGCCTCGAAGGCATTGAGCAAGCCCTTGGGGGCGTCTTCATGCTGGCGGTAGAACCGATAAGCGGAAACGGCCAGGATGATCAGGATCAGGTCGGCCAACAGGGTGGCGGCAATCGTGTTCGTAATCGGGAAGCCGAAAATCTTCAAGCCGGTTTCTTCCGGCGGCAGGACGACCACCGGGCTGATCGGCTTGAGGATGGAAGGGCCGATGAACGCCGCGTAAATCCCCAGGGCAAACAGCCCCAGGATAAGCGTCGTCTTGATATGGAAACGTTTCTTGGGTTTTGCTTCGCTGCTCACCCGTCAATCCTCCTTTTCGTCAGATTGTTTTTTTGCGGAAGAGACCGGCGGGGGCGGCAGATTCTGCACCGCCCGCATCGCCAGCCGGAAGGTCAGGAAGAGAGAAAGCGGCCCGATGGCCACCACCAGGGCAATCAGAATGGCGTGGCCGGTGCCGAGCAGTTTATCGAGCCACTGACCGCCGAAGACCGCGCCCAGAATCAGCGCCAGGCTCAGGCCGGCAATCTGCGCCGCCAGGCTGCCCATCTGGTTGAGGACGGCCGGGACGGAGTATTTCGGGCGTTCTTCTGGCGGCTCGGTCATAGCGGCGGAATTATATCAGAGGCACAAAGAGGCGTCTAGAACAAAGCAGCGGCGGCGCGGCTGGCAAAGCCAAACCAGGGGCCGAACACCGTCCCCAAGAGCAGGACGCCCGCCACCAGGACGATCATCGCCGCCGCAACGGGGCGGGACAGCGGAACGGGATGCCGCTCCTCGTCCTGATTCTCCATCCGGTACAGGTAAACATACTTCAAGACGTTCAGGTAGTAGTACAGGCCGACGATGGAGTTCAAGACGCCGACAAAGGCCAGCCAAATCCAGTTGTTATTGACTGCCGCCAGGAAAATGTAGAACTTGGCGACAAACCCGGCAAAGGGCGGCATACCGGCCAGCGAGAGGAAGGCCACCAGCGCGGCCAGCGCCAGCCCGGCATTGCGGCGGCTGAGACCGTAGTAGGCCGGGAACTCGTCCGAACCGGCAACGCGCCCGACGATGGACACCACGCCGAAGGCCAGCAGGTTGGTCAAGATGTAGGCAATCAGGTAGAAGATGACGCTGGGCAGGCCAAGGCCCAAGAAAGCCACCACACCGATCATCGCATAGCCCGCATGGGCAATCGAAGAGTAGGCCAGCAGGCGCTTGACGTCCTTCTGCGCCAGGGCAATCAGGTTGCCGACCGTCATCGTCAACGCCGCCAGGATGGCCAGGATGAGGCTCCAGTCCTCGCTCACCCAGACGAAGACGGCGCTGAAGAGGCGCATGAGCACGGCAAAACCGGCCGCCTTGGAGGCCGTCGAGAGGAAACCGGCCACAGGGGTCGGCGCGCCCTGATAGACATCCGGCGCCCAGAAGTGGAAGGGGAAGAGCGAGACTTTGAAGGCCAGCCCGGCCAAGACGAGGAAGGTGATGCCGAGAGCGATCAGGTTGAATTGGCTAAAGTAGGCGCTCAGTTCATACAGCCCGGTCTTGCCGCTCAAACCGAAGATCAGGCTGAAGCCGTAGAGCAGGACGGCGGAGGCCATCGCCCCGAAGAGCAGGTACTTGAAGCCCGCTTCGGTGGATTTATCCTCCTCGCGCAGGAAACCGGCCAGGACGTAGAGCGGGATGGAGGCCGTCTCGATGGCCAGGTAGAGCATCACCAGGTCGGCAGCCGAAGCCATCAGGGACATGCCCAGCGTGGCGGCGATCAGCAGCAGGTAAGCCTCGGCGCGGCGGGCGAGTTTCTCCTCGTCCATGAAGAAGAGCGCCGTCACCGCCGCGGCAAAGAGGAAGAACATCTTGAAGAGGAAGCCCAGCCCATCGAAGCGGATCATGCCGCCAAAGACGAGGGCCGGCGCGGCCGGTCGGGCGAAGAGCAGGCTCAGGGTCAGGGCGAGGAGCAGGCCGCCGGCGGTGAACCAGCCCAGGAAGGGGCGACGCGCCTCGTCCCGCTTCAGGAACGGGTCGAGGATCAAGATCAGGACGCCGAGCGCCAGCAGCAAGATTTCGGGGAGAATGGGCAAGATGCCGGTCATTATGCACCTCCCAACAGGGCAAGGATGTGTTGTACGCCCGACAGCACCCAGGGTTCCATCAGGGCCGGGAAGAGGCCGATGCCGATCATGAAGGCCATCAGCAGCACCAGGGCAATTTTGTCGAAGACGTTAATCGGTGGGATGTGGCCCTCGAACTCCTCGGGCATCTTGCCGAAGAAGACCTTGCGGACGACCAGCAGCACGTAGGAGGCGGTCACCACAATCGAGATGGCGGCAACAATCGCCATCCACCAGCGCTCGGTGGCCCAGATGCCGCGGAAGATGGGGAACTCGGCCACGAAACCGGAAAAGCCCGGCATGCCCATCGAGACAAGACTGCCGACGATCAGCCCGATGCCCGCCAATGGCAGCGGTTTGATCATG
>CALGPL010000019.1 GCA_937960595.1 uncultured Anaerolineales bacterium | reverse complement strand
TTGGCCCCCTCCGGCAGGAGCATGATGCCCACCCGCAGGGCGGCAAAGGCGCCCAGTTTCATCAGCACGCCGGCATGGAACATCGAGACGGCCGTCGGCGCGGCGACGTGACCATCGGGCGACCAGTTGTGGAAGGGGAAGATGCCGCCCAGCACGGCAAAGCCGAGGAAGACCGGCAGGAACCAGATTTTCTGAAATTCGGGCGTGAACTGCACCGTCTCCAGCACGAGAAGGTCAAAGGTATGCGTGCCGCTGGTGAAGTACATGACCAGCGCGCCGATCAGCGAGATGACCGAGCCGACGAACAGGTAGAGGGTCAGTTTCATCGCCGCGTACTCGCGCGTCTTCACCCAGCCCCAGATGGCGATGAGCAGGTACATGGGGAAGACGGCGATTTCGTAGAAGAAGAACAGCATGAACAGGTCGAGCGAGGCGAAGACGCCGAACACGCCCGAAGCCAGGATGAACAAGAAGGCGAAGAACTCGCGCGGCCGGTCTTCGATGCCCCACGAGATCATCACGCCCGTGACCATCACCACGCCGGTCAGCAAGACGAGCGGGGCCGACATGCCGTCCACGCCGAAGTGCAGGCTGATGCCGAGCAGGGGCATCCAGTCGTATTTTTCGATGAACTGATAGCCGGCGATGGCTTTGTCGTAGGCGAAATAGACCCAGAAGGAAAGCGCCAGCGCGGCCAGACCGGCGGCCAGCGCCGTCCAGCGGATGGCTTTTTTCCACTCCGGCTTGTAGAGCAGAATGACCAGCGCCGCCGCCAGCGGGATGAAGACGATAACGCTCAGGAACGGAAATTGCATGAGTCACCTCGAAGAGAGGAGAGAACAGAGACTAGAAAACAGTGACTGTTCTCTAATCTCTTCTCTCTGTTCTCTAGAACAACATCATTACAGCCTTGTTGATAACATCCAGAATCCAGGCCGGGTAGAGGCCAATAACCAGGATAAGCACCATCAGCGGGGCCATCACGATGATCTCCCGCAGGTTGATCTCGGTCAGTTTGTGCTCGCCGTGCGCCCAGCGCTCATTCAACGGGCCGTGCAGCACCTGCTTGATGCCCTTCAGGATGTAGGCGCCGGTGAAGAGCAGGCCGAGCATCGCAATCGCCGTGTAAACGGTCAAAATCGGCCAGGAACCCCGCACCACCAGGAACTCGGAGACGAAACCGTTCAGCCCCGGCAGGCCGAGCGAGGCCATGCTGGTGAAGATGAGGATGCCGCCGTAGACCGGCACCAGCGGGAAGAGGCCGCCGAAATCGTCCAGGTTGCGGGTGTGCGTCCGCTCATAGATGACGCCGACCAGGAAGAACATGCCCGCCGCCGAGAGGCCGTGATTGAACATCTGCAAGACCGCGCCGTTCAGGGCAATCGTGGCGTCGAGCGTGCCGGCGGCTTTGGCGGCCGCGGCGATGCCGAGCAGGACGAAGCCCATGTGGTTGACCGAGGAATAGGCCACCAGGCGCTTGAAGTCCTTCTGCCCATAGGAGGCGAACGCCCCGAAGACGATCGCCATCACCGCCAGGAAGGCCAGCGCCCCGGCGTAACGCGCCGATTCCGCCGGATAGAGCGGCAGGACGAGGCGCAGGAAACCGTAGGCGCCCAGTTTGAGCAAGACGCCCGCCAGGATCATCGAACCGGCAGTCGGGGCTTCGGTGTGAGCATCGGGCAGCCAGGTGTGGAACGGCCAGACCGGCACCTTGATGGCAAAAGCGACCACAAAGGCCCAGAAGGCCACCGTCTTGACCGTGGCCACCGGCAGGCCGAGCAGAGTCCCCTCCAGGGCGGTCCACTTTTCGGTCAGGGTCGGCAGGTCATAGGTCTGGAAGAGGACGCCCAGGAGTTGAATCGCCAAGAGGAGGCCGAGCGAACCGGCCATGGTGTAAATCATGAACTTGAGCGAGGCGTAGTTGCGCGCCTGCACCGTGGCGCCCTTCCACAGTTCGCGCTCGCCCTTCTCGCTGCCCCACTGGTTGATGAGGAAGTACATCGGGACGAGGCCGACCTCCCAGAAGACGAAGAAGATGAGCAGGTCGAGGGCCAGGAAGACGCCCAACATGCCCGTCTCCAGCAGGAGGAAGAGGAACATGTAGGCCTTGACGCGGTCGCTGACGCTGAAAGAGGCCAGCAGGGCGACCGGAGTCAGCAGGGTGGTGAGCAGCGCCATCGTCAGCGAGAGGCCGTCCACGCCGAGATGCAAAGTGGAGTTGAGCGCCGCGTACCAGGTGTAGCGCTCTTCGAACTGGAAACCGGCCTGGCCAGGCTGGAAGCGCAGCCAGAGATAGACGCTCAAAGCCAACGGCACCAGGCTGAGCAGGAAGGCCGCCCAGCGGATGACCTGGGGCTTGTCCTTCGGCAGGAGCAAGACGATCACCGCCGCCAGGACGGGGAAGAACAGAATGAGGGTCAGGAGATGTTGATTGATGAAGTCCATTTTTTGCTCCTGTCCTACGCCAGCAAGAAGTAATACAGCACGGCGAAAATGACCAGCAGCGCCATCGAGACGACCATGTAATACTGCACGCGCCCGGCCTGGATGAAACGCAGTCCCTTGCCGGAAGCCTTGACCAGGTTGCCGGTCCCATCGCCGATGAGTTCGTTGACCACCGGCTTGTCGAAGTAGTTGCGGAAGGCGCGGCCGAGGAAGAGCGAGAAGCGCGCCACCGCGTGCAGGATGCCGTCAATGACCTGGCGGTCCATGAACAGGTAGGTGAATTTTTCGGCCACCCAGTAAGCCGGCTTGACGAACAGGAAATCGTAGGCCTCGTCGAAGTACCACTTGTTCTTCAGAACCGGAATCTGCAATTTGTCTTCGGCGGGCGATTGGACCTTGCGATAGACCAGCCAGCCGGCCAGCAATCCGCCCAGGGCGACGCCGAGCGAGGTCAGGAGCGGCCAAATGCTGAAGGGCGCCGCTTCGGGGACCTCGGGCAGGGTGCTGCCGACGAATTCGTGGAACCAGTTGGGGACGAGTCCGCCGAGGAGGGGGAAATGCTCCGGGATGCCGACCCAGCCATAGGTCACGGCGAAGAAGGCCAGCACAACGAGCGGAGCGGTCATCGTCCAGGGCGTCTCCTGGGCGTGTTTGGCCTCCTCGGTGCGCGCTTCGCCCAGGAAGGTCAGGGTGATCTGGCGCATGGTGTAGAAGGCGGTCAGGAAGGCCGCCACGGCCAGGGTGATGAAGACCGCCCAATGACCGTGCGCGAAGGCGTCGGCCAGGATTTCATCCTTCGACCAGAAGCCGGCGGTAACGACCGGGAAGCCGGAGAGGGCCAGGCCGCCGATCAGGAAAGTCCAGAAGGTAATGGGCATCTTCTTGCGCAGGCCGCCCATGTTGAACATGTCCTGCGGGTCCACGTGGTGGTTGCCGGTGTGCAGGACGCCATGCTCCATGCCGTGGATGACCGAGCCGGAGCCGAGGAAGAGGAGCGCCTTGAAGAAGGCGTGGGTAATCAGGTGGAAGGCGGCGGCCACATAGGCGCCGATGCCCAGGGCGGCGATCATGTAGCCCAGTTGCGAGATGGTCGAGTAGGCTAGGACGCGCTTGATGTCGTTCTGGGCGACGGCAATCGTGGCGGCGAAGAGCGCCGTGAAGGCGCCGATGAAGGCCACGATGGACATCGTCGCCGGATCGAGGCTGAGGAGCGGGAACATGCGCAGCACGGCGTAAACGCCCGCCGAGACCATCGTCGCCGCATGGATCATCGCCGAGACGGGAGTCGGGCCTTCCATGGCGTCCGGCAGCCAGACGTGCAGCGGCCACTGCGCCGACTTGCCGACCGTGCCGATGAACAGGAGCAGGCCGATCAGCCCGGCGCCCGAAAGGCCGAGGATGGGGGTCGAAATGCTCGCCAGGTGATGGAGCATCTCCTCGGTGAAGATTTCGGAGAAGGTCAGCGTGCCGGTGGCCGAGTAGAGGAAGGCAATGCCGAGCAACATGAACACGTCGCCGATGCGGGTGGTCATGAAAGCCTTGATGGCCGCGTTGCGGGCGGAGGGCTTGCCGTACCAGAAGCCGATGAGCAGGTAGGAGCACAGCCCCATGATCTCCCAGCCGACGAAGAGCGTCAGCAGGTTGTTCGAGACGACCAGCGTGTACATGCCGAAGGCGAACAGGCCGATAAAGGCGAAGAAGCGGCTGTACATCGGCTCAACCGAGGGGACGACATGTTTATGTCCATGCTCCGTAACGGTCGCGCCGTGCGGGGGCAGGCCGGGGCGGTCATGGTCGCCGGCGGGCTGGCCGAAGTTGTGATAGCCGATGCTGTAGATGAAAATCATCAGCACCGTCCAGGCGACGAAGAAGAGGGTCGCCGCGCCGAGCGGGTCAATGCGCACACCGATTTGGAACCACGTCTCGCCGGTCGGCAGCCAGTTGATGGCCGATTCGAAGGCGTGTTTGCCGAACTCTTCCACCCCCAGGGCGCGGACAAAGACGATCATACTCCCCAGCCAGGAAAGTCCCGCCGCGCCGACGGCGATGCTGTGGCTGAGGGCCTTATTC
>CALGPL010000018.1 GCA_937960595.1 uncultured Anaerolineales bacterium | reverse complement strand
CATCCATCAGTGTATGCAAACTCATCATCAGCCACAGATGAACGCAGATTGGTTTGATAAACGTCACAGAATCTTTGATTTCGGCGAAGTATGTTGACTAATAGAGAAACGTTCATCTTTTCATCCGCGTTCATCCGCGTTGATCTGTGGTTTATGAGAATTACCGAATGGTTTCTTGAAAGTTTAAATCACTTCAGATAAAAAATCCGACCAATCGGCCGGATTTTCGAGGTTGGCGATTTTGTCGCGTTTTAGAGACCGGTCATATAGGCCAGGCCGACCGTCCCGGGGCCGGTGTGGGCGCCGATGACCGGACTGACGCTCGAAAAGACCGTCTCGACCGGATTGAGCCGGGCCGAGGCGGTGGCCAGCAGGGCGCGGGCGTCGGCCTCGGCGTTGGCGTGCAACGTGGCCAGGCGTACAGGTCCTCGTCCGGCTGCCTTTTCGACGACCAGATCAACGACCCGGTCGAGGACTTTGCTGCGGGTGCGCACTTTGTCAACCGAATCGACCCGTCCATCGACCAGGGACAGGATGGGCTTGATGTTCAGCGCCGCCCCCAGGAAGGCCTGGGCGCCGCCGATTCGTCCGCCGCGGTGCAGGAATTCCAGCGTATCGACCGCGAAATAGACGCCGATGTGTTCCCGCGCCTTCTCGGCCAATTTGACGCATTCGCGGAGACTCTCACCGGCCTCGGCGGCTCGCGCCACGGCCAGCACCTGAAAACCCATCGCCATGGCCGTCGAAAGCGAGTCGACGATGGCAACCTTTTCGGCGCCTTTGAGCATCATCTCGCGTCCCTGGATGGCCGATTGAACCGTGCCGGACAGTTTCGACGAAATGAAAATGCCCACCACGTCGTAGCCCTTTTCGACCAGGCTTTCGAAGGCGCTGTTCATGGCAGGGATGGTGGCTTGCGAGGTGGTCGGCATGATTTTGGCCGTCGAGAGGCGGGTGTAGAATTCGGATGGCTGAATATCCACGCCGTCCTCGAAGGCTTCATGACCCCACAACAGAATCAGTGGAACAACGGTAATGTTGTGTTTCTTGACCAATTCTTCGGGAATGTAAGCGGTGCTGTCGGTGACTACGGCAACTTTGGACATATCTCCTCCGGGGCGAATACAATTTTATACGTTAACCCCTGTTGATCGAGCGAGTTGCGCCGGGCAATCTCTCCAAGAAGAGGCAAGTTACTCTACGCCTGCCATGTAATTGAGCGCCACTGTCCCGGGCCCGGCGTGGGTGCCGATGACCGGGCTGAGCGGGACACACAGGCTTTCGACCGGCTGCAGGCGTTCGCAAGCGGCCGTCAGCAGCGTTTGTGCTTCGGCCTCGGCCGCGGCATGGGAAGCCGCCAGCCGGATCGGGGTCCGCCCCCCGATTCGCTCGACAACCAGATCGAGCATCCGTTCGATGGCCTTTCCCTTGGTGCGCACCTTCTCGACCGACTCGATCCGCCCGGCGCGCATTTCCAGGATGGGCTTGATGTTCAGGGCGGTGCCGAGCAGGGCCTGGGCGCCGCCGATGCGTCCCCCGCGGCGCAGGAATTCGAGCGTCTCGACGACGAACAGCACGCCGCTGTTGTCGCGGGCGTGTTCGGCTGCTTTGCGGACGCCCGCCAGCGACTCGCCTGCCTCGGCGGCGCGGGCGGCCGTCAGGACCGGCCAGCCCATGGCCATGGTGGTGAAGAGCGAATCGACCACGGCAATCTTTTCGGCGCCGCCGGGAATCTCTTGCTGGGCCTGCAGGGCCGATTGATACGAGCCGGAGAATTTCGAAGAGAGGAACATGGCCAGCACCTCATGACCCTGCTCCAGCAGGGAAAGGAAGACCTCCTTGATTTGAACGACGGTCAATTGCGAGGTGGTGGGCAGGGTTTTGGCAGCAGACAGGCGGGTGTAGAACTCTTGCGGCGTGACATCCACCCCGTCGCGCAAAACCTCCTCTCCCCAGACGACCGCCAGCGGGATGACGGCAATGTGGTATTTTTCGACCAGATCGCCGGGAAGATAGGCGGTGCTGTCGGTGACAATGGCTACGTTTGGCATAGATCTCCTCCTGTTTTTTGCTGGCATGCATTGTAATTGAGGGTGCTTCTGGCGGCAATCCCTGCGTCCAAAATTCCTTGACCTCCGGCCCGTTATCGGCTAAAATCTGTCCGCCTTCGGGCAATTTCGCTTATTTTAATGAAGAAAACAACGTGTTCGAGACCCTGACCGGACGGCTCAATCAGATTTTCGACCAACTTCGTCGGCGCGGCAAACTGTCCGAGGCCGATGTGGACGCGGCCATGCGCGAGGTCCGGCTGGCGCTGTTGGAGGCAGACGTCCATTACAGCGTGGTCAAGGCGTTCGTGGCGCGGGTGCGCGAGCGGGCCGTGGGGGCGGAGGTCTCGAAGGCGCTCAATCCGGGTCAGCAGGTCATCAAGATTGTCAATGAGGAATTGATTGCGATGCTGGGTGAGCCGGCGCCGCTGAATCTGGCCGGTCCCAAGCCGCGCATGGTGATGCTGGTCGGGTTGCAGGGATCGGGCAAGACGACCGCGGCCGGCAAATTGGCGCGTTACTTGCGCGGGCGCGGCGAGCGCGTGTACCTGGTTGCAGGGGATCCATACCGACCGGCGGCGGTCGAGCAGTTGCGCACCCTGGGCGCGCAACTCGATCTACCGGTCCACTTCGAGGCGGATGTCCGGCCGCCGGAACTGACGCGGCGGGCGTTCGAGAAAGCCGCGCGGGGCGGTTACACGGTCGTCATCGTGGATACGGCCGGTCGTTCACAATTGGACGAGGCGCTGATGGGCGAGTTGCAGGCCATCGTCGCCAAGGTTCCGCCGGCCGAAACGCTGCTGGTGGTGGACGCCATGATCGGGCAGGAGGCGTTGCGCGTAGCCGAAGGATTTCGCGATGCCATCCCTTTGACCGGCCTGATCATGACCAAGATGGATGGCGACGCGCGCGGCGGGGCCGCCATTTCGATCCGCTCGGTGACCGGCGTGCCGATCAAGTTCCTGGGAACCGGCGAGAAACTCGATGCACTGGAGGTGTATAATCCAGAGCGGCTGGCCTCCCGCATCCTGGGGATGGGCGACGTTCTCGGCCTGATCGAAAAGGCCGAGACGGCCTTCGACGAGGCCCAGGCCCGCAAGCAGGCCGAGCGCCTGTCGAAGGGCGAATTTACGCTGGCCGATTGGCTTGAGATGATGCAATCCTCCAGAAAGATGGGGCCGCTCAGCCAGATGGCCGATATGCTGCCCGGCGAACTGGGCCGGGCGGCGCGCAATGTCGATCCGCAGGAGATGGAGCGTTCTGTGCGGAGGACGGAGGCGATCCTCCTCTCGATGACGCCGGGCGAGCGCCGCAACCCCGACCTGTTGAACGCCAGCCGCCGCCGCCGCATCGCGGCCGGTTCCGGCACTCAGGTGCAGGATGTCAACCGCCTGATCAAGCAATTCCGCGAAGTTCAGCGCCTGATGAAGACCCTCCAAAAGACCGGCGGGCGCAATCTGTCTCGCCTTTTTGGATGAAACGAAGGTTCCCGGCCTCAGACAGCGCATCCTTTCTGCGCCCTCTCTGCCTGAGCGGCCGAGTCCGAAAAGCCGATCATCAATTCTTAAGGAGATAAGTTCGATGGTTCGTATTCGTTTACGCCGTACTGGCTTGAAAAGACAGCCGTCTTACCGCCTGGTCGTTGCCGACAAGGAAAGTCCGCGGGATGGCCGTTTCATCGAGATCGTGGGCTATTACAATCCCCGTACTCAGCCGGCCACGATCGAGATCAAAGAAGACCGCGTCTTCGATTGGATGAGCAAAGGCGCTCAGCCGACCGAGTCGGTGGCCCAGCTCTTCAAGACGACCGGCACCGATGTGCGCTTTGAGCGCTTCAAGAAGGGCGAATCGCTCGAAACCCTGCTGGCCGAAGCCGAGCAGGCCAAGGCCGCCCGCGGCGCCGTCTCCAAGACCGGCAAGTAGTCAAGTCTCATGAAAGAACTGGTCGAGTATATTGCCAAGTCGCTGGTCGATCACCCGGACGAGGTCTGTGTCCAGGAATTCCGCCGCGGCGACCGCGTAACCCTTGAGTTGCGCGTAGCCAAGCAGGATATGGGGCGGGTGATTGGCAAGAGCGGTCGGGTGGCAAACGCCATCCGTGCCCTGTTGCGGGTCGCGGCTGAGCGCGAAGGCATTCACGTCACGCTGGATGTCGTCGAACCGTAGGGCAGGTAGGATGAGTCGGGCGGTTCAACAACCGGCAGGCTCGCCAACCGCTGGCGGGCCTGCTTTCCTGGCAGTGGGGCGTCTGCGCCGCCCGCACGGCGTGCGGGGCGAGGCCCTGGTCGAAGTTCTGACAGATTTCCCCGAACGGTTGCAGCCCAAGACGGTCGTTTATGCCGGCGAGGAGCATCTTCCCCTGACCATTCGCAGTCGGCGTTCTCACAACGAGGGCTTGCTGTTGGCTTTCGCCGGTCTGGAGACTCCCGAGGCGGTGGGGCGCTTTCGCAATCAAATTTTGTACGTACCTTCAGCCGACCGCCCCTCGCTGCCGGACGGCGAGTACTATCATCATCAATTGATTGGCCTGATGGTGCAAGAAGAGGACGGGCAGATGCTCGGCAGGCTGACCGAGATTCTGGAAACCGGGGCCAATGATGTTTATGTGGTGACGGCCGAGGACGGAAACGAGATTCTGCTGCCGGTCATCCCCGGCGTCGTCCTGGACGTCGATCTGGTCGGAAAAACGATGCGCGTGCATCTCCTGCCGGGCCTGTACGAGCCGTGATAAGGCTGGCGGTGTTCGTTTCTGACGGATGAAGCAGCGATGGACAAGCGCTATTGGGTGGGGTTCAATCTGGTCAAAGGGATTGGGGCGGTGCGTCTGCAGGCGCTGCGCGAGCATTTCGGCGACCTGGCGATTGCCTGGCAGGCGCCGGCAGATGCCCTGCAAGCCGCCGGATTGAGCGCCAAACTCATCGAGCGCCTGATGCAGGTGCGGGCCGATGTGGACCTCGACCGCCTGTTGAACCAGATGGAGAAAGAGGGCATCGCCGTCCTGACCTGGGAAGATGAGGCCTACCCGCCGCGCTTGAAAGAGATCGAACAGCCGCCGCCCGTCTTGTACCTGCGCGGCGCGTTGAGCGAAGAGGATGCCTGGGCGGTCGCCATCGTCGGAACGAGGCGGGTGACGGCCTACGGCCGTCAGGTGACCGAAGAGTTGGCCTCTTTCTTGGCCCGTCATGGTGTGACGGTCGTCTCTGGCCTGGCGCGCGGCGTGGACGCCATCGCCCACCAGTCTGCCCTGCGGGCGGGCGGGCGGACGTTGGCGGTGCTGGGCTGCGGCGTGGATCGAATCTATCCGCCGGAGCACGCCGGCCTGGCCGAAAAGATCATCCAGGCCGGAGCGCTGGTCAGCGATTACGCCCCCGGCACCCCGCCGGAGGCAGCCAATTTCCCGCCGCGCAACCGGATCATCTCCGGCCTGACGCTGGCAACCGTCGTCGTGGAGGCAGGCGAGACGTCCGGCGCGCTGATCACGGCCCAATTTGCCGCCGATCAAGGGCGGGAGGTCTTTGCCGTGCCGGGCAATATTCTGGCCCCTCAGAGCAAAGGGACGAATGCTCTGATTGCCCAGGGGGCGCGTCCGCTGCTCTCGCCCCGCGATCTGCTCGAGACGTTGAATCTGGGCCGGGTCCATGAGCAGCGGGCTGTGCGTAAAGCCGTCCCCGGCGATGAGGTCGAAGCAGCCTTGTTGAATGTCCTCGACGCCGAACCGCTCCACATGGACGAGATCCGTCAGCAAACCGGCTTGCCCATCGAGCGAGTCTCGGCCACCCTGGTGATGATGGAACTCAAGGGCCTGGTGCGACAGGTCGGCGGGAATCATTACGTGGCCGTCCGTGAGGAACGGCCCGATTACGGAGCATAAGAAAGCCAATGCCAATGCAACATACCTATGCAGTTATCATGGCAGGCGGAAGCGGGACCCGCCTTTGGCCGGTCTCGCGCAAGAAGCATCCCAAGCATTTGTTGCCCTTTCTGGGCGATCGGACGTTGTTTCAGAGTACACTCGACCGCCTGGCCGATCTGGTGCGCCCCGATCACATTCTGGTGGTGACGGCCGGAGATCAGGCTGGCGAATTGCGCCAGCAAGCCCCTTTCGTTCCAGAGGAGAATTTCGTCATCGAGCCCGAGCCGCGCGGCACCGCTTCGGTGATCGGCCTGGCGGCGACCCTTCTGGTTCGGCGCGATCCCGAGGCGATGATGATGGTTTTCCCCTCGGATCATCACATCCGCAATCGCGACATGTTCCAGTTGATCATGCGCGCCGCCCTGCAGGTGGCGCGTCAGGATTTCCTGGTGACGCTGGGAATCACGCCGACTTTCCCCGCGACCGGATACGGTTACATTCAGCGGGGCGAGATGCTGCCGGGCAAGTTTGATTACCCCGTCTACCGCGTTCTGCGGTTCAAAGAAAAGCCCGATGAGGAACTGGCCCGCGAGTTACTGACCCGCGGCGACCATTCCTGGAATTCGGGGATTTTTGTCTGGAAGGCAGTCCGCATTCTGGAAGAATTCCATCGTCAGATGCCGGCGTTGCGGGCCGCGCTGGAGCGGATCGGCGAGGCCTGGCAAACGCCGCAGCAAGAAACGGTTTTGCGGAGCGAGTGGCTGGGGTTACAGCCCACGACGATCGATTATGGCATCATGGAACACGCCGAGAACGTAGCCGTCCTGCCTGCCAGCGGCCTGGAGTGGAGCGACGTCGGTATGTGGGACTCGCTCTTCGATGTGCTTTTGCCCGATAAGAACGGCAATGTGATCGTCAACTCCGATCATTTGCTGCTGGATACCCACAAATCCCTGATTTATACGACCGAAAAGAAACTGATCGTCACCATTGGCGTTGACAATATCATGATCGTTGACGCCGGCGACGCCTTGCTGGTTTGTCATCGCGACCAGGCCCAGCGCGTGCGGCAGGTCATCGAAGGCCTGAAGGACACGCAGCGCGAAGAATATCTCTAGGAGGCATCCCATGGAAGCCTATTGCATGAAATGCAAAACCAAACGTGAGATCCAGGACCCCCAGGCGACCTTCAATGCCGCCGGGGCGGCCGTCACACGCGGCGTTTGCGGCGTCTGCGGCACGGCGCTCTATCGCATCGGCATGACCGAGGCCCACGCCGGCCTGGCGAAACCGGACAAGTACGCCCATCGTTCCGGCAAACTGGTCATCGTCGAATCGCCGGCCAAAGCCAGGACGGTAGGACGTTTCCTCGGCAAGGGGTATACGGTGCGCGCCTCGGTCGGTCATATCCGCGATTTGCTGCGCTCGCAACTCTCGGTCGATGTGGAGAACGGTTACAAGCCCAAGTATCGTGTCCCGAACGAGAAGAAGGAAGTGGTCAAGGAACTCAAGCAACTCGCCAAGGAACACGCCGAAATCTACCTGGCGACCGACCCCGACCGCGAGGGGGAGGCCATTTCCTGGCATTTGATGGAGGCAGCGGCCATTGACCCCAAACTGGCGCGCCGGGTGGTCTTTCACGAGATCACCGAACATGCCATCAACGAGGCTTTTGCCAACCCGCGCGAGATCAACATGGACCTGGTCAACGCCCAGCAGGCGCGACGGGTGCTCGACCGGCTGGTGGGGTACAGCATCAGCCCGATTTTGTGGGAAAAGGTTCGTTCGCGGCTTTCGGCCGGGCGGGTCCAGTCGGTGGCGCTGCGGCTGATCGTCGAGCGCGAGGCCGAGATCGAAGCCTTCGTTCCGGTCGAATATTGGTCGATTGCCGGCGAGTTTCGCCCGGAAAGCGAAAAGAAGACCACCTTTACGGCCAAACTGGTCAAGATCGACGAACAGGAGCCGGAACTGGGCAGCGAGGAGGTCGTCCGGCCGCTGTTGATCGACATGGAGCAGGCTGCTTATACGATCACGCGCATCAAGCGCGGCGAGCGCAGGCGCAAGCCCTCGCCGCCATTCATCACCTCTACGCTGCAACAGGAGGCCTCGCGCAAACTGGGCTTCACGGCCAAGCGCACCATGGGGCTGGCGCAAGGCTTGTACGAGGGCCAGGACGTGGGCGAGGGCGGCACGACGGGCCTGATCACTTATATGCGTACCGATTCGACCAACATTGCCGAGGTGGCGCGCGACGAAGTCCGCCGTTACATCGGCGAACGCTACGGCGCCGATTTCCTGCCCGAGAAGCCGGTCGAGTACACCAAGAAGGTCGCCGGGGCGCAGGAAGCGCACGAGGCCATCCGGCCCACTTCGGTCTTCCGCGATCCCGAAAAGGTGCGGCCTTATCTCGAGCCGGCCATGTTCAAACTCTATCAGTTGATCTGGCAGCGTTTCGTCGCCTGCCAGATGGAGGCGGCAGTCTACGACACGCTGTCGGTGGATGTGACCGGCACGGGGTCCGCGCATACCTATCTGATGCGCGCTGCCGGCTCGTCGGTCAAATTCCCCGGTTACCTGGTCGTCTATGAGGAGGCCAAGAACGAGGACAAGAAGCCGGACGAGGAGGACGAGATGAACGTCCGCATCCCGGCCTCGATTGCCGAGGGCCAGCGGCAGACGTTGATTCGCCTGATTCCCGAACAACATTTCACCCAGCCGCCGCCGCGCTATTCCGAGGCCTCCCTGGTGGCTGCGCTGGAGGAGTACGGCATCGGCCGCCCCTCCACCTACGCCCCGACCATTTCGACCATCCAGCAGCGCGGCTACGTCGAGCGGGTGGACCGGCGCCTGGTCCCGACCGAGACCGGCATCCTGGTCAACGATTTGATGGTTAAATATTTTCCCGAAATCGTCGACTTGCAATTCACGGCCCGCATGGAGGAAGATTTGGACCGCATTGCGAGCGGCAAGGCCAACTGGGTGCGGGTAATCGACCGTTTCTACAAACCCTTTGCGGCGACGGTGAGCCGCGCCCAGGCCGAGATGCCGGTCAGCAAGAGCGGACCGGAGCCGATCGGCCGCGCCTGTCCCGATTGCGGCCGGGACCTGGTCATCCGCTACGGCCGCTATGGAAAGTTCATTGCCTGTTCGGGTTTCCCGGAGTGCCGCCACACCGAGCCGTGGCTGGAGAAAATCGGCGTGACCTGCCCCAAGGACGGCGGCGAGATCGTCGAGCGCAAGACGCGCAAGGGCCGCGTTTTCTACGGCTGCAACAATTACCCCAATTGCGATTTCACCTCCTGGAAGCGGCCTCTGCCGACGCCGTGTCCGAAGTGCCAGGGGCTGCTCGTGCTTGCCAACAAGCGCGAGGCCCAATGCACCGTTTGTGAGGAGACCTTCCTGTTGGAACAAGTGGTCGGTGAAACGCTGGCGGAAGGATGAGAAAGAAGAAAGAGCGGGATTCCCTATTCTCAGTGTATAATCATAGCGTACCGATCGGGCTGGGAAGGGAGCATTCACGATGAACAATTTTCGCGAGTTGCTGAAGAAACCGGCTGCCCTGATTCTGCTTTCGGCAGTGATTGGAATTCTCATCGGACTGGCATGGGGATGGTGGATCCAGCCTGTGGAATGGAAAGATGCCTCGCCTGCGCTGCTGCATCCGGTCTATCGCGAACAATATTTGCGGATGGCAATCGATTCGTTCGCCGTAAATAGAGATGTCGAACTGGCTGTCAAACGCTTCGAAGCGCTGGGGCCGTATGGGCACGCTGTTCTGGATACGATCATCTCGAATCCGGGCTCGCAGGATCCGGTGGCGATCGCTTCGTATGCGGAGATTGTACGCAGCGTGGTGCCGGCGCCGACCCCGGCGGAGGCCGCGCCCTCGCCGACGCCCAATCCGATCGTCCGGCCGCTGGTCATCATCCTGGCCGTGCTGGCGGTTGGCGGCGTCGGTTACATGATCATCCGCTATCTGCTGCCGATCTTTCGCCGTTCGGGCGGCGGGGCCTTGACCCCTGCCCAGCAGGCCCGGCAACTCAGCCGTCAGACCGAGATGACCGACTATGTGGCCATGGGCGAGGAACCGCCGATTGCCCAGTTCATGACCACTTTTGTCATCGGCGACGATTTATTCGACGATTCTTTCAGCATCGAGAACCCGGCGGGTGAGTTCATGGGCGAATGCGGAATCGGCATTTCGGAGACGATCGGCGTCGGCGAACCGAAGAAGGTGACGGCCTTCGAGTTGTGGCTGTTCGACAAGAATGACATCCAGACCGTCACCAAAGTGTTGATGAGTCGGCATGCTTTCGAAGACCCGGCCACCTATCAGCGCCTGCAAAATAAGGGTGAGCCGGTGCTGGCCGAACTCGAGAAGCAAATCGTCCTCGAGACGGCCGCGCTGCAACTGGTGGCGACGATCGCCGATATGGGCTATGGCCAGGGGGCCTTGCCGGCCGAGAGTTTCTTCGACCGGCTGACGCTGGAGATCGCCGTCTGGCCCAAGATTGTGGCGCCGGAGTGAAATCGTGGGGCCCCGCCTCTTCCAGAAAGCGGGGCCCTGTTTTTTGTCTTTTTACTCGATCTTCAGGATTTTGAGCCGGATGCGCCCGGCGGGCGTCTCGGCTTCGACCACCTCGCCGACGCGGTGGTCCATCAGCGCCTGACCGATGGGGGATTCATTCGAGATTTTGCCGGCGCGCGGGTCGGCCTCTTTGGCGCCGACCAGCAAAAAGACCTCCGGATCGAATCCCTCCTCTTGCACGGTGACGCGCGCTCCGATGCCGATGACCTCTTTGGGGCCGTCGGCGGTCTCGACGATTTCCGCGTTGCGCAGAATGTATTCGAGTTCCTGGATGCGTCCTTCCAGAAAGGCCTGGTCTTCTTTGGCCTTGTGGTAGTCGGCGTTTTCCGAGAGATCGCCCATTTGGATGGCATCGCGCAGGCGGCGCGCCAGCGCTTCCCGCTGGGGGCCTTTCAGGTCTTCGAGTTCGGCTTTGAGACGGGCTGCGCCTTCGGCCGTCAGGTAGGTGACAGGTTTTTCGTTCATGGTCAGGGCCTCAGGAAGGGATCGTGGAGCCGTTCGTGTTCCTCGATGGCAAAGCGGTCGGTCATGCCGGCAATGTAGTCGCAGACGGTGCGCTCCAGCCCGCGGGTGGGAATCCAGGCCTGGACGTGATCGGGCAGGATGGCGGGTTCGTTGCAGTAGGCGTTGAACAGGTCGGTGACGATATGTTCGGCCTTGACTTGCATGCGCACCACCCGATAGTGCCGGTAGAGGCGACTGTAGAGGAAATCTTTCAATTCTCGGTTGCGGCGCTG
The DNA here is from genome assembly GCA_937960595.1 of uncultured Anaerolineales bacterium. Lineage (GTDB taxonomy): Bacteria > Chloroflexota > Anaerolineae > Anaerolineales > Villigracilaceae > JAFGSI01. The sequence continues at coordinate 5,406 of CALGPL010000018.1, read as the reverse complement.
CATATCTTCGCCGTAGCCAATGACGTTGTGCTTCAATTTTTGGATATCCAGCGGCGACTTGGCGCCACTTTCTTTCAGGCGCGCGTCGGTCGCCTGGACGATGTCGGTGACCAGCAGGCCGACCAGATGGCGGATCATGCGGTGGCGTTCCATATCCTGCAAAACCGGGCTGCGCCAGTTGAAGGTTTCGACCAGGATTTCCCACAGGGCAATGCCGCTCAACATTTGCGGCGTAATCATGCCCGAGCGCAGGCCGTCGTCCAGGTCGTGGGTGGTGTAGGCCAGTTCGTCGGCGATGTTGCAGATTTGGGTCTCGAGGTTGCCGCGCAGGTCGGGGCTGTAGTCGCGGGCGTCGGCGATGTCGTATTCGGATTCGTGCTTGACCATTCCCTCGCGCACCTCCCAGGTCAGGTTCAGGCCGGGGAATTCCGGGTAACGCTGTTCGAGTTCGGTGACGATGCGCAGGGATTGTTTGTTGTGGTCGAAGCCGCCGAAGTCTTTCATCAGTTTGGCAAGCGTGGCTTCGCCGGCATGGCCGAAGGGCGAGTGACCCAGGTCGTGGGCCAGGCAGATGGCTTCGACCAGGTCTTCGTTGGCGCCCAGGGCGCGGGCGATGGTGCGCCCGATCTGAGCCACCTCCAGGGTGTGAGTCAGGCGGGTGCGGAAGTAATCGCCCTCGTAATTGATGAAAACTTGGGTCTTGTATTCCAGGCGGCGGAAGGCCGTGGTGTGCAGGATGCGGTCGCGGTCGCGCTGGAAGGCGGTGCGGTAATCGGGTTCGCTATCCAGGTAAGCGCGGCCTTTGCTATCTTTGCTGCGCACGGCGTAGGGCGCCAGGCTGCGGTCTTCGATTTCTTCGAGTTGCTGACGAGAGAAGTACATACTTGACACCTTTCGAGTGGGGGGTAAGTCTACATCAGGTGGGGCGGGATGTCAACGATGGAGGCGGGTGCCGGGAGTTTCGCCGTTCAGCGCTTGGCGGACGTTTTGGCCGCCTTCGCCGGAGAAGATCAGCACTTCCAGGCCGGGCAGGCGGCGGATGAGAGCCATCATTTGCCGGACTTTGCTGTCCATGCCGCCGGTGACGTCCGCGCCGGCTGCGCCTTGCAGACTGGCCGAGTGGGCCGCAAACGTCTGGGGGGTGATCTCTGCGAGCAGGCGGGTGCGGGCGGGGTAGTCGGCCCAGACGCCCGCCTCGCGTCCGGCCAGCAGGATGCGCTGCGGGCGCAGGCGCGGCGCCAGGTAGGCGAACAGGTCTTCGGTCGAGAGGATCGTGCCGCCGCGGCGGAGGTCGAAGGCCACATCTCCATAGATTACCGGCAGCAGGCCATTGGCCAGAGCGGCGCGCAGGGGCGTCAAGTTCCAGGCGCCGACGCGCCCGCCGCGGGCGGTCACCGCCGCGACCGGTGCCAGGGCGACCGCGGCCAGCCCGGCGGCGCGCAGCGCCTCGACAACCAGCCGGTTCAGCGCCGCGGCCTGGTACCAGACCTCGGCGAAGCCGCGCCAGGCTTGGGGTCCCGAGACGCCCTGGCGCGTGCCGTATGGGCCGGCGGCCTGGTGACCGAAAGAACCGGAGCCGTGTCCCAGCACGATGCGCAGGCCGGGATTGTCCCGACAGGCGGATTCGATCTGTTCGGCCAGGTCGGTCAGGATGCGGGGCCGGGGGGTGAAAGGCTTGTCTTTGTCGGTGATCAGTGAGCCGCCGAGTTTCAGGAAAACGAGCATGAGGAAAATGTAGCACGTTCCTCCCCAGCCGTCAAGAAGCGTCGTTGGGGATTGTCGTCTCCCATTTTTTCGTGATTTGACCGTTTTCCTGCTCAGACCGGCAGAGGTATAATTTGAGGGAGGTGGTCTATTGAACGTAGATATCCACGCTGCGATCACGACTGCGATGATCCTGGCAGGGTTAGGCGCCTTGTGGCTGGTTTGGCTGGGGGGGCGGGCGTTGAAACGGGCCGGGCAGATTCGTTTCTTCCGCATCCGCCGCCAGCGCCTGGGCGCCGCGTGGCGGATGATTGTTGTGGGAATCCTCCTTGGGGGGCTGGCCTTTGGCCTGGGGCGCTACGGGGAGCCGGTCGCCTACTATTATTTTCCGCCCAGCCCGACTCCCTCGCCGACCGCCACGATTACGTTGACGCCGACCATCAGCCTGACGCCCACCCTCACCCTGACCCCGACGATGACCCTGACCCCGGTCGAGAGTTACACCCCCACCATCACCCCGACGCCCTTCCTGCCTTCCCAGGTGGCGGCGCAGTTTTCCAGCACGGTCACGCCCAACCCGAGCGCGGTCTTCAGCCCGCTGACGTTTGCGACGCGCGTCGTCAACGCCCAGCCGGTCAACCCGGCGACGGTCTTCCGCAATCCGGTCGGCCACATGTATGCCGTCTTTTCGTACAATAACATGATCCCCGGCTCGCAGTGGACGGCGCTCTGGTATCGGGACGGACAACTGGTGTATTTCGAGACCAAACCTTGGGATGGAGAGGCGGGCGGCTATGGGTTTTCGGACTGGAATCCCGATCCGAGCGAATGGCTGCCGGGGCGGTATCAGGTGCAGATTTTCGTCGGTCAGGATTGGGAGGTGGTCGGCGAGTTCATCGTCGAGGGCGATCCGTACACGCCGACCCAGACCCGCACGCCGTCCCCCAGCCGGACGCCCACACCGACGCCGCGTCCGACCGACACGCTCTGGCCGACCTCCACCGGGTCTCCATAGGATGAGCCGCCGAAACATTCCCGGATCCGCTCTCCGCAAAGAACGGGTCCGGGATTTTTTTGTGGGTGTTGGCGGCTTCTTTCAGGCCGGTTTTTCTTTGGAGGCCGCCTGCCAGGCGACGGCGATTTGGGCGCCCAGCCGGGCGTTGTTTTTGAGCAAGGCCAGGTTGGCGCGCAGCGACTCGCCGCCGGTGAGTTCGGCCAGGCGGGCGAGCAGGAAGGGGGTCAGCGGCTGGCCGTGGATGCCTTTTTCTGCGGCCTCGCGGCGGGCCTGTTCGATGAAAGGGAGGATTTTTGCGGCCGGGATTTCGTCCTCCGGCGGCAGGGGCTGGCAGACCAGCACGGCGGACTGCATTCCCAGGCCCCAGTGCGTTTTTGCCAGGCGGACGACTTCCTCGGGCGAGTCGAGCCGGGCGCTGACGGGCAATCCGCTCTGGCGGGAGTAGAAGGCGGGGAATTCGTCCGTCTCGTAGCCGATGACCGGGACGGCCATGGTCTCCAGGTATTCCAGCGTGGCGGGCAAGTCGAGGATGGCTTTGGCCCCGGCGCAGACGACGATCAGGGGCGTATCGGCCAGGGCTTGCAGGTCGGCGGAGATGTCGAGCGTGGCGACTTCGTGGACGCCGCCGATGCCGCCGGTGGCGAAGACGCGGATCCCGGCCCGCCGGGCGGCGAACAGCGTTCCGGCGACGGTGGTGCCGCCGGTCCATTGTTTCGTTGCCGCGGCGGCGAAATCGCGGCGGCTGATCTTGTGGACGTTCGTCGCGTTGGCGAGGCGTTCCAGTTCGGCCTCGGTCAACCCGACCCGGATTTGTCCATCCAGGACGGCGATGGTGGCAGGCGTCGCGCCGTTCTCGCGCACCAGGCGCTCCATCTCGCGGGCGAGTTGCAGGTTCTGCGGGCGCGGCAGCCCGTGGGTGATGACGGTCGATTCGAGGGCGACGGCAGGGGAGTTCATAAAATTTCGCTGCTGCTTGGTTTGGCGACTGCGATTACAATGCCCACGATTTTGTCTTCTGGAGAGAGCGCTAAGGCGGCGTAAGCATGCGGGGATGTCGTTTCGGATAGCATTTGCTTGTTTTGTTTATCAAATCTTTTGATGAGATATTCGTAGCCGGCCCCGCTTGGGTCGGCTATCATGACCACAACGATGTCATTATGGGCGGCGTTCTCCGACTGGTAAAAGAGAGCGTAATCATTTTCCTCGATGGGTACGGGTTTTGCCGCATTCATACTATCGCCATGCACTTTGACCCAGCCGTACCTTCGATTTTTCTGCAGAAGAAGACCATCCCCTCGCGCAGCGCAGAAATAGATCGAGTATGTTTCGTCGTCGATGATAACGGATGAAGTCTCTACAAAGTCCTCTGGATTGTCTGCATCCATCCAAATGGGTCCATTTGGCGTGGCTTGGACAATGCCGTAAATGGGAAGCCATTCCAGGCCGAGTCGTTGTCGTGGATTGTTGAGTGGACGAGAAAGTTGCTGTACGCGCAGGATGCTTTTCTCGATCTCCTCTTTTAGTTTTAGAGGTTCTGGTTTGTAATTGGAGGCATCGAGAGCGAGGTAGGTTCTTGTGAGTATGCGTAAGGCCTCTTGATAACTATGAATAGCAAGATGAAGATTGCCCTCTTTTTCATAAATCTGACCCAATAAATTCAAGCCGTTGATTTGATTCCACAAATCTGAGCGATTTCCAAAACATTGAACGGCCTCCTCAATTTTCGATCTTGCCCCTTGATAGTGTTGTAGTCCCAGCAGGGCGATTCCCAAAAGGAGCAAACATCCTCCCTCATATTCGCAGCAATAGCATCCTTGTGCTCTGTGATCTTGCAATGATTGGACAAAATTTCTCAGGCGTTCTGGCTTTCCGAGGCATTGGTTCAATTCTTCCTGACTCTTGCATAAGAGCATTTCAGTATAAACAAACCGCTTGAGATAATCAGCAAGGTTCGAGGCCATGGCATCCTCCTCTGGATGCATTACGATAGTGCCTCAATTTCACACACCGGGTTGGCTTAATATTTTTTGCAATTTTTCCAGGGCCTCAAGGGTTTCTTTGGCAAGATAGGTTTTGAGCAGCGGATCGCTCAGGCTTTGATCGAGAATGCTGGAAAGTGTCAAAAGCAAGGGGCGTGTGAATTGATCGCCACGTGTTTTCTCTAAGCCACTTGCAATTGTCAGGATGAGATTCCGCTGCGCCTCGGCGCGTGCTTTTTCCTGGGCCCGGATTTCGAACGCCTTGGCCTGGCCTTCGGTGATGGTAATGATGCTTTCACGTTCGGCTTTCCAGTATTCTTCTTGCAATTTGCGAATTTCCTCCGGGATTTCTACCTTGACGATTTGGAAATCGGTGACGAAGACGCCGAACACTTGGGTGGCCCGATTCAGATTATCGTAGACTTCTTGCAGAGCGCTGGTCGAGAGAATTTGGCCGCTTTGCCTTTCGGCCAGGAGTAAATCGTCCAGGTAGCGGCTGCCGATGTAGGAGGGCAGAATGCCGGTTACCTGGCCCCAGACAGCGTCAACCCAGGTGAATTCGCTCGGCTCCTGGGTGGGATCGGGCCAGCGTAGCGCATAACGTTCAATGGCTTTTTTGACTGCAACCGGATCATAAGGATAGACCAGTTTCCCCTCCGGGTCGCGTTTTTCGGGGTTTCCGACGCGGCTTTCAACACGCACGGTCAA
>CALGPL010000017.1 GCA_937960595.1 uncultured Anaerolineales bacterium | reverse complement strand
GCCTTCCCAAAAAACTGACAGTACTTCGTGATCGCCGCCGTCAATGTCGTCTTCCCATGATCAATATGCCCCATGGTCCCTACATTCATGTGCGGCTTCGTCCGCTCAAACTTCTGCTTCGCCATCGCTTTTCTCCTTCCTGAACTTGATTTCTTGATCTCGAAGCCCTCAATGGGATTTGAACCCATGACCCCGTTCTTACCAAGAACGTGCTCTACCGACTGAGCTATGAGGGCAGTTAGTCTTGTAGTCTCATAGTCGGAAGTCTCATAGAACTATGCGACTCCTGACTATCAGACGAACAAGTGGGCAGTGAAGGATTCGAACCTCCGAAGGCGTCTGCCAACTGATTTACAGTCAGTCCCCTTTGGCCACTTGGGTAACTGCCCAGATTGTTTGTGAGCCGTTGCTGGCTCGAGTTCGAGGTCGGAGACCGGCCTCGAACGCCAACCAGTAACCTGCCCAAGCCGACGACGGGAATTGAACCCGTAACCTACCACTTACAAGGCGGTTGCTCTGCCGATTGAGCTACGTCGGCGTTATAGCCCGGATTAAGCGGGGCAATTATACCAAAGGCATCTCGCCCGGACAAGGTATTAACGCGCCAAATTTTCGGCCAGAACACTTCCCCTTAAAGGGGTAGGCCGCAAGGCGAGGCGGGAGTCTATCAGAATTCGCGGCAGGCGTCAAGTTTACAACAGGGCACAAACTGTTATATACTATTCACATCCTCCTGATAAAAAGGGGCGTCGAATGAAACAAAACGTGATTCTCGCCTTGCTGCTTTCCATCCTGCTGGCCGGTTGGGCGATCCCCGTCGGTGCTCAGACAGGCCTCCAGGTGATCGAAAACCAGGCCGCCCTGAACTTTCCCCAGAGTGCGACTTTCCGCGCCGTCATCCAAAGCAACGCCCCCATCACCTCTGTAATTCTGGAATACGGCGCCGAGCAATTGACGTGCGGCACCGTGGTCGCGCGCGCCTTCCCCGACTTCACGCCGACCTCCCGCCTGGACGTAGAATGGACGTGGGACATGCGCCAGAGCGGTTCCCTGCCGCCGGGGGCGCGTCTGTGGTGGCGCTGGCTGGTCAGCGACGCCAGCGGCGCCACCTACCGCAGCGAGACGCAAGAGATCCTCTGGCTGGACGAGGAGCACCCCTGGCAAGTCGTTTCGGGGGGCAACATTCTCCTCCACTATTACAGTGGCGGCGAACGTTTCGGCAACGAACTCCATCAAGCCGCCGTCGAAGCCCTCGGCCGCCTGTCGCAAGAAGTCGGCCTGCGCCCCGGAGCGCCGATCGAAATCTACATCTACGCCACAACCGCCGACATGCAAGAAGCCGTGCTCTACGAACCCTCCTGGACCGGCGGCCAGGCCTTTCCCGAATACGACATCGTCATCATCGGCATCTCGCCCGACCAACTGGAATGGGGCAAACGCACCGTGGCACATGAACTCACCCACGTCCTGGTCGGTCATCTCACATTCTCTTGTCTGAGTTTCGTGCCCACCTGGCTGCACGAAGGACTGGCCATGGTAGGCGAGGGCGGGCTGGAGGCGAATCAGCGCACCCTTTTCGAACAGGCAGTCGCCGACAATACGCTGCCTTCCTTGCGTTCGCTGAGCGGCGGCTTTTCGGAAGAGTCTAGCCGCGCCAACCTTTCGTATGCCGTCTCTTACAGCGTGGTGAATTTCCTGGTCGAGCGTTACGGGCGCCAGACCATGTCTGCCCTGCTCGACTCCCTGCAGCGCGGCGAGACGATCGACGCCGCCCTGACGGCCCTCTATGGCTTCGATGTGGACGGCCTGGAAGACGCCTGGCGGGCCGCCATCGGCGCCGCGCCGCGCCTGGCGGCAGGCAGCCAACCGACCCCGCTTGCCACCCCAACGGTCGTCCCGACCATTGTCCCCGTTTCGGGCGCCCCGGCCGCCGCCGCGCCGACTCCGCGCCCCACCCTGACCGCCCTCCCCACCCCCTCTGACACGCCGTCGGCCCCGGCCGCCTCCCCCGCCGATTCCCCGCCTCGCTCCGGAATCGATTCGCAGGCCCTCCTGGCCGTCCAGATTGGCCTGTTTTGCCTGTTGATCGTGGTAATCGCCGTCCTCGTCCCCATCCTGGTCAGCCGCGGCGACCGCCGACGCCGCAAACGTCCCCCCCGTCCCCAAGAACCACCCGCTCAGGAGGCCAAGCCATGAAAACGCAGACCCGCCTCCTCCATTTCCTTCTTGCAGCCGCCTTCCTGCTCTTTGCCTGCCAGACCACGCGCGGCCTCACGCCGACCGAGGCCCCGCCCACCTCGACAGGCCTCGGCGCCGCCACCCCCACCGCCAACTTGCCGCCGAACACCGTCGCCGACCCCGAACTCGGCTTTACCATCACCTATCCGCCCGGCTGGACCAGCCAGCCCGGCGAGAGCGCCGAAAACCCGGCCATTTTCCTCAGCCCAGACCAAAGCATCCAAACCACGCTTTACTCCTTCCCCCTCATCGCCGACACCACCCCCGCAGCCGAGGCGCGCCTGATCGTAGCGCAGGTCATGGCCGACTTCGAGACGGTCGAAACCCTGCGCGACGAACCGCTCCTCCTGAACGACGGCAATCAGGGCTGGGAAATCGTGGTGGTTGCCGAGACGGACCGAGGCGCACTCAAGGTCAGTTTCATGGTCGCCTTCTTCGGCGCCCGCGAATTCCTCCTGCTGACCTTCGGCCCTTCGCAAGCCTACGATTACTACGCCAATGACATCCGCACCCTGCAGACCAGCCTGCGCCTCGAATTGCCGTCCCTCTATGGCATCCCGCGCGACCAGGCGCTGGTGCTGACGGGCAGCGAAAGCACCAACCCGCGCGAGTACGACCCGGCCACCACCCACTCTGCCGGAGACAAACTGGCCTTCAGCGGGCTGGTCTCCTTCGACCCGAATCTGAACCTGGTGCCCGAATTGGCCGAGTCCTGGGAGGTCTCTCCCGACGGCACCGTCTACACCTTCCACCTGCGTCCGAACGCCCGCTTCCACGACGGCCGGCCGGTCACCGCCCGCGACGTCGTCTATTCCTGGGAAAGGGCCGCCAGCCCCGCCACCGCCTCCGACACCGCCTTGACCTACCTGGGCGACATCGTCGGCGTGGATGACATGGTCAATGGCCAGGCCGATCACATCGCCGGCCTGCGGGTGATCGACGACCTCACCCTCCAGGTGACCATCGAGGCGCCCCTGCCCTACTTCCTGATGAAACTGACCTACCCGACCGCCTTCGTGGTGGACGAGGCCAACGTCACCTCGGGCCCGGACTGGTACCGCACCCCCAACGGCACCGGCCCCTACCGCCTGACGCGCTGGGACAGTTTCGAGGTCATGATCTACGAGCGCAACCTCGACTTCTACCTCGGTCCGCCGGCGATTCCGTATGTAGTCGTGCAATTGTATTCCGGGGTGGGCATCCGCCTCTACGAGGCCGGGGCGATCGATATCACCGGCGTCTCGCCGTACGATGTGGCGCGAGTCACCGACCCCAATGATCGGCTGAGCGCCGAAGTCCACAGCAACGTCTCGCTGTGCACCAGTTACGTTGTCTTCGATGTGAGCCGGCCGCCCTTCGACGATGGACTCGTGCGCCGGGCCTTCGTCCTGGCCTTCGACCGCCAGAAATACATCGAGGTCGTCTACAACGGCGTGGGACTGCCGGCGCGCGGACTCTATCCCCCCGCCCTGCCCGGCCACAACACCGACCTGCAAGGGCCGGCCTACGACCCTGCCGAAGCCCGTCGCCTGCTGGCCCGCTCGCGCTATGGCGGGCCGGCCGGCCTGCCGCCGATCGTCTTCACCACCGCCGGCTACGGCAGCGACACGAACGCCAGCGTCGCCGCCATGATCCAGATGTGGGAACAGAATCTGGGCATTTCGATCACCGTCGAAAACCTCGAGCCAGACAGGTACTACGATCTCCTCTACACCGGCCAACACGGCCAACTGATCTCGACCGGCTGGTGCGCCGATTACCCCGACCCGGAGAACTTCGCCGACGTGCTCTTTCGCACCGGCATGCCGCAGAACCTGGGCCATTACAGCAACCCCGACCTAGACGCCCTCCTCGACGAAGCCCGCATCGAACGCGACGTGAACCGCCGCATGCAACTTTACCAGCAGGCCGAGCAGATGATCCTCGAGGACGCGCCCGCCCTCTTCATCCTGCACGACATTGACTACACCCTGGTCAAACCTTATGTCGAAGGATACGTGCTGACGCCGATCGACATCCCCCTCGAACGCTATCTCTCCCTCGGCAGCCGCTGAGGATCCGAGGAGCCGTTTCCCGGCCGGGAACGGCTCCTCGTGTTTTACGGCCTGGCCTCCACCAGAAACTCGATCCGCTCGATGGGCGGTCCCACGCTGCTGACCGAAAATTCGAACGGCAGGCTTTCTCCGGCGCCCAGCGACACAGCCGCCTCCCAGCGGCGCAGACCCACCACCTGCCCGGCCGCGTCATAGGCCACCCCCAGCACCCAGACCAGACTGGCCGTCTGACCCGGCGCGGTCAAGCGCACCTGGCCGCGCAGGCGCGCCGTCCGCCCGGCCGCATCTACCTCGACCAGGCTGTTCTGGACAATGGCGGCAAGGTAGCGCTCGTCGTCGGGCAGCAAGCGGATGGCGGTCAACCATTGCGCCTGGAGGCTCGCCTCGGCCGGGGCGGGCGGCGGAAAGTAGGCCGCCACCGGCATCGCCTGACCCGCCGGCAGGATATCGAGCGGGGCAAAAGCGACCTGGCCGGCCAGCGGCTGAGCGTCAGCCCCCAGGAGGGTGAACTGGAGCGAAAGGTTTTCCAGCGTCTCGGCATACTCGTTCTGAATTAACGCGACGCACCACAGACCGCCATGGCCAAACGGCCAGCAGCGCGTCTGGCGAATGGTCAACGGCACGGCGGTGGGAGTCGCCTGCCCGGCCACGCTGCCGCCGACCGGAATGCTGAGCGTCATCCCCACCGTCAACGCGGTCGGCGAGACGCCGGGGTTGGCCGCCAGCAGATTGTCGAGCGGAACGTTGAAGCGGGCTGCGATCCCGCTCAGCGTGTCCCCCTGACGAACCGTGTAGGTCAGAGGCGTGGGCGAAGGCAACAGAATCTCCGTCTGGGCCAGGAACGGGGTTGAGGTCGGCGAGGCGGTCGAAGTCTGGTAGGGGCGCGGGGCGGAGCCGCCCGCCGCCGTTTCGGCCGCCGGCCCGTTGCAAGCGGTCAGCGCGAGAAGCCCAACGGCCAGCACGATACGAGAACGCATGCCAGAATTATACCCGCGCCACTTGCCCCATCCGTCAGCCTGTGTTAAACTCATTTCATGGCCGAAGAAGAATTCCTGCCGGAAGAACAGATCGAGAGCGGCGAGAATGCCATGCTCCGCGAGGCCATCGAGGCCCTGCGCCAAGGAGACCGGGTGCGGGGGCGCGACCTGCTGACCCGCCTGCTCAAGAGCGATCAGAAGAACCCGGTCTACTGGGTCTGGCTGAGCGCCGCGGTGGACACGAACAAAGAACGCCTGTACTGCCTCCAGACCGCCCTCCAGATCGACCCCCAAAATGCGGCCGCCAAACGCGGGCTGATCCTGCTCGGCGCCCTGCCGGCCGATGACTCGGTCGCCCCTTTCCCCCTCAACCGTCCCCGTTCGTGGGAGGAGACGCTCAAAGTCAGCGAAGAGCCGCCGCGCCCGGCGGCCCGGCGCGGCCTGGCCAACCCCTTGGTGCGCCTGGCGCTGATCGGCGCCGCCGGTCTTCTGGCGCTGGCAATCTTCTACGTCGTATTCTTGCTTGCCCCGCGCCAGGCCGCCACCTATCCCGGCGGCACCCCCTTCCGCCAGCCGACCGCCACCCTCACCCCCACCCCCACCTCGACCCCCCTCTACCGGACGGTGACGCCGACTTTCCTGGCGCCCACGCCGCTGGCCATGCTGCTGCCCGCCCCTTACACCCCCACGCCCCTCTACGTCGTCACCGAGCATTTCGGCCAGAGCCGCGACGCCTTCAATATCGCGAAGACCTACCTCGAACGTGGTCAGTGCCGAGAGGCGATTCCGCTTCTAGAGCAGGTGCTGACCCTCGAACCCGAGGCTGCCGACGCCTACTATTACTTGGGCGAATGCTATCGCCTGGCCGGCGATTACCGCACGGCCCTGACGGCCTACGAGCGCGCCATTGCCCTCAACGGGAGTTTTGGGCCGCCCTTCCTGGGCCGGGCCATCATTTACCATCTTCTTGACCCGGATGCAGATGTGATCTCCTACTACGACGAGGCCATCGCCGTTGACCCGAATTTCATCCTGGCCTATATCGAACGCGGCGCCTATCTCCTCGATCGCCAGCAGTGGAGCGACGCCCTGCGCGACCTGCAAATCGCCGCCAACCTGAATCCCGACTCGGCCATTACCTACATGTACATGGCCCAGGCGCAACTGGCGCTCGGTCGCCGGGAGGAGGCCCTTGCCTCGGCAGAGCGCGCCAACCAACTGGACATCACCCTCCTGCCGGTTTACCGCATCTTGGGGGAAACCTACTATGCGAACGGCCGTTACGCCGACACCGTCGGCGTCTTGCAGTTGTACACCCTCTACGAGACGGGCGATGCGCAGGCTTATTTCATGCTGGGAACTGCCTACAACGCCACCGGTGATTATCCGTCGGCCATCCGCACCCTCGACCGCAGCCTGAGCCTCAACCGCCACAACGGCCCGGCATATTCTCAACGCGGGCAAGCCTACCTCAACCTGGGCAATCCAGACGCCGCCGAGCGCGATTTCAAGCGCGCCCTGACCTACAATTCGAACGATTTCGAGGCCTCATTCGGCCTGGGAATGGCCTACTACACCCAGGAACACTTTGGAGACGCCTACCTGCAATTCGAGAGCGCCCTCGGCCGGGCAGATACAGACGAGCAACGCGCCAGGGCCATCTACTGGGAGGCCGTCTGCATGGAACGGCTCAACAATACGAGCGTGGCCAACCGCACCTGGCGCCGTCTGCTGGAACTGCCCGAAGAGGCCATGCCGGCCGAATGGCGCAACCAGGCCTACGAGCAACTGGGCGTGACCCCCACCTGGACGCCCACGCCGCGCCCGACGCGCACCCCCACCCCCACGCCCGAACCTTGAAATTCGACGCCAAGCCACCTCCCGCAAGCAATATCCGGCGGGAGGTGGCTTTTCGATCTCGGCAGATCTTCAGCCGGCCGAAAACCGTCGGCGGCAGGCCTCACACGGACACAGCGCCCGCAAATAGTCCCAGCGGTAAATGCCGGCCTCGTGACCGTCTTCCCAGACCGGCGTGAGGCCATACGAGCCGACCGGCACGATCGTCTTCAGTCGGGTGGCAGGCGAATCGGGCAGGCTGGCCGCGAAGACGGCCGGATCGGGGAGATCGCCCATGCGGTCGTGGCCGCCGCGGCATTCGGCGCACGGACAGCCCAGCCGCAGCAAATCGAAGGGATACAGGCTGACATGCCCATCATCCCAGGTGACGATCAATTCTTTCTCGGCGCGTCGCGCTATAATCAAAAGGGGTTTCATGGTGCCTCGAATGGGGTGAGATAATCTTGAACCGCCCAGCCGGCGCGGGTCGGATCGTAGGGAGAGACCAGCGCCCACCAAATGCGCCCATCGCGTTCGACCGGGCCGTCGGTGACTTGAAAGATCTCGGTGTCGTAGCCCAGGAAGAGCAGCGGAGCGTCCAGGCCAGGATGGGCGCGCAGGCGCAGACCGTCGCCGCCCGTGCCGCTGATCTGGACATAGCCGCCCACGCCGATCTGCCCCGCAGCGGGGGTGGCACTCGGCTGAGGAGTAGGAGTCCACTCGACCAGTTCGGCGGTGGCCGTGAAAACATAGGCCGTGGAGGTGGGGGCAGGAATGCGCGTCAGGGCGCGCACCCCGGCCGCCGGGTCCGGAAGGGCCGGGCGGGCTGTCACGATATAGAGCAGCGTGATACAGGTCAGGATCAGGCCGATGGCCAGCGCGCCCAACAGGACGCGCAGGTTGAAGAGTTCGCGCATCGTCTAACCGTCTCCCGTAGGTCTGGCACACAGCAGGTGGAAAGCCGTCGGCGGCAGCAACAGCCACAGGGCGCGCGGTTCGACCCGCAGACGAATCTCCGAAGCGCCCAGCGCCGGCTCGCTGTCGATCTGGAGCGGAAAGGGCGTGTCGGACTCGATGCGCGCCTGGCGGAAAGGCAGGCAGCGCGCCTTATCAGAGGCAAGGTGACGGCCGCTCATGATTTCGAAGAGGTGGCGGAAGGCATCGGCCAGGGTGGCGCCCGAAAACAGCCACAAATCCATCGTCCCATCGTCCAGGTAGGCCGAGGGCGAGAGGCGCGCCAGACCGCCCAGATAATGGCGGATGTTGCTGACCAGCGCCAGCAGATAATGTCCCTCGACGCGCTGCTCATCGGCCCAGACGCGCAGATTCAGCCCATGCCAAATGGTCGCCGACCAGATCGTGTGGGCTGCATAGTGCGGCACAGACAGGTATTTGTAGAAGCGCTTGCGCGGCTCGAGTTTCTTGACCGTCACCGCATCCAGGCCGACGCCGGCCCACATGACGAAGGGCTGCTCGTTGCACCAGCCGATATCCACCTGACAGGGCTGCGAATCGGCCAGGATGCGGGCATTTTCGCGCAGCCGCCGCCAGTGAAAGAGGGTGAAGGGCTGCAAGCCCAGTTCGCGCCCCCATACGTTGGACGTCCCGGCCGGCAGCACCGCCAGGGCGGTTTGTGAGCCGACCAGCCCATGCGCCACCTGCCCGACCGTGCCGTCGCCGCCGATGGCAAAGACCGCCCGGAAATTCTCCGCCGCCGCCTGACGGGCCAGGCGGGTCGTATGCCGCCCATCGACCGTCTCGGCCACTTCCACCCGCCAGCCGCTGCGGTTGAGCGTCCGCACGATGTTGGCGATGAAAGGCGCCACCGAAAAGCGCCCCGCCGCAGGATTGTAAACGAGCAAAGCATCTGCCATACGGGTATTATAAGTCGAGAAATCCCCCTGTGATATAATGAATTTCGAGTTTTTCATGGAATCGCTTCGTCTGCTCAACGGCCGGTATCAATTGCTCTCCCTGCTCGGCAAGGGCGGCATGGCGCTCGTCTACAAAGCGCGCGACCAGATGCTCGAGCGCGATGTGGCCATCAAACTCCTGCGCGAGGACTATTCCCGCTCGCCCGCCTTCCTGGAACGCTTCCGCCAGGAAGCCAAATCCTCGGCCAACCTCTCTCACCCGAACATCGTCACCGTGCACGACTTCGGCATGGACCAGGGCCAGATTTACATCGTCATGGAATACGTCCCCGGCACGGACCTCAAGACGCTCATCCAGAAGCGCGGCCGCTTCCGCCCCGAGGAGGCCCTGCCGCTCCTGATCCAAGCCTGCGCCGGAATCGGCTACGCCCACCGCGCCGGCCTGGTGCACTGCGACGTCAAGCCGCAGAACATGCTCGTCACCCCCGACGGGCGCCTCAAGGTGACCGACTTCGGCATCGCCCGCGCCCTGGCCACCATCCGCCCCGACGAACAGAGCGATGTGGTCTGGGGATCGCCGCAGTATTTCTCCCCCGAACAGGCCGCCGGCGCGGCGCCCTCGCCTGCCTCAGACGTCTATTCGCTGGGCGTGGTGATGTACGAGATGCTGACCGGCTCGCTGCCCTTCCAGGCGACCACCGCCACCCATCTGGCGCGTCTGCACCTGAACGCCGAACCGCCGCCGCTGACCGAAATGGTCCCCGAAATCTCCCCCACCCTCGAGCGCATCCTCGATAAAGTGCTCTCGAAGGAACCCTCCCAGCGCTACCGCACCGCCGACCAGTTAGGCCGCGTGCTGATGAACTTCGGCGACGTGCGCAAGGCCCCGGCCCTGACTCTGACCCCCGAGCCGCCCGCCGCCGCGCCGCGGCAGGAGACCCGTCTCGGCCGCACGCAGCCGGCCGCCGTCCACCCGGCCGATGCCGGCATCGACTGGCCGTCGGTCGGGCTAGGGCTGGCAGCGCTGGTCGCCGTCTTGGGCCTGATCCCGTTCTGGATCTGGGTATATTACGTGTATAATCCGCCCATCCGCTGAGTGGTTGACAACCGATGACCATCATTGCCCCTTCGATTCTCTCGGCCGACTTCACCCGCCTGGGTGAAGAGATCGCCGCCTGCGAGGCGGCCGGCGCAGACTGGATTCACATCGACGTAATGGACGGGCATTTCGTCCCCAACCTGACGATGGGGCCGTTCATTGTGGAAGCCTGCCGCCGGGCAACCCGCCTGCCGCTCGATGTTCATCTCATGGTCGAGCGCCCAGAAAACCTGTTCGAGGCCTTCGCCCGGGCCGGCGCCACCCGCCTGACCGTCCATGTCGAGACCTGCCCCGATCTGGCCGGCACACTGCAAGCCATCGCTGCCCTGGGCTGCAAACCCGGCGTGACCCTCAACCCCGCCACCCCCGCTGCCGCCCTGCTGCCTGCCATCCCGCTGACCGATTTGGTGCTGGTGATGACCGTCCAGCCGGGCTATGCCGGGCAGACCTTCATGGCCGATCTGCTCCCCAAAGTCGGCCAGGTGAAGCGGATGCTCGAGGCAGCCGGTTCCTCCGCCTGGCTGGAGGTGGACGGCGGCATCTCGGCGGCCAACATCCGCCAGGTCCAGGAAGCCGGGGCGAACGCCTTTGTGTCAGCCCAGGCGATCTTCAAACACCCGCAGGGCATTGCGGCCGGAATCCAGGCGTTGCGCGCTGCCCTCCTGTAAGAAAGCGCAAGCCGCCCCTTAAAACAAAAATCACGGCTGGCGCCGTGATCTTCGTCAGAGACTTTACCAGCCTAGGCCGTTTTTGCCAGCGTGCGGATGCACTTGGCACACAGCAACTTCTGCACCTTGCGCCCGTTCTCGATCAGCGTCACCTTTTGCAGGTTGGGGCGGAAGGGGCGATTGGTGTTCCGGTTCGAGAAAGAAACCGCGTTTCCGAAGGTTGTGGTCTTGCCACAGTGAGCGCATTTAGCCATTTTTCGACTTCCTTTCCTGGCGAGTGGTACAACGCCTGGTCTTTGCAGGCGGCGTATTTTACCACAGAACCGCATCGTTGTGCAAGACAGGTTGTTAATATATACATATCGTGAGGTAAGACTATGGGCGAAGAAACGACAACATTGGGTTCGATCCACATCTCACCGAAAGCCGTCGCGACGATTGCCTATCACGCCACCCTGACCTCCTATGGCGTGGTCGGCCTGGCCCCCAAGAATCTGGCCGAAGGGCTGGCCGCCACCATCACGCGCGAACCGGCTCACGGCATCTCGGTCGTTTATGACGGCGAGGAAATCCGCATCGACGTCCACATCATCGTCGAATACGGCACCCGCATCACCACCGTGGCAGCCAGCGTCGCGAACGCCGTCAAGTATCAGGTCGAAAAAGCGATCGGAATGCCGGTCAAAGAAGTCAACGTGCATATTCAGGGACTGCGCGTCAGCAACGGCGAAAATTAACGAGGAGATTTTAGAAGGTATGAATCCGGATGTTCAAACGCGGCTGGAGAAACTGCGCTCCACGCCGATCGATGGGCAGGCGCTCAAAAAACTGGTCGAGGCCGGGCTGGCCTGGCTGCGAGCCAATCAACAGACCGTCAACGCGCTGAACGTCTTCCCTGTCCCCGACGGCGATACCGGCACGAACATGGTTCTGACCATGCAGTCGGCCTACAATGAGATCGACGACCTGGCCTATCGCTCCATCGGGCAGATGGCCGGGGCGGTTTCACAGGGCGCCCTGATGGGAGCCCGCGGCAACTCGGGCGTGATCCTCTCCCAATTGTGGCGCGGCTTTGCCCGCGCCTTACACAATCAAGAAATCCTGGATGGCCCCGCCCTGGTGCGGGCGCTCGCCGAAGCGCGCGATACGGCCTACAAGGGCGTCGTCCGCCCCGTCGAAGGCACCATCCTGACCGTCGCCAAGGACGTGGCCGCGGCCGCCGAGGCCGCCCTGGAGGAGACGCAGGAGCCGTACGAGATCCTCGTCCGCATCGTTTCCGCCGCCGACGCCTCGGTCCAGCGCACCCCGGAACTGCTGCCCGTCCTCAAGCAGGCCGGCGTGGTCGACTCGGGCGGCAAAGGACTGTTCTACATTCTGGAAGGCATGCTGCGCTTCCTCAACGGAGACCCGCTCGACGCGCCCCTGACCAGCGTGCAGCCGCTTTCCGCCATGAAACTGGAGAACGCCATGGAATCCATCGAACCCGGTCAGGACTACGAAGTGGTGGTGGACTTCGTCCCCCGCCAGAACCTCGATCTGCAAAAATTCTACGCCGCCCTCGAAGGCATGGGCACTTCCATCCAGATCGGCGAAGGCGAGGGCATGTACCGCATGCACATCCATGTCCCAACCGAAAAACGCTACGAGCCGATCGATTACATCATGGGGCTAGGCACGATCACCAAGGTAGCCATGGAAAACCTGCTGGCCCAGATGGACCAAATCGAAGGCCGGTCGAGCAGCGAGCGCCTGGAACTGGCGCCTGTCGAACCCGGCCAGATCGCGGTCGTGGCCGTCTCGCCCGGCAAGGGCATCTCGCGCGTCTTTGCCAGTTTGGGCGTGTCTGCCATCGTCGAGGGCGGGCAGACGATGAATCCCTCCACCAAGGACATCCTCGACGCCTTCGAAAACCTGCCGACCGACAAGGTCATCATCCTGCCCAACAACAAGAACATCATCCTGGCCGCCCAGCAAGCCAGCGAAGTGACCGTCAAGCAAGTCCACATCGTCCCCACCCGCAACATCCCCCAGGGATTGGCGGCCATGATGCACCTCAACCCCGACGGCGACCTGGCTGCCATCGCAGCCAAGATGAGCAAAGCCATGGAAGATGTGCTGTGCGGCGAGGTGACCACCGCCACCCGCTCGGTCGAGATCGACGGCGTGGGAGTCGAACAAGGCCAGACCATTGCCCTGCTGAACGGCCAACTGGCGCTCTCCGCCGCCTCGGTCGAGGAGGCCTGCCTGGGTCTGCTCGAAAAAGCCGGCGCCGCCGACTACGAGTTGATCACCCTCTTCTACGGCGAGGATCTCGCCTCCACCGAAGCCAACCGCATCGCAGACCTCGTCCGGGCGAAGTATCCCTCGCAAGAAATCGAACTCCAGGATGGCGGTCAGCCGCACTATCAGTTCATCATTGCCATCGAATAAGACTCCTGGCCGCCTTCCCGGCGGCCTTGTCTACCCAGAAAACGGATCGCATGGCCCGCATTTGCATTCTCACCGACAGCACCGCCCAGTTCACCCGGCCCGATTTCCCTGGCCGCGACCGTATTTACCTGGTGCCGTTCCGCTTGCAGGCCGCCTCCCAGGGGCAGGAGGGGCGGCTCCCGCACACGCTCATCCCCCCAGGCGTCCATGATTTTGCCCGCTTTTTCGACGAACTGGGGCGCGAATACGACGCCATCCTGGTCATCACCCTGGCAGCCTCGTTGAGCGCCGCGGCCGACCATGCCCGTCAGGCGGCCAGCCGCTGCAGCAAGTACGCGGAGATCGAGGTCATCGATTCGCACACCACCGCGGCCGGATTGGGGATTCTGGCCCAGGCAGCGGCCGAAGCCGCCGCGGCCGGCGCGACGCTGAGACAGGTCGAAATGCGGGTGCGCTCGGCCATCCCGCATCTCTACATGCTCATCTGCATTCCCGAATTGATCTACCTGGCCGAGGCGGGCCACCTGACCCCGGCTCAGGCGACAGTCGGCGAAATGCTCGGCCTCCTGCCGATCTTTTCACTCGAAGACGGCCGTCTGATGCCCATGCAGAAGGTGCGCACCCAGCGGCATCTGTTCGAGTCGTTTCAGGAATTCATCAACGAATTCGAGCACCCCTATCACATTGCCCTGATGCGCGGCGTAAACCACGACACCCTGCGTACCCGTCCCCTGCGCGAATACGTCCAGGAATGTTTCCCCGAGACGCTCTTCAGCGAGCACAACATGAATGCCCACCTGGCGGCCCTGCTCGGCCCGCAAAGCATTGGCCTGGTGGTGGTCGAAAAACCCTTCGAGAGGCTCCCATGAACATCGGTCTGGTCACCGACAGCACTGCCGACATCCCGACAGAATTGCGCCAACAGTACGGCATCGAGGTCGTGCCGAATCTGATCAACATCGGCGGCAAGAGTTACGCCGACGGGGTGGAGATTACCCGCGAGCAATTCTACGAGTGGCTGCCCAAACTGAACCCGCTGCCGACCACCTCGGCGCCTTCGGTGGGCGCCTTCCAGCAGCGTTACGAAAAACTGCTGAAGAGCGGCGCCGAACAGGTGTTGTCCATCCATCCTCCCCACAACCTGAGCGGAATCTTCAACGCCGCCCGCCTGGCCGCCCAGGAATTCGACGGCCGCGTCCAGGTGCTCGACTCGGGCCAGTTGAGCCTGGGCCTCGGCTTCCAGGTGCTGGCAGCGGCCGAGGCCATCGCCCGCGGCGCGATCCTGGAAAAAGTGCTGGGCATCGTCGAAAGCGTGCGCCAGCGGGTGCGGGTGGTAGCGCTGCTCAATACGATCGAATACGTCCGCCGCAGCGGGCGCGTCTCGTGGGCCAGAGCGGTGATCGGCAGCCTGCTCCATCTGCAGCCGCTGATCGAATTGCGCCACGGCATCGTCCACCGCCTCGGACAGGCCCGCACCCGCCTGCAGGGCATCGAACGACTGATCGAGACGCTCGATTCCTGGGGGCCGCTGGAACGTCTGGCCATCCTGCACACCAACGCTGAGGCGGCTGCCCGCCGTCTGCTCGAAGAAGTCAAGCAGCGGGTCGTCACGCCCATCCCGATCGTCAACGTCACCTCCGCGATCGGGACGCACGTCGGCCCGAACGGGCTGGGATTCGCCGCCGTCCCGGTCGAGATCCGATGATCCGCCGCCACGCGGCATCCCCCTCAGGCGGCGCGGCCAAAGCAGGCCGCGTCTGCTGTTTCCATCTGGTAAAATAATCCCATGCAAGCCTCCCTGGAAAAACTTCGCAAATTCTTCCGCCTCGAACACGAAAACGGCTACGCCGATACCGCCGTCATCGGCGGGCTGGCCAGGGTGCTCGACTTCTGGGTCGGCGAGGCCCGCAACGAAGGCCTGGACGAGGCCATCCTCCAGGCGGTGAACGACACCCTGCGGGCCTACGCCGGCCAGACGGCCGAGGAACGCGCCGCCGCCCTGAAAACCCTCTGGAAACAGATTCAGGAAAAGTCGCCCGAGGCCGCCGCCCCGCCGGCGCGCCGGCCCCGTCCGAATGCGCCGGCCCGACCGGTCGCCCCGGCCCGTAAAGCGCCCGCCGCCCCGCCTCGGCAGCCTCCCGCCGGGCGTCCCGGCGGCGTGACCAGCAAGACGCCCATCGCCCTGAACGCCTCGCTGACCGTCCTCTCGGGCGTCGGGCCGCGCCACGCTGCCATGCTCGCCCGCCTGGGCATGACCACCCTCGGCGACATGCTCTACTATTTCCCGCGCCGCTACGACGATTACAGTCAATTGAAGCCGATTCGCGAACTCTTCTACGGCCAGCAGGTGACCGTCATCGGCACGGTCATGATGACCGAGACGCGCAAGATCCGCGGCGGCAAAGCCACCCTGACCGAGGCCGTCATCAACGACGGCACCGGCGGCCTGCGTCTGACGTGGTTCAACCAGCCCTGGCTGGCCAACCGCCTCAAGGTCGGCGAGGCCATTTCGGTCTCCGGCAAAGTCGAGCAGTACCTGGGCCGCCTGGTGATGAACAACCCCGACTGGGAGCCGGTCGAGGTGGAAAACCTGCACACCAACCGCATCGTCCCGGTCTACCCGCTGACCCAAAACGTCACCCAGAAATGGCTGCGCAAACTGATGAATCAGGTCGTGACCTACTGGGCGCCGAAACTGACCGACCCCCTGCCGGGCGCCATCCTCAAAGAGACCGGCCTGCCCGATCTCGGCACGGCGCTCCTGCAAGTTCACTTCCCCGACTCGCAGGAGAAACTGCACGCCGCCCGTCAGCGCCTGGCCTTCGACGAACTCTTCTACCTGCAGATGGGCGTTCTGCGCCAGCGGCGCCACTGGCAGGCCGCCGCCGGGCGCGTCTTCGAAGTCGATGACGACTGGCTGGCGGCGCGCCAGGCCGCCCTGCCCTACAGGCTGACCAACGCCCAGCAGCGCGCCCTGGCCGAGATCCGCGCCGATCTGCGTTCGGGCAAACCCATGAACCGCCTCTTGCAGGGCGATGTCGGTTCGGGCAAGACCGTCGTCGCCGCCCTGGCCGCGGCCATCGTCAACGCCGGCGGCGCCCAGGCTGCCATCATGGCCCCGACGAGCATCCTGGCCGAACAGCACGATCGCACCTTCCGCGCCGTCCTGGCCGGCGAGGGCGGTCCGCTCCAGGAGGCCGAAATCCGCCTCTTGATCGGCGACACGCCCGAGGCGGAGAAAGAGGCGATTCGCGCCGGGCTGGCCTCGGGGGCCGTCAAGATCGTCATCGGCACGCACGCCCTGCTCGAAGACCCGGTCACCTTTTCCGATTTGCAATTCATCGTCATTGACGAACAGCACCGCTTCGGCGTCGAACAGCGGGCCGCGCTGCGCTCGAAAGGCACCAACCCCCACCTGCTGGTGATGACCGCCACCCCCATCCCGCGCTCGCTGGCCCTGACCCTCTACGGCGACCTCGACCTCTCGGTGATGGACGAGATGCCGGCCGGCCGCCAGCCGATTGCCACCTACGTGCTGATGCCGCGCGAACGCGAGCGGGCCTACACCCTCTTGCGCTCCCAGATCCGCGACGGTCATCAGGCCTTCATCGTCTATCCGCTGATCGACGAGAGCGAGACCTCCGACCTGCCGGCTGCCGCCCAAGAACACGAGCGCCTGCAAAAAGAAGTCTTCCCCGACCTGCGGCTGGGTCTGCTGCACGGGCGTCTGCGCCCCGACGAGAAAGAGGCCGTCATGCTGGCTTTCCGAGACCGCCAGTACGATATCCTGGTCGCCACGACCGTGGTCGAGGTGGGCGTGGACGTGCCGAACGCGACCGTCATGCTGGTCGAGGGCGCCAACCGCTTCGGCCTGGCCCAGTTGCATCAGTTGCGCGGTCGGGTCGGGCGCGGCGAAGCCCCCTCCTACTGTCTGCTCATTCCGGAGAGCGAAGACGCCGCCGAGAACGAGCGCCTGGCCGCCATGGTCGAGACCAACGACGGCTTCGTGCTGGCCGAACGCGACCTGCAGCAGCGCGGCCCGGGCGAGTTCCTCGGCACCCGTCAGGCCGGTTTTGCCTCCAGCCTGAAGATGGCCAGCCTGAGCGACGTGGCCCTCATCGAGAAAGCCCGCCATCATGCCCAGGCGCTCTTCGAGCGCGACCCCGACTTGCAGGCCGCCGAGGTCGCCCTCCTGGCCGAGGCCCTCGAGCGCTTCTGGCGCGGCGGCAAAGGAGACGTGAGTTGAAACCGCAAAGCGAACATTCCGGCCCGCAACGACAAAAAGGACAATTATGGTGAAAGCCGTCTTCCCTGGCACATTCGACCCCATCCATTACGGGCACATTGACATTGCCCGCCGCGCCGCCCGCCTCTTCGACGAACTGGTCATTGCCGTCTACGACCGCCCGCTCAAGAGTCTGCTGTTCTCGCCCGAAGAGCGCATTGACCTGGTCACCGAAGCCCTGCGGGACCAGCCTAAGATCCAGGTCATGGGCTACAGCGGCCTGACCGTCGACTTCTGCCGTCAGGTCGGCGCCCAGGTCATCGTGCGCGGCCTGCGCGTCTTCTCCGACTTCGAATTCGAGTTTCGCATGGCGCTGGCCAATCATCGCCTGGCCCCCGATGTCGAAATCGTCATCTTCATCACCAACGAAGAACATACCTTCCTCTCGGCCAGCACCGTGCGCGAGATCGCCTCGCTCGGCGGGGATGTCTCCAGCATGGTGCCGGCCCACGTCAACGCCGCTTTGCGGGAGAAATTGAAGGATATCGGCGACCAGCAATTAAAGCCATTCGGGATTAAAATATAGGAGCGCCCCTCCGCGGAGGAACCATGGACATCCTTCATCTGGTTGACCGCCTGGAAGAATTATTCAACGAAAGCCGCCCGATTCCGCTGACTCACAACGTCATCGTCGATGAGGACAAATTCCTCGACATCATCGACCAGATGCGCATCTCCATCCCCGAGGAGATCAAGAAAGCCCAGCAGATCTCGGCTCAGCGAGACCGGGTGATGGCCCAGGCCCAGGAAGAAGCCAACCGGACCCTGCAACTGGCGCGAGAGAAAGCCGAGCAACTGATCAGCAAGGACCAGATCGCCCAGGAAGCCCAGCGCCGCGCCAGCCAGATCATCGATCAGGCGCGCATGGACGCCGAAAACATCAAGAACGGCGCCGATCAATACGCCCTGGACGCCCTGGCCAGCCTGGCCGACCAACTCGAGCGGCTCCTGGTTCAGGTCCGAAACGGCATGCGGGTACTCGAAGAAAAACAGCCGTCCATCCCCTCGCCGGCTGAATCCTCGAAAATCGAATGACCTCGACTTTTTTTTAGGCCCATTCCCGGCCCGGGATGGGCCTTTTGATTCGTCTAAAACCAATTTTGTTTGATGAAGACGAACACCGCAACGATCATCAACACCATCGAAACGCCCAGAACGATCAGAAATGCCTGGGGATGTTCCTGGGCCGGTAATTCCACATTCATCCCGTAGAAAGAGGCCACAATCGTCGGAACATTGATGATGATGGTCAGCGCCGCCAGGGCTTTCATGATGGTGTTGAGATTGTTCGAGATGATCGAGGCAAAGGCATCCATCAGGCCGTTGAGGATGTTGGTCTGGATATTCGTCATCTCGATGGCCTGCTGATTCTCGGTGATGACATCCTCCAGCAGTTCCTGATCCTCCTCGAATTGATTGAACATCCGCACCCGTTGCAAGCGCTCCATCAGCACCTGATTCGAGCGCAGGCCGGTGGTGAAATACACCAGGCTCTTCTGCACCTTGAGCAATTCCAGCACCTCGCGGTTGCGCGTCGACAGTTGTAACTGGTCTTCGAGCGCTTCGGTGATTCGATTGATCTCGCGCAGATAACTCAAATAGCGAAGCGCCGTTTCCAGAAACACGTACAACGCAAAACGATAACGCTTGGCCGTCTTCAGGCCGCGATACTTGCCGTTGCACAGGGCGCGAGTGACATCGTTCTCGTAGCGGCAAATGGTCACCACGAAACGGTCGGTCAGGATGATGCCAAGCGGCACGGTAATGTGGGGGATGTCGGTGCCAGACCCCTGAAAGTAAGGAATGCGCAGGAGGATGAAGACGTAATCTTCCTCCCGTTCCATGTGAGCCATTTCATCTTGATCGAGAGAATAATTGATCAAATCCGCCTCGATCCCCCATTCTTCCAGTTGAGCAATTTCATCCGGCGTCGGATCGATGACATGAATCCAGCCCCCATTGACCACATTCTCGAAACGCTGCAGCCCCTGCTCGGTATTCTTGTAGATTGCCAGCATAACGGCCTCCTCGGCGCGAGATCGTCAGCCGGGAGGCCGCTTCACCTCCCCGGCGACGTGATATCTGCAATGCAATGTTCCTCTACGTTGTGCAGACTCGGAAGAATCGCTCTCGTCTCGGTTCATTCCATCTTGTTCCTTTGCCAGCGCCAGGCTGGTATTCCAATTTTACGCCGGATGCCGCTCTCTCACAATACCTGAAGTAGCACAAAAAAACTCCCGGCCAGAAGCCGGGAGCCGGAGAAAAGCATTCCCTAGAGGGATGCCCGCTCGATCTGGCGGATGACCATGACCACCTTGCCCTTAATTTCCAGCGGCTCGTCCTTGCTGATGATGATCGGCTTCATGGTCGGATTGGCGGGCTGCAGGCGATAGTGTTCGCCCTCCTTGAAGAAATATTTGAGAGTCGTTTCCTCGCGGTCGGGCAGCCAGATGGCAACCATCTCACCGTTGTTGGCCTGGACGGCCGGCTTCATGATGACGATGTCGCCGTCGTTGATCATGGCATCGATCATGGAATCGCCTTTCACTTTCAGGGCGTACAGCCGCTCTTCCTTTTCCCGGCCAGGCAGGATGCTGCGGGCAACATCCACCGCGTCCATTTCATCGCCGATATAAGTGACCCCGGCGTCGGGGACCAGAATCGGTTCGCCCGCCGCGATCACGCCCACGATGGGAACTCGAGTCACCTCTGGCCCGGCATTCGGCAGCCGCAAGGCGCGCGAATACTTGGCGTCGCGTTCGATCAGCCCCATTTCGGTCAGTTGCTTGAGATAGTAGGTGACCACAGAAGTGGAGGAAATACCGGTCGCCTTCCCAATCTCACGAATCGAGGGCGGGTAGCCCTGTTCTCGTACGCACTCGTTGAGATAGTCCAGGATTCTCTGGTGGCGTTCGGTCAGGCCCTTGCGGGTGCGGACCATCATAGGCACTCCTTTCTGAGCGAATTCGCTCATTTGTGCTAAATACATAATACACGAACATACGTTCTGTGTCAAGGCCTATTTTTGCCCGTTTTTACGCCCCCAACCCGCCCTCTGCCCCCCTGCCGCTCGGCGGCTCTCTACCACCGGCCCCACTCTTGCCAATAGACCTGCGGCTTTTCGCGCCGGCGCAGCAACGGCCCGACGACTGCCCCAAAAACAAAGCCGCCGATGTGCGCCCAAAAGGCCACCCCGCCCAGTTCGGCCATGCCCAACGCCAGCGTCCCCTCCCAGAGTTGAGACAGGAACCAAAACCCCAGCACGATCGCGGCCGGGATGCGCGCCACCTGGATAAAAAAGCCGAACGGGATGAGCGTCACCACGCGGCGCTGCGGGAAGAGGAGCAGGTACGCCCCCAGCGTGGCCGCAATCGCCCCGCTCGCGCCGACCGTCGGAACGGTCGAGGCGGGATAGAGCAGGACGTGCGTCAGCGAGGCCGCCACGCCTCCGGCCAGATAAAAGAACAGGTAGCGGGCGTGTCCCAGGGCGTCTTCCACGTTGTCGCCGAAAATCCACAGGTAGAGCATGTTGCCGAGCAGATGCGCCAGCCCGGCGTGCATAAACATGCTGGTGAAAAGGGCGCGCATATCGCCCAGGTCGAGACCGCTGGTGACGTTGCGCGGGACGAGCGCCATCCAGTACAACGCCTGCTCTCCGGAAGGCCCCAGGCTGATTTGCCAGAGAAAGACCAGCACGTTGATGGCAATCAGGGTGTAATTGACAAACGGCACACGGCGGATGGGATTTTCATCGCGGATGGGAATCATGGCTTCTCCTGACAAGGATTTTACTCAACTTGTCCGCGAAAAGACAGGCTTGACAAAGCAAGCAATCTTATTTATAATAAATATAAATAAATAACTGTTATAAACTATGTCTTCTTCTTACGCTTCTCTGACCTCCGCCCTGAAACAAGCCGGCCTGCGCCTGACGCCGCAGCGACTGGCGATTTGCCGTTTCCTGGCCGAGAGCCGCGAGCACCCCACCGCCGCCATGATTTACGAACACCTGCGGCCGGAATATCCCTCCCTCTCGGCGATGACGGTCTATAACACCCTCAAGGCGCTGGTCGAACTGGGTCAGGTCAACGCCCTGGGCGATTGCGGCGACGACAACGTCCACTACGACGCCGACACCTCCCCGCACATCAACCTGGCCTGCATTTCCTGCCACCGAATCATGGACCTCCCCGCGCCGCAAATCGAGGCGTTGGACGGCGAAATCAGCCGCGCTTCCGGCTATCAACTGCTCGGGGCGCGCCTGATGTTCTACGGGCTTTGCCCGGATTGTCAAAAAACCAGAGTTCTATAAGTTCCAAAAGGAGAAACACAAATGGACACCCCCGAAACCCAAATCACCCCCATGCCGCGCATCGGCGACCCCGCCCCGGCGTTCAAGGCCGTCACCACCCAAGGCCCGATCAACTTCCCCGAAGACTACAAGGGCAGTTGGGTTATCCTCTTCAGCCACCCGGCCGATTTCACCCCGGTCTGCACCTCCGAGTTCATGACCTTCGCCACGCTGGAAGAGAAGTTTGCCGAGGCCAACTGCAAACTGGTCGGCCTCTCGGTGGACGGCCTCTACAGCCACATCGCCTGGCTGCGCACCATCCAGGAAAAAATCGAATACAAGGGCATGAAAAACGTTGAGGTCAAGTTCCCGCTCATCGAAGACATCACCATGGAAGTGGCCAAAAAGTACGGCATGATTCAGCCCGGCGAGAGTTCCACCAAAGCCGTGCGCGCCGTCTTCTTCATTGACCCCAAGGGCGTCATCCGCGCCATCATCTACTACCCGCTCAGCCTGGGCCGCAACTTCGACGAACTCTACCGCGCCCTGATCGCCATGCAGACCGCCGACGCCTTCGGCATCGCCACCCCGGCCGACTGGCAGCCCGGCGAGGACGTGATTGTGCCTCCCGCCGGCTCCTGCGGCGTGGCCAAGGACCGCATGGAAGGCAAAGAGAAGGACGTCACCTGCCACGACTGGTTCTTCTGCACCAAGCCGCTGCCCAAAGAGACCGTGCTGAAGACCGTCCTGAAGAAATGACGCTCTTGCCCGAATTCTCGGGACGTCTAAAAAAAGATGGGACGCCAAGACGCCCCAAGATGACAGAAGAAAAAACTGGCGGTCAGACGACCGCCAGTTTGCATAGAGGGTGGGCAATGCACATCGAAGCCTCCTCCCTCCGCTTCCCTTTGGCGAAGGAAATAGCCGCTCAGCCGTCCTTCGGCGGCGCGGCGGGACCGTAGTCCAGCACCTCGCGCACGCCGGTGCCGGGTTCGGGCGGGCCGACGATGCCCTGTTCCTCCAACGTGTCCACCAGGCGGGCAGCGCGGGTGTAGCCAATCCGCAGCCGGCGCTGGAGCATCGAGACCGAAGCCCGGCCTTCGCGGCGCACCAGGTCGATTGCCTCGGGCAGGAGCGGATCGCCTTTGATCTCCGGCTCCATCTCGAACATCGGCACCTGGCGGAGCGGCACGCCGCCGGGGGCGGGGGCATCAACGATTCCGGGGGTCCCGGCCGCGGCGTAGGGGCTGGAGGCGCCGGCCTGCGCCCGCCAGTATTCGACCAAGCGGTTGATTTCCACATCCGAGACGAAGACGCCCTGCAGGCGCACCGGCGCGGGGGCGTCGGGAGCCTGAAAGAGCATGTCGCCGCGCCCGAGCAGACGTTCCGCACCGGGCTGGTCGAGAATGACGCGGCTGTCGGTGTTGGAGGCCACGGCGAAGGCGATGCGCGCCGGGAAGTTGGCCTTGATGAGGCCGGTCACCACGTCCACCGACGGACGCTGGGTGGCAATGACCATGTGGATGCCGGTGGCGCGCGCCAGTTGCGCCAGGCGAGTGATGGTGCGCTCGGTTTCGTCGGGGGCGATCATCATCAGGTCGGCCAATTCGTCGATCACCACCACCAGTTGCGGCAGCCGCTTCCCGCCCTGGGCGGTCATGCGGGCGTTGTAATCCTGGATGTTGCGCGCCCCGACCTCGGCAAATTTGTGGTAGCGGTTGTCCATTTCGCGGGTCATCCACTGCAGCGCGCCGACGACGCGCTCGATCTCAACCACCACCGGCGCCAACAAGTGCGGCACGCCGTTGTAATTGGTCAGTTCGACGCGCTTGGGATCGACCAGGATCAGGCGCAGATCGTCGGGGGTGTTGTGCAGCAGGAAACAGGTCAGGATGGCGTTGACGCACACCGACTTGCCCGAGCCGGTCGTCCCGGCGATGAGCAGGTGTGGCATGTTCTCCAGAGTGGCGGCCTTGGGATGACCGGCCACGTCTTTGCCGAGAGCAAACCGCAGCGGCGAGCGCAGGCGCTGGAAAATCTCGCTCTCGACCACTTCGCGCAGGGCGACCAGCGACATTTCCTCGTTGGGCACCTCGATGCCGACGTAACCGCGCCCCGGCACCGGCGCCTGGATGCGGATGCGCGGCGCCGCCAGCGCCAGAGCCAGGTCATCGGCCAGCGAGGCAATCTTACCGACTCGCACGCGCGTCTGGCCGGCGCGCGTCTCGATGAACAGCGGCTCGACCCCGAAGAGGGTCACCGTCGGGCCGCGGCTGATCTCGACCACCTGGGCCGGCGCGCCGAAGGAGGCCAACGTCTCCTCGATCAGGCGGGCGCGTTTTTCGACAAATTCTTCGTTGACGGCCGGGGCCTGCGGCTTCTCCAGGATTTCGGCCGGGCGCGGCAGCACCCACTGCATGGGCGGAGCGCTGGGGACGCCGAGGCGGGCTGCCACGGGCGGGGCGGGAGGCGGCGGCTCCATCCCCGCCGGGCGGCGGAAGGGGATCAGGTCATCCGCCGGCGGGGGCGGCGCAGTCCCGGCGGGCGGTCGGCGGACCGGCTGCGCCAGCCATTGGCGGACCCTTTGCAGCAGCGGGCTGCTCCAGGCGAACATCTCCTGCATGCTCAGGTCGAGGCTCATCGCCAGGGCAATCAACAGCCAGGCGATCAACAGGACGGCCGTCCCGGCCGCGCCAATCGCGCCGACCAGCATCTGCTGAAGGAGGGCGCCCAGGTAGCCGCCCCCTGCGCCCTGCCGGGCGCGCTCGACGGCCGTTTCGAGCGGGCCGTTCAGGCTGTGGAAGAGGACGATCAGATCGAGAAAGAGCAGAATCAGGCCAACGATGCGCCCGACCGAAAGCGCCGGCAGACGATCGACGTCGCGGGCAATCAGCCAGGCCCCCAGGCCAAGCAGGCCGAAGGGCAACAGATACACGCCCCAGCCGAAGAGGGATTTCAGGCCGCGGATCCAGAGACCTGTCAGACCGCCGCCGGCCGAGAACAGGCTGAGCAGGGTCAGCAGGCCGATCAGGGCCAGAACGGCTCCGATCAGGTCGATCTTGCGTTCGGGGGAGAGGCCGCTCAGGAGCGACTCGCCTCCCGCCTGGCGGCGCGGCGCGGGGTGGGAGGAACGGCGCGGGGCGGAGTGCTTGGCAGGTGACGAGGTCCGCGCCCGGCCGCGGCTGGGGGGCGTCCGCCGGGCAGAGCGGGAGGAGGAACGTTTTCTGGCGCGGGTAATCGGCATAGACAGATTCATTATAGCACAAATGGTCTAGTCGGCAGATGGAATGAGCAGGGCGGGAAGAGTGAGGTAAAATAGTCCAATGTTCGAAATCGTCTTCCTCGGCACCTCGGCCTCGGCGCCCTCGGCCAAGCGCGGTCTCTCGGCGCAGGTTGTCAAGCACGATGAGTACCGTTTCCTGATCGACTGCGGGGAAGGTACGCAGCGGCAGATTCTGCAGGCGGGGATCGGTTTCAGGCATCTCAATCACATCCTGATCACGCACGGCCATCTGGATCACATCCTGGGCCTGGCGGGTCTGCTCTCCACGTTCATGCGCTGGGAGACGATCGAGGAACTCAACATCTACAGCGGGCGCTGGGCGCTGGACCGCATTCATGATTTGCTCCACGGCGTGGTGCTGCGCGGCGCCCGGCCGCCGATGACGCTCAACCTGCACGAGATCAAGCCGGGCGTCTTCTTCCAGGCCGAGGATTTCGAGGTCTCGGCTTTTCCGGTCTATCATCGCGGCTCCGACAGCCTGGGCTTCAAGTTCGAGGAACGCGCCCGCCGGCCTTTCCTGCCCGAGAAGGCCGAGGCGCTCGGCGTGCCGGCCGGCCCGCTGCGGCGCGACCTGGTCGAAGGCAAGACGGTCCGCCTGGCCGACGGGCGGCGAATCGGCCCCGATGAGGTGCTGGGTCCGCTGCGGCCCGGCCTGAAACTGGTCCACATCGGCGATGCGGGCCGCACCGAGGACCTGGTCGAGGTCTGCCGCGGCGCCGACGCGCTGGTCATCGAGGCGACCTACCTGGAGCAGGAGGCCGAAATGGCCCGCCAATTCTCGCACCTGACGGCCCGCCAGGCCGCCGAACTGGCCGTCCAGGCGGGGGTTCGGCAGTTGATTCTGACCCATCTCTCGCGCCGCTACCGCGAGAAGGACGTTCTGGCCGAAGCGCGGACGGTCTTCGCGGAGGCGCAGGTGGCGCGTGATTTCGACGTTTACCAAGTCAAACCAGAAGGCTGACGTATGCCCCGTTTCGAGATCGACCTCGATCCTGTTGCCCATATTACCGCCGACGCCATCGGCCAGCCTGGCCAGCGTGTGTTCTACTTGCAGGGCTGGCGCGCTGCCGATTCCCAGCCGGTGACGATCATCCTGGAGAAGATTCAGTTGCAGTCGCTGGCGGTGGGGGTCGAACAGTTGCTGGCCGAAGTGGCCCGCCAGCATCCTGAGTTGGCCGAGGCGCCCGCCGATTATGACGAGCAGAAGATGCGCATTCATCCGCCGGTTGATCCGCTCTTCCGGGCGGGCGAACTGGGGCTGGGGTATGACGCCGCCCGCGATCTGGTGGTCGTCCTGGCGCGCGAAATCGTGGTGGAGGGCGAGGACGCCGAGGAAGCCGCAGTGGTGCGTTTCTGGTGCACGCGGCCGCAGGTGCGGCGCATGGCCCGCTGGGCGGCCGAAGTCATCAGCCGCGGCCGGCCCATCTGTCCTCAGTGCGGCGAACCGATCGAACCGGAGGGGCACTTCTGCCCCAAGAAGAACGGCCACAAGAGAAAGTGATCGGCGTTCAGTGACGGTCAGCGGTGAAAGATGATCTTGCAACGATCTTGGAACGGGGAGAGATAGAACTCAAGGGCCAGTTTTTGCTCGGCTCGAACTATACCTTCCTGGTTACGATCCAATACCGCGGGCGGGAAATCCCCGCCGTTTACAAGCCGAGGCGCGGCGAACAGCCGCTCTGGGATTTCCCCGAGAATTCGCTTGCCGGGCGCGAGGTGGCGGCTTACCTGGTCAGCGAGGCGCTTGGCTTTGGCTTCGTCCCCCTCACCCTCCTGCGCGACGGGCCGTTCGGTCCCGGCTCGTTGCAGCAATACATTGATTACAATCCCAACTATCACTATTTCACCTTCAAGCCCGCCGACCGGGAACGGCTGCGCCCGGTGGCGCTCTTCGATCTGCTGGTCAACAACGCCGACCGCAAGGGCAGCCATCTCTTGATCCAGAAGCGCACCCGCCGCCTGTATGCCATTGACCATGGCCTGTGTTTCCATGTCGAGGACAAACTGCGCACGGTGATCTGGGATTTTGCCGGGGAGCGCGTTCCCGAAGAACTGATTGCTGCGCTCCGGGCGTTTCGCGGCGCATTGCACGGCTCACTCGCCTCTGCCCTGGCCCCGTATTTATCGAGCGAGGAAATCGCGGCCCTGGCAGCCCGACTGGAAGCCCTCCTGGAGGATCCCGTCTTCCCCTATCCTCCGGCAGATCGGCGCGCCTTCCCCTACCCCCCGGTGTGAGTTGCCTCTTTGCAGAGCGCGGTTTCGTGCTAAACTTGGTCTGTATCCTGTGATTGCGAGGAGAAACCATGGCCCATTATAAACTCGCCCTGCTCGGTTTCGGCAACGTCGGCCGGGCTCTCGCCGAACTCCTGCTCCGCAAGCGCGTCGAACTGGCCGAACGCTACGACATCACCTTCAGCGTGACCGGCATCGCCACCGCCCGGCACGGGACGGTCGTCCAGCCGGCCGGCATCGACCTGGCAGCCGCCCTCGAGTTGCTGCAGACAAAGCGCTCGCTCAACCTGATCACCAAATCGCTGATCGCCAACTCGTTTGATTTCATCTACAAGTGCGGGGCCGACGTCCTGTTCGAGAACACGCCGGTCAATCATCAGACCGGCCAGCCGGCGGTCGACCACGTCCGCGCCGCCCTCGAACAAGGCATGCACGTCTGCACGGCCAACAAAGGCACGGTGGTTCACGCCTATCGTGAATTGAGCGAACTGGCGCGGGCCAAGAACCGAAAATTCTACTTCGAGTCGACCGTCATGGACGGCGCGCCCATCTTTTCTCTGTTCCGCGAAACGCTGCCGGCGGCGCGTCTCCTGGCCTTTCGCGGCGTGCTGAATTCGACCACCAACATCATCCTGACCCGCATGGAATCCGGCGAATCGTTCAACCGGGCGGTCAAATACTGCCAGGAAATCGGCATCGCCGAGACCGACCCCTCCGCCGACGTGGACGGCTGGGACGCGGCCATCAAGGTCGCCGCCCTGATCACGGTGCTGATGGACGTGCCGTTCACGCCTCAACAGGTCGAGCGGACCGGCATCCGCGCCATCACTCCTGAGATGGTGGCGGCGGCCAAAGCCGCAGGCGAGCGCTACAAACTGGTCTGTTCGGCCGAGCGGGAGGGCGAGACCATCCGGGCGCGGGTCGCCCCGCAGCGCGTCCCGATCTCCTCCCCCCTCTATGCCGTCGAGGGTTCGACCTCCATCGTCGAGTTCAAGACCGACGTGCTGGGCGACCTGTCCATCGTCGAGACGAATCCCGGCCCGCACACCACCGCCTACGGCTTGCTGGCCGATTTCATCAACGCCGTGCGGGCGCGTTAGCCTTCTGGCGCTCCCGACCGGATTCCTCTGCCCATGGCCCGCCTCTACCTGGCCCTCGGCAGCAACCTCGGCGACCGGCGCGCCAACCTGCAGGCTGCCCTGCAAGCCCTGCCGCCCGCCGTCCTCGTCCGGCGCGCCTCGCCGGTCTATGAGACGCCCCCCTGGGGTCTGACCGAGCAGCCGGCCTTCCTCAACATGGTCGTCGAGGCCGAGACCGGCCTGCCGCCGCTCGATTTGCTCGTTCATTTGAAACGTTTGGAAACCCAACTGGGGCGACTCCCTTCCGTCCGCTACGGCCCGCGCTCCATTGACATGGATATCCTCTTCTACGACGACCTGGTGCTCGACTCGCCCGGGCTGACGATCCCCCACCCGCGCCTGCACGAACGCGCCTTCGTCCTCGTCCCGCTCGCCGACCTGGCCCCCGACCTCGTCCACCCGCGCCTCGGGCAGACGGTGCGCGACCTGCTGACCGCGGTGGACACCTCCGGCATCGTGCGTTGCGCCTAAGGCCGAGCAGGCGATCGCCCTCGAGAACCGATTGCTTTCCCGGGGCGTTTGGCATATACTTTTTCCAAAAAATGTTCAAAGGAGACTGACATGGAAATCGAGATTCTGCACCGTCCGTCCTATTCCCTGGCTGTTGCTCGACTGGGCGCCAACGAGCGCATCCGCGCCGAACCGGGCGCAATGGTCAGTTTTTCGGCCGGGGTCGAGATCGAGACCAAGATGGAGGGCGGCCTGCTCAAATCGCTCGGCCGCGCCGTCCTGGGCGGCGAGTCGCTCTTCCAGAATTTCTGGAAGGCCGGGCCGCAGGGCGGCGAGGTGACCCTGGCCCCCGAACTGCCCGGCGACATCGCCGTCCTCGAATTGCAGGGCGAGACCGTCTTGGTCCAAATCGGCTCGTTCATGGCCGCCGAGATCGGCGTCGAGGTGGAGGCCAAACTCTCCGGCAAAGCCTTCATGGCCGGCGAGGGGCTGTCCATTTTGGAGGCCAAAGGGGCCGGCAAACTGCTGGTCTCTTCCTACGGCGCTATCTACGAGAAAAGACTCGCCGCCGGCGAACAGTATGTAGTCGATTCGTCCCATCTGGTGGCCTTCGACGGCACAATCCGCGTCCAGCCGCGCACGGTCGGCGGGCTGAAATCCACCCTCCTGTCGGGCGAGGGCCTGGTCGTCGAAATGACCGGCCCCGGGCGAATCTTCATCCAGACCCGTTCCCCCCAGGCGCTGATCAACTGGATCATCCCGCAACTGCCCAAGTCGGACAGCAAATGACCCCCTCGCCTGCTCCCGGAAACGGGAGCAGCGACTCTCGGGTTATAATGGGTGAAACGCAAGGAGGTCAGATGACTGAATTGAAACCCCTTCACTTCCAGCCCGCGCCGGGCATCGGCTACAACGTCGTCCGTCGCCCGGATGGCGGCATGACCCTCACCTTCACCGACCTGTCGGATGCCACCATTCAGCACTGGCACGATTTTGCCCTCGAACACCTGCTCGGCGCCGACCGGCTGACCCGCAACCTGTACGATCTGCGTCAGGTGGGCGCAATCCCCGAGAAAGCCATCCGTACGGCCATCGAAGTCAACAACGACCCGGCGGCGCGTTTCATCCGCTTGGCGGTGGTGGTGGCAGACGAACAGATTGCCGAGGCCGTCCGCCAAATCTACTACGCTGCTTCGCCTCAGACTTCGGCGGCCATCAAGATCTTCACCGACCTAGACGCCGCCGAAGCCTGGCTGTCGCGTCCGCTCGACCAACTGCCGTGAGGCTGCCGGGCAGCCCCTTGCCGTCATGCTCACCCTGACGCTCCGCAACCGCGCCCTGACCTGGGGCCAACGCACCTACCTGATGGGCATCCTCAACGTCACCCCCGATAGTTTTTCGGGGGATGGTTTGCTCTCCCCCTCCGCAGGCGATGCGATCGAAAGGGCGGCGACTCAGGCGCGCGCCTTTCTGGCGGCGGGGGCCGACCTGCTCGATGTAGGCGGCGAATCCACCCGTCCGGGTTCGCAGCCGGTGGCCGCCGAGGACGAGATGCGCCGCGTCGTCCCCGTCATCCGCGCCCTGGCCGCCGAATTCCCCGACGCCCTGATCTCGGTGGATACGTACAAGGCAGCCGTGGCCGAGGCAGCCCTGCAGGCCGGGGCGTGCATCGTCAACGACGTCTGGGGCCTGCGCGCCGACCCCGACCTGGCCGCGGTCATCGCCCGCCGCGCCGCGGCCGTCGTCCTGATGCACAACCGCAGCCAGCCGGCCAACGTCGAGGTGCGCGAGCGCCTCGGCGCGGCCTACCGCGGCGCCGAGTACACCGACCTGCTCGCGGATGTCCGACGCGACCTGATGGAATCGGTCGAACGGGCCCGGCGGGCAGGCATCCCCGAGAGCCACATCATTCTCGATCCCGGCATCGGCTTTGGCAAGACAGTCGAGCAAAACCTGGAATTGATTGACCGCCTGGACGAGATTCGCGCCCTGGGCTTCCCCGTCCTGCTGGGGCCCTCGCGCAAATCCTTCATCGGTTACACCCTCGACCTGCCGCCCGATCAACGCCTGGAGGGGACGGCCGCCGCCGTCGCGGTCGGCATCACGCGCCGGGCCGACATCGTGCGCGTCCACGATGTGCCGGCCATGGCGCGGGTGGTCAAAATGACCGATGCCATCGTGCGCCGCCGCTGACATGTCTTCCACCCTGACCATCATCCGTCAGCGCCGTCAGCGCCGCGACCGCCGCCGTCGCAGCGCCGAAGGCCGCGCCCGCCAGATCTTCTTCGGCTTCGGCTTTCTTGCGACCACCCTGCTGGTCGTTCTCTTGCTGGCCGCCGGCCTGGCCTACGCCGACCTGACCGGCGACCTGCCTTCCCTCGAGGCCCTCCCCGTCCTGCTCGATCCGCAAACCGGCCTGCTGCGCCAGCCGACCCGCCTGTACGACCGTAGCGGGACGCGCCTGCTGCGCGTCCTGGCCCCCAGCGACGCCCCGCGCACCTTTCTGCCCTACCACCGCTTTCCGCAAGCCTGTCTGAATGCCGCCGTCGCGGTGTCGGAGCCGGGATTCTGGCGCAGCCCCGGCTATCGCCTGACGGGCTGGCGCGATCCGGACAGTCACCCGACCCTCGCCCAGAAACTGGTTTCGGACCTGCTCCTGTGGAACGAGCCGCCCTCCCTTCGGCGCGCCGTCCGCGAGCGCCTGCTGGCCGGCCAACTGACCGCCCGTTACGGGCGGACGCAGGTGCTGGAATGGTACCTGAACAGCGCCGACTATGGGAATTACGCCTACGGGGCGGAAGCCGCGGCGCAGTGGTATTTTGGCAAGTCGGCTGCCGAACTCGACCGCAGCGAGTGCGCCATGCTGGCGGCGGTGGCCGCCGCCCCGGCCCTCAATCCGGTCGACGCGCCTCAGGCTGCCGAACAACGCCGCCAGGAAACCCTGCGCGCCATGCTGGCCCTCGGCCTGCTCTCCCCCGAGGAATTCAACCAGGAAGTCGGCCACCTGCCGGTGCTGATGTCTTACCCCGAGGCGGAAGCGCCGTTTGCCCCCGCCTTCGTTGCCCTCAGCCTCGGCCAGTTGGAGACGGTCTTCGGCGGCGGGCGGGTGGAACGCGGCGGACTGGTCATCGTCACCAGCCTGGACTATGATTTGCAGGTCCAGGCCGCTTGCATTGTCCAGACGCAGGTCTCGCGCCTGGCCGGGCGGGATGAGGCGCCGGCGGCCGAATGCAGCGGCGCCCGTCTGCTGCCGGCCCTCTCGCCGGCGCCGACCCTGCCGGAGGGGTCGGCCAGCGCCCTGATCCTCGATCCGCGCCGCGGGCAGGTGCTGGCTGCCGTCGGCGATACGTATGCGAGCGGCGAGTCGGCGGCGCTCCTGTCGCATCCGGGCGGCACCATTCTGACCCCCTTCGTTTATCTGACCGCCTTCACGCGCGGCGCCAGCCCGGCCAGCCTGGCCTGGGATATTCCCGGCTCAGTCGCCAACTTCGACGGTCAGTACCGCGGCCCGCTGCGCCTGCGCCTGGCCCTGGCCAATGATTATTTGCCGCCGGCTGCTCACTTGTTGGATCGGTTCGGTGCGGAGAGTGTGCTGCGTCTGACCGAGCCTTTTGGCCTTTCTCTGCCAGAAGGGACGGATCTGCTGGCCGGCAATGTGCTTCTCTCCCCCCTCGATCTGGGCGGGGCCTACGCCGTCTTCGCGGCCGAGGGGCAACGCGCCGGCCGCGCCCTGGCCGGCAGCGAAATCCGCCCGGTGAGCGTCCTGACCGTGACCGGCGTGGACGGCGCGGTCTGGGCCGACTGGCGCACCCCCCACGCCCAGGCGGTAGTCTCGCCCGAACTGGCCTATCTCATCAATCATGTCCTCAGCGACGAGACCGCCCGCTGGCCTTCGCTCGGCCGCGGCAACCCGCTGGAGGTCGGCTTCCCGGCCGCCGTCAAACAGGGCGGCTCTGCCTCCGATTCGTCCGCCTGGACGGTCGGCTATACCCCCGACCGGCTGGTGGTCGTCTGGGCCGATGCCGGCAAAGGGTCGGGGATGCGGGCGGTTTCGGGCGGCTTGTGGAATGCCCTCCTGCGTCAGGCGGTGCTCGGCCTGCCGCCCGCTCAATGGGAGACGCCGCCCGGCATCGTGACGCGCTCGGTCTGCGACCCGTCGGGCCTGCTGCCGACCGCCGTCTGCCCGAACGTGGTCGGCGAGGTCTTCCTGGCGGGCAGCGAGCCGGTCCAGGCCGATACGCTCTACCGCGTCTATGAAATCAACCGCGAGACCGGCCTGCTGGCGACCGTTTTCACTCCCTCCGAACTGATCGAGAGCCGCGTCTACTTGATGGTGCCGGCCGAGGCGCGCGCTTGGGCCGAGGCGGAGGGCTTGCCGGTCCCGCCGACCGCCTACGATTCGATCCAGCCGCAGCCGCCGCTGGCCGAGGCGCACATCACCTCGCCCGAGTTGTTCGCCGATGTGCACGGCGAGGTCGTGATCAGCGGGGCGGCGGGTGGCGAGGGCTTCGTCTCGTACCGTCTCGAGTATGGCCAGGGCCTGAACCCCTCGGCCTGGATTCAGATCGGCAGCGATTACACCGCCCCGGTCACCGAGGGCCGCCTGGCAGTCTGGGACACGCGCGGCCTGGACGGGCTCTACGCCCTGCGGCTGCTGGTCCTCTACGAGGGCCAGCGCGTCCGCCAGGCGGTGACCCAGGTGGCGGTGGACAACACACCGCCGCAGGTGGCCATTCTCTATCCACAGCCGGCCCAGACGGTCGACTCGCAGGCCGAGCCGCAGGTGATCTTCCAGGCCCAGGCCAGCGATCCGTACCTGGCGCAGGTGACGTTCTTCCTCGACGGCCGCCGGCTGGCCACCCTGACGAGCGAACCGTTCACCTTCGCCTGGACGGCGCGGCGCGGCGATCACACCCTGCGCGTGGTCGCCGCCGACCGGGTCGGCAACACCGCCGAGGCCGAGGTCACATTCACGGTCGAACGTTGACCTTGTTCGGCGGCTGCCCCTCGCCTCACGGCCGGAAGAGGCCGGTCAACAGGCGAATAGCGCCGATTCCCAGGTTAATCAATTTCAGGCTGGAGATGAGCGAAGACCGCGGTGACAGGGGGTCTGCTAATCCTGCCGCATCCAACGCCGGACGGCCTCCACAGGCGGGTCGAAGACCTGCATGGCATCGAGCAGGCCGTCGGGGTCGGCGGCGTAGAGCAGGGCGCGGCGGTGTTCAGGGAAGATGAATCCCTCGGCAGTGGCCTTGTCCAACATGGCCAGAAGAGGCTGATAGTAACCGTCCACGTCGAGCAGGCCGACCGGTTTGGCATGTTCGCCGATTTGCGCCCAGGTCAGGGTCTCGAACAGTTCGTCCAGGGTGCCGTAACCGCCGGGCAGGGCAATGTAGCCGTCGGCCAGGGCGTACATGCGCGCCTTGCGCTGGTGGATGGTAGGGGCAACCTCCATGCGGGTCAGGCGGGCATGGGCCAGGGCGGGCGTGTTCATCGTCTCGACGATGACGCCCACGGCCTGGCCGCCGGCCGCCAGGACGGCGTCGGCCAGGGCGCCCATCAGGCCGGTCTTGCCGCCGCCGTAGACGAGAGTCAGGCCGCGCCTGGCGAGGGCAGCGCCCATCCGGCGGGCAGCCTGCAAATATGGTTCGGGGACCTGGTCGGCAGAGCCGCAATAGACGCAAATGGATTTCATGATGACCTCGGGAGAAGATTTTGG
Organism: uncultured Anaerolineales bacterium; assembly: GCA_937960595.1. Taxonomy (GTDB): domain Bacteria; phylum Chloroflexota; class Anaerolineae; order Anaerolineales; family Villigracilaceae; genus JAFGSI01. The sequence continues at coordinate 12,996 of CALGPL010000017.1, read as the reverse complement.
CTTCAGCGGCGAGTATACTGCCAGGCCGAAGAATCGCCAATGGACTCCAGCCGTCATCCCCGCCAAGACGCGAAGAACACCAAGAGCCTCCTGAATTCGCCCAGAACAGTCTTTGGCGCTTTGGCAGTGCAGAGGATTGCCGATCCAGTCAAATGACTTAAGAGCAAATGAGATGCGTTAGAATTGGATAAGATCACCGTCCGCGGCGCTTGACTCTCCCCTGCCGACGGCCTAGAATAGGACAACGGGTGAGGTGTATGGAATACAAGGACTACTACAAGATCCTCGGCGTCGATCGCAAGGCCAGCACCGACGAAATCAAGTCGGCCTATCGCAAATTGGCCATGCAATACCATCCCGACCGCAATCCCGGCGACAAGAACGCCGAGGAGCGCTTCAAGGAAATCAACGAGGCCTACCAGGTGCTGAGCGATCCGCAGAAGCGCGCCCGCTACGATCAACTCGGCGACGAGTACTTCCGCTGGCGGCAGTCCGGCGCGCCGGGCGACTTCAACTGGGGCCAATGGACTACCTCCACCGGCGGCATTGACCTCGAGGATCTCTTCGGCGAGGGTCTGTTCTCCGACTTCTTCCGCAGCATCTTCGGCGGGATGGGCGGGACGGTGCGCGGCCGCGCCCGGCCGGCAGACGCCTCCCAACTGGCCGTGACCATCAGCCTGAAGGAAGCCTATACCGGCACCACCCGCCACCTGCAGGTCGGCGGCCGCCGGATCGAGGTCACCCTGCCGCCCGGGGCGCGCACCGGCACCAAGGTCCGCGTCCCCGGCGCCGGCCCGCTCGGCCCGGATGGCAAGCCCGGCGACCTGTACCTGGTGCTCAATGTGGCCGAGGATCCCTTTCTCGAGCGGGATGGCAACGATCTGCATACCGAGGTGACGATCGATGTCTTTACGGCCATCCTGGGCGGCGAGGCCGAGGTCCATACCGTCACCGGCAAGGTGCTGCTGACCATCCCGCCCGGCACCCAGCCCGACCAGTTGTTTCGCCTGGCCGGACGCGGCATGCCGCATCTGCGCAACCCGCAGGTCAAGGGCGACCTGTACGTGCGCGTCCGGGTCCAGATTCCCAAACAACTCACCCCTCAACAAAAGTCCCTGTTGGAACAGGCCCGTCGCCTGCGTCCTTCCTAAAAAAGAGAGTCTGAAAATTCGTCCTCAACCACAGAGGAACACGGATAAAAGGGATTTTGGCAACTCACAACCGGCTTCTCGTCCGAAAAATTGGTGTTTATCTGTGGCTCCCGAAGACTTTTCAGACCCTTTCTAAGAGGAGAAACGATGAAATCCAGAATGCTTTTAACGGTACTTTTGATCGTGCTGACCGCCTCCGTTCTGGCCTGCGGTTCGGCGCCGCCGACGGTTACCCAGCCGGCGGTGATTGAGGCCCCCTCGGCCGCTCAGCCCCTCTCGGTGGACCTGGCGGGCGAGGAGAACGCCCTGACCTCGCTCTACGAACAGGTCAACCCGGGCGTGGTGACCATTCGCACGACCACCGCCAGCGGCGGCTCGCTCGGCTCGGGCTGGGTGTACAGCGCCGATGGGTACATCGTCACCAACCAGCATGTGGTCGAGGGGGCGACCCGCGTCGAGGTGGACTTCCCCTCCGGCTACAAGACCTATGGCGAGGTAGTGGGAGCGGATCCGCATTCCGATCTGGCCGTCATCCGCGTGGACGTGCCGGCGGAAGAACTGCACCCGCTGACGCTGGGCGATTCGAGCACCCTGCGGGTCGGCCAAATTGTGGTCGCCATCGGCAATCCCTTCGGCCTGGAAGGCACGATGACCACCGGGGTCATTTCGGCGCTGGGGCGCAACCTGCCTTCCAACGTTCAGGCGACAACGAGCGGCTATTTCACGGCAGGCGATATCATCCAGACCGACGCGCCGCTCAATCCCGGCAATTCGGGCGGGCCGCTGCTCAACCTGAGGGGCGAAGTCATCGGCGTCAACCGCGCCATTCGCACCGAAGGCTACACCGACTCAGGCGAGCCGGTCAATTCGGGCATCGGCTTTGCCATCTCGATCAACGTCGCCAAGCGGGTCGTGCCGGCCCTGATCGCCAACGGCCGCTTCGACTATCCCTATCTCGGCATCGCGGCGGTCGACAACCTGCCGCTGCCGGTGATCGAAGCGCTCGAGTTGCCGCGTTTCACCGGCGCCTACGTCACGAACGTGGTCAGCGGCGGCCCCTCGGAGCAGGCGGGCCTTCGCGCCGGCAGCGAGCGGATCACCATCCCCAACTACGGCTCCATCAACAAAGGCGGCGATCTGATCGTCGCTGTGGATGGTCAGCCGATCCACCTCTTCGACGACCTGGTCAGTTACCTGACCCTCAACAAATCCCCCGGCGATACGGTCACCCTGACCGTGCTGCGCGGCGGTGAACAGGTGGACGTGACCGTAACGCTCGGCACACGCCCGTGAATCAACGCCGAGGCGCTAAAAAGGCATGCAAAAAGTAACGGCCTACCTCCTCATCCACAGATTTCACAGATTGCGCGGAAAAGAGAGAAAAATCGGCGTGATCTGCGCAATCTGCGGATACGTCTTGGCATTTTTCGCCATCGAGCCGCGGCTCTGATGCGGCGGCTAGGCAGTTCCTGCAAAAAGGTCAAACAGCGCCCCAAAATGGCAGAGACAAAAAACTGGCGGTCAGATGGCCGCCAGTTTGCCTAGACGGTTGGGATAGGCGCTTCTCTCCTTTGCGCTCGATTCATGACATTTGTCACTTGAAATCGCTCATAAAACACGCGAGAATATGATTGAATTTGAATGATTATGATTTATTATGAGCGATTTCGATGAACAATTCCCTCTCCAGTCCTGAACGCCAGACCCAAATCCTGCAAATCCTGGCCCGCAGCCAGCGCATCAGCGTGGCCGAACTCTGCGAAACCTTCGAGGTCAGCGAGGCCACCGCCCGCCGCGACCTCGACGCGCTGGCCGAGCAGGGCAAGTTGCAGCGCGTGCACGGCGGCGCGATCGCCCTCAGCGAGGCCCCGCCCGAAGCCCCCATCTTGCAGCGCGAACGCGAACAAGCCGCCGAGAAGATCCGCATCGGGCTGGCCGCCGCCGCCCTCGTCCAGGACGGCGAGACGGTCTTCCTCGGCTCCGGCAGCACTGTGCTGGAGGCAGCCCGCGCCCTGCGGACGCGCAACCCCCTGACCGTCATCACCAACTCCCTGCCGGTCATCAACGCCCTGGCCGGGCTGGAGAACATCCAGGTCATCTGCCTGGGCGGGATGCTGCGTGACAGCGAACTCTCCTTCATCGGCCACATCACCGAGCAGGCGCTGGCCGAAGTGCGCGCCGACAAGGTCATCATCGGCACGCGCGCCATCAGCCTCGAACACGGCCTGACCAACGACTACCTGCCCGAAACGATGACCGACCGCGCCATCCTGAAAGCCGGCCAGGAAATCATCATCGTCGCCGACCACACCAAACTCGGACGCGCCGCCGCCGCCCGCCTGGCCCCGCTCGAAAGCGTCCACACCCTCGTCACCGACTCGGCCGCCCCGTCCGACTTCCTCGACGCCCTGCGCGAACGCGGGATAAGAGTGATAGTCTCATAGTCTTATAGTCTGACGATGGGACGATTCAACCGGCGGCTGCCGACCATCCGACTATCCGACCCCTGACTATCCGACCATTCGACTACCGACTATCCGACTATCCGACTATCTGACTACCCGACTACAACGATGTTATTGGAGAACTTCCGCCCTCGCTCTCAACTCGTCACCAAGGCCACCCTGGTCGAGCGGCCGCGCTTCCCCGCCTTCGACGCCCACAATCACCTCGGCGAACCGTTCGGCGGCGGTTGGGACAAAAAACCGCTCGCCCAACTGCTCGACCTGCTCGATGAAGCCGGCGTCGTCCGCTACGTGGACCTGGACGGCGGCTGGGGCGAGGACATCCTCCACGCTCATCTGGATTACTTCAAAACCCAAGCCCCCGAGCGCTTCCTCATCTTCGGCGGCGTGGACTGGAGCAAGTGGCCCGAACTGGGCGAGGCCTTCCCCGAATGGGCGGCAGGCAGGCTCAGGGTCCAGAAGGAGCGCGGCGCCGAGGGCCTGAAGATTTGGAAGGGCTTCGGCCTGCACGTCCGCGACCATCACGGCACACTCGTCGCAGTCGATGACCCGCGCCTCGATCCGCTCTGGCAAACGGCTGGCGAACTCGGCCTGCCGGTCGTCATCCACGTCGCCGACCCGGTCGCTTTCTTCGACCCGATAGACGAGACCAACGAGCGCTGGGAGGAACTCGGCCAGCACCCCGACTGGGCCTTCACCAGCCCGCCCTTCCCGCCCTTCCTGCACATCCTAGAGGGCCTCCATCGCCTGGTAAAGCGCCATCCGCGCACCACCTTCATCGGCGCCCATGTGGGCTGTTACGCCGAAAACCTGGCCTGGGTGGGGGAGATGCTCGATGATTGCCCGAACTACTTTGTGGACATTTCCGCCCGCATCGGCGAACTCGGCCGCCAGCCCTACACGGCGCGGCGTTTTTTCATCCAATATCAAGATCGCATCCTGTTCGGCTCCGACATGGGCCCTTCCCCCGAAGCCTACCGCGTCATCTACCGCTTCCTGGAGACCGACGACGAGTACTTCAACTACAACGACAGCGCAATTCCGCTCCAGGGACGCTGGTACGCCTACGGCATCTTTTTGCCCGATGACGTGCTGCGCAAGGTCTATTTCGAGAACGCCGAGCAAATCTTAAGCCACAGATAAACACAGATGAACATAGATACCGATAAAGGAAAGTTTACCCACCAGGAGATTCTCTCCCAGCCCGAAGCCTGGGCCGCTGCGCTGGAAGTCCTGACTGCCGCCCGCCGGGACGCGCTGGCCCTCGCTCCGGCCCGCCGTTATGGACGGATTCTCTTCACCGGCTGCGGCTCCACCTACTACCTCTCGCTGGCCGCCGCGGCGCGGACGCAGGAACTGACCGGCCTGACATGCCGTGCCTTCCCGGCCTCCGAATTGTGGCTGAATCCGGCCTCCTCAGCAGGTCGGATTGACAATCCGACCTACAAAACATTGCTGGTAGCCGTTTCCCGCTCCGGCGAGACGACCGAGACCCTGCGCGCCTGCGAGGCCTTTCTCGAAGCCGGGCGCGGCGACCTGATCACCCTCTCCTGCTATGCGGAGGCGCCGCTGGCGAAGATGGGCGCCCTCAATCTCGTCCTGCCTTCGGGCCAGGAGCAATCGGTGGCCCAGACGCGCGCCTTCTCGACCCTCTACCTGGGGACGGTGGCCCTGGCTGCGCTCTGGGCCGGGTGCACCGACCTGTTCGAAGGGCTTGCCCGCCTGCCGGAGGCCGGCCGCCGCCTCCTGGCGCAGGCCGCGCCTGTGGCTGCCGAGATCGGCCCGGATCTCTCCCTCGACCGCTTCTACTGGCTCGGCTCCGGGCCGCGCTACGGCCTGGCCGGCGAACTAAGCCTGAAAATGAAAGAGATGAGCCTCAGCCACAGCGAACCGTTTCATTTCCTGGAATTCCGGCACGGACCGAAGAGCATGGTCACCGAATCGACGCTGGTCATCGGCCTGCGCTCGGCCGCCAACGGTCCGCACGAGGCGGCGGTGCTGGAAGAGATGCGCGCCCTGGGCAGCCGCGCCCTCGACATTGCCGAAAGCGACGCAACGGTCTGCTTCGAGGCCGGCCTCGACCAAGCCGTCCAGGATGTGCTGTACCTGCCCGTCGGGCAATTGCTGGCCTTCGAGCGTGCCCTGGCCCGCGCTCTCGATCCCGACCGCCCCAACCATCTCGATAAGGTTGTCCATTTGTCAAGGAGGTGATCGCAAGAGAAGATGATTTTCGACTCGCATCTCGATCGTTATCCATCTACCATTTCGATAAGGAGAAGAAAAAATGAAAGCCAAGATTCTCGCCTTGCTCATTGTCTTGACTCTTGTGCTGACCGCCTGCGGCAGCAAAGGGGAATCGGCCGCTCCCGAAGGAACCATCGTGTTGCGCTTCTGGGTGCATACCAACAACGCTTTCATCGCGGGTTATGAAGCCGCCATCGCCGCCTATGAGGCCGAGCATCCCAATGTGGACATCCAGTTGGAGAACTTCGACTACGAACTCTACCTGCAGACCCTCCAGACCGCCATGCCCGCCGGCGAAGAGGCCGACATCCTGCAACTCTTCGGCACCTGGACCTCGCAATACTACGAGCGCCTGACGCCGGTGCCAGCCGAAGTGATGACCGTCGAGCAGGCCCAGCAGACCTTCTACGCCGCGCCGATCGGCGGATTCATCGTGGATGGAGTCCTGTACGGCATGCCGCAGGAGTTCAATATGGAATATGGCGGCGTGCTGGTCAACAAGACCCTGTACGAGGCAGCCGGTTTGACCTATCCCCCGCAATGGCGCACGATGGATGATGTGATCGCCGACGCTCAGGCCCTGACTCAAGTAGATGAGACGGGCATGATGTCTGTCGCCGGCTTCCACTTTGCCTGCGCCGATCCGACCGCCTTCTCGTTCCTGGCCGGCATCAAGCAACGCGGCGGCGACTACTGGAATGCCGATCACACCGCATTCACCTTCAACACACCTGAAGCGCGCGCCCAACTGCAATTCATGGTGGATATGGTCAACGCCGGCGTGGTGGATCCCGTCGTCTTCAACGACAGCACCAACTTCGTCATTGATGCCTTCTTCCAGGGCAAGGTCGGCATCGGCTACATCGGCTCCTGGGCCATTGCTCTAGGCCAGACCAACTATCCCGATTTCGCCGACGAGTGGGACTATTTCTACCTGCCGCCCATCCAGGGTGATCCGGTCTTCGTTGCCGACTCGGGCTGGGGGTTGACCGTCTCGCCCAACAGCCAACACCAGGATATCGCCTGGGACTTCGTCAGATTTGTCACTGCCAATCCCGAGATCGCTGCGCAGTGGAACATTGCCAGCGGCACGATCCCGGCCATGCCAGCGGTGGCCGAATCGCCCGAGATTGCCGCCGCCATGCCCTGGGTGCCGAAAGCCCTCGCCATCCTGCCCTACGGCGAATACCTGGGCAACATGCCCGACCGCGACCTGGTGGTCTACGAGATCATCTACCCGCACGTCCTGAATGCCCTGCAAGGCGTGGAAACGGTCGATCAGGCGCTGCAAGCCATTGATACTGAGGCCAATTCCACCTTCCGCTAATCCCGTTCGGGGCGTGCCTGGCACGCCCCTCTGCACTCATTCTTGTCTTTTATCCTCTTTTCAGGCGGTGTGTTATGGTACGGACTCGAAATCGCAATGACAGGCGGCGCAGCGGGCTGGTCATCTCCAAGCGGCGTTTTGTCGCCAGCGTGACCATTCCCCTGCTGCTGTACGAATCGCTGGGCATCTTTGTGCTGGGCTGGGCCTTTGTCCTGATGTTTTTCGACTACAGTCCGGGCCGTCTCGGCGGCCCAATCCTCGGGCTGGGGGGCAGCAACCCCTTCGTCGGACTGCGCAATTTCGTCGAAATGTTCAGCGGCGACTCGGTCCAGGCGACGCTTTTCCGCACCAGTTTGCGCAACACCATCATCTTCGCCGTGGCCGTTCTGCCGCTCAACCTGGCCATCACCTTGCCGCTGGCCTGGCTGCTGGAGAGCATCGGCAACCGTTTCAAGTCGCTCTATCGGACGATCTATTTCCTGCCGGTGCTGACCTCCTCGGTCGGTGTAGCGCTGATCTGGATGAGCATGTACGATCCGCAGGCCGGCTGGATCAATGCCATCATTCGCGCTTTCGGCGGAACGCCGGTCGCCTGGCTCTCGGATCCGCGCGCCGGCTTCGCCAACGTCTCGATTGCGATGTGGGCCGTCATCATCGCTTATCTCTGGCAAGATTACGGCTACAACATGGTCATCTTCATCGCCGCCCTGCAAGGGGTGCCGCATGAATTGCGCGAGGCGGCCCTGATCGACGGCGCCAACTCCTGGCAAGCCTTCACCCGCATCACCCTGCCGCTCATCCGCCCGACCATGCTGTTCGTCTGCGTGATGACCATGTTGTCTTCGTTCCAGGTCTTCGACGTCATCCAGGTCATGACCAATGGCGGCCCCAACAATCAGACCCAGGTGCTGATGCTCGACATCTACAAGAGCGCCTTCCGTTACCAAAACATGGGCTGGGCGGCCGCCGAATCCTTCGTCCTGTTCCTGGTTGTCATGGGAGTCACACTTTTCCAAATGCGCGTCCTGCGCACCGATTGGGAGTATTGACATGGCTGCCAACACCCTCTCCACCCCTCTCGCCCAACCTCGCAAGCCCTTTGGCTGGAGCCGTTTCCTGGGCCGCTTCTTGGCCTATTTCATCCTGACCCTCGGCCTGTCGTTCACGCTCCTGCCGTTCGTGATGATGATCCTCAGTTCGTTCAAGACCAACCTGGAGGTCCTGCGCGTCCCGCCCACCTTCTGGCCCGAAAATTTCACCCTCGAAAATTACCTCAAGATCTTCAACGACCCCCAATTGCCCCTGCTGCGCTTCTACGGCAACAGCGCCTTCGTGGCTGTTTTCAACGTGACTTCCACCCTCTTCACCAGTTCGCTGATCGGCTACATGTTCGCCAAGTTCGAGTTCCCGGGCAAGAAAATCCTCTTCGGCTGGTTCCTGACCATGATGATGATCCCCACCCAGATTACGATGATTCCCAGTTACCTGATCCTCGCCAAACTGGGCCTCATTAACTCGCTGTGGGGCCTGGTCATCTTCAGCGCGGTGGACGCCTTCGGCATCTTCATGATGCGCCAGTTCTGCGAAACCCTGCCCAACGAACTGTTCGACGCCGCCCGCATCGACGGCGCCGGCGAGTGGCAAATCTACTGGCGCATCGTCCTGCCGCAACTGGGCGCGCCGCTCGCCACCCTGGGCATCCTGGGTTTCATGTTCAACTGGAACGCCTACCTGTGGCCGATGATCGTCCTGCAGAAGATCGAAGTCCGCACCTTGCCCATCATCCTGACCTGGTTCAACTCGACCCACACCGGCCAGGGCGCGCTGGTCATGGCCGCCACGGTGCTGATCATCATGCCCATCCTGTTCGTCTTCCTGTTCTTCCAACGCTGGATCGTCCAGGGCTTCACCATGACCGGGTTCAAATAGGAGTCGCTATGTCGCGCGGTTGCAAAAGTTTGTTTCTCCTCCTTCTCCTTTGGTCAGGGTTCCTCGGGGGCTGCCGCCCGGCCCCCGAGGAGCCGGACTGGCTGGCCGTAAATGATTTTCTCTATCAACTGCAGCACGCCGACCCCGACCGCATCGGCGAGACGGCCTTCGACCTGATAGTCGTCCCCATTTCCGCCGCCGGCAACTCGCCGGAGGTCATCCCCGCCTTGCGAAACTCGCCCGGCGGCCCCAAACTCGTCCTGTGCTACATGAGCATCGGCCAGACCGAAAATTACCGCTGGTACTGGAATCCCGACTGGATTGAAAATCCGCCCCCCTGGCTGGACGCCCCCGACGGCACCTGGGCCGGCGACTACTGGGTCCACTACTGGGATCCCGACTGGCAGCGCATCATCTACGGGACGCCCGAATCGTACCTCGACCAAATCCTGGCCCTCGGCTTCGACGGCGTCTACCTCGACCGTGTGGACGCTTACTGGTATTATCAGGATCAGGGCCGCGCGACCGCCGCCCGTGAAATGGTAGATTTCATCCTCGATTTCACCGAATACGCCCGCAAGAAACATCCCGGCTTTGGCGTCTTCCCGCAGAATGCCGAGGAACTGGGCGTGCTGTTCCCCGACTACCTGGAGGCCATGACCGGCGTCGGCGTCGAAGACCTGTACTACGGGTACCCGCGCGACCACGAACCCAGTCCGCCCGAATGGACCGCCGAACGCGAGGCCATCCTCGACCGGTGGGTGGCGGCGGGCAAACTCGTCCTGACCATTGACTACACCGCCCGCCCCGAGCAAATCGCCGACGCCTACTGCCGCGCCCGGGCGCGCGGCTACGTCCCCTACGTCACCGACCGCTCGCTCGGACGCCTGCGCATCAACCCCGGCTTCGAGCCGAACCTCGACCCCAGCCAGTGGCCCTGCCCGGCCACCAGTCCGTAACAAGGAGATTCCCATGACCAAGATTGCTTTCATCGGCGCCGGTTCGCTCGGTTTCACCGGCGAACTCGTGCGCGACATCCTCACCTTCCCCCTGCTCGAAGACGCTCACATCGCCCTGATGGACATCAACGCCGAGCGACTCGAATGGGCCAAGAAGGGCGTCGAGAAACTCATCGCCGCCGGGGAGCGTCCGGCCACCGTCTCGGCCACCCTCGACCGCGCCGAAGCCCTGCAAGGCGCAGACGTGGTGCTGACCACCATCCTGGCCGGTTCGACCGAGGTCTGGCGGCACGACATCGAAATCCCCAAAAAATACGGCGTGGACATCAACGTCGGCGACACGCGCGGCCCGAGCGGCATCTTCCGCTTCCTGCGCACCATCAACCCGATGATGGACATCGTCCGCGACATGGAACGCTACTGCCCGCAGGCCGTCCTGCTCAACTACACCAACCCGATGGCGATGCTCGTCTCGGCCATCCAAAAGCAATCCTTCATCACCGTCACCGGCCTGTGCCACTCGGTGCAGGGCACGGCCATGATGCTGGCCGAATGGATCGGCGCGCCGTATGAGGAGATCGATTACCTGTGCGCCGGAATCAACCATCAGGCCTGGTATCTCGAATTCAAATGGCGCGGCCGCGACGCCTACCCTCTACTCTACGAGGCCGTCACCACCCGCCCCGAAATCTACAACGCCGAGCCGGTGCGCAACGAGATGTTCCTGGCGCTGGGCAAATACGTCACCGAATCGAGCGGCCACAACTCCGAGTACAACTGGTGGTTCCGCAAGCGCCCCGACCTCATCGAAAAATATTGCACCCATGGCACCAACTGGAATCCGGGCGAATACGCCTACATCCTGAAAGAATACCAACGCAACGAAGCCACCTGGAAAGACCAGGTCAAGGAACGGTTGGCGCGTCCGCTCACGCCCGAAGACTTGCAGCGCGGCCACGAATACGCCGCTTACATCATCAATGCTCTCAAGGGCGGCGAACCGTTCAAGTTCAACGGCAACGTCCAGAACACCCATCTCATCACCAATCTGCCCGAGGGCGCCTGCGTCGAAGTCCCCGTGCTGGTGGACCGCGCCGGCTTCCACCCCATGCATGTCGGCGCGCTGCCGCCCGAATGCGCCCTGCTGACCCAACTTTCCAGCGGCATCGAAGAGATGGCCATTCAGGCCTCCCTGGCCGGCGACCCGGTCATGGTCTATCGCGCCATCTGTCACGACCCGCTGACCGCCGCCGTCCTCTCGCTGGCCGAAATCCGGGAGATGACCAATGAACTCTTCGCCGTCCACCAGAATTACCTGCCGCAGTTCAAAGTGCATAAAGTGTAGGACAGGATTTCATCCTGTCCGCTTTCTCCTTTTGGCCTTTCTCCTCCTCGCCTCCTGCACTCCCCACTCGGAGCCTGCTCCCGTGTCCCCCGCCCCCTCCGCCCCTCCCCCCGCCTCCGACTGGTGGCGTCCGGCCCCAGGTCTGACCTGGCAATGGCAACTCGACGAAGAAGTGGACACCTCCGTCGAGGCCGAAGTCTATGACATTGACCTCTACGCGCCGCAGGAAATCATTGACGAACTCCACGCCCGCGGCGCGCGCGTCCTCTGCTACATCTCGGTCGGTTCGTGGGAGGACTGGCGTCCCGACGCCGACCGCTTCCCCGAAGAGGTGCTCGGCCGCGCCTACGAGGGCTGGCCCGGCGAACGCTGGCTCGACATCCGCCGCCTCGACCTGCTGGCCCCCATTATGCGCGCCCGCCTCGACCTGTGCGCCGCCAAAGGCTTCGACGGCGTCGAACCCGACAACATCGAAATCTACACCAACCGCACCGGCTTCCCGCTCACCTACGCCGACCAACTGGCCTACGCCCGCTGGCTGGCCGACGAAGCCCACGCCCGCGGCCTGGCCATCGGCCTCAAGAACGCCCCCGAGATGGTCGCCGATTCGCTCGAATTCTTCGATTTCGCCATCACCGAAGACGCTTTCTATTACAATTGGATTGAGGAAATGCTGCCCTTCATCGAAGCGGGCAAAGCCGTCTTCGCCGCCGAATATACCGACATGCCGGTTGATTTCGCCGCCGCCTGCGAGTGGGGCCGGGCGCACAACGTCAGTTTCATCCTCAAGAACCGCATCCTCACCGCCTGGCGGCAAACTTGCCCGTGATTCGATAGCGAGGTATCTCTTGACGATAAAAAAATCCCTGCCACAGGGGCAGGGTTGAGTTAGTCGGTTGAAATGAGATTTGGCACCTGATAAATGATGGGACGATATCGCGGCGCCGGGATAGGTTTTCCCTCTAATCGCGCCGCTTCCAGCCAGGCCTGTTTCGCGCGCAGCGCCTCAGCCAGGGCTTCTTCTGGCGTCCGCCCAAAAGCGGAGCAATGAACCAGATCAGGAATATCGGCAATATACCCGCCGTCTTCTTCGCTGTAAAAAATATTAATGTGATAATCTTTCATGGTCATTCCTCCAGATGGAGATTATACCGCTCGACAAGTTCCATGAACTGACGTACTTGATAAAGTTTCACTTGACCGTCTACATTTTGTAAATTGACCAGTTCTTTGATATCCTCATGTACGAAAATATGATGACTGCCGTTGATGCGGGAAAGGCGAAAACCGAACCCCTCGACGAGCAGAACAAAATCGTCAAAGGCAATGTTCTTGGAGCCTGAAAGCACTTTGGTCAAGATTTTCTTGAGTTTTGTCATGCAAAGTAATTATACGCCTATTCTTCACGCTGGAGCACTTGACGTATGAATCACCTCTCCCTCGCCAAATTCCGCTCCCTGCAACAAACCGCCTCGCCGCGCGGCACGTTCACCTTCCTCGCCCTCGACCATCGCCAGAACCTGCGCCGCGCCAACCCGCGCTTTCAGGATGACGCCGAACTCTCGCGCTTCAAACT
>CALGPL010000016.1 GCA_937960595.1 uncultured Anaerolineales bacterium | reverse complement strand
GCCTTCCCAAAAAACTGACAGTACTTCGTGATCGCCGCCGTCAATGTCGTCTTCCCATGATCAATATGCCCCATGGTCCCTACATTCATGTGCGGCTTCGTCCGCTCAAACTTCTGCTTCGCCATCGCTTTTCTCCTTCCTAGAGTTAGAAAAAGACAAGATTAGGATTGAAGAATTTGTTTCGCGACCGATTCGGGAACCGGCGCGTAGTGATCGAACTCCATCGAAAAGACCCCGCGGCCTTGGGTGGTCGAGCGCAGATCGGTCGCATACCCGAACATCTCACCCAGGGGGACATAGGCGCTGATCGCCTGGGCATTGCCAGGGCGCATATCCAGCCCGCGAATGTTGGCCCGGCGGCTGTTCAGGCCGCCCATCACATCGCCTACGTACTCCTCTGGCACCACCACCTCGACTTTCATGATCGGCTCCAGAAGGATGGGATTGCCCTTCTGCATGCCCTCCTTGAAGGCGAAAGTGGCCGCCATCTTGAAAGCCATATCGCTCGAATCGACTTCGTGGAACGACCCATCGAACAACGTCACCTTGACATCCACCACCGGGTAGCCGGCCAAGACGCCGCCCTCCGCGGCTTCGCGGATGCCCCTCTCGATGGCGGGAATGAACTCCCGCGGGATGACGCCGCCGACAATCTTATCCTCGAAGATAATTCCGCTTCCGGGTTCGGCCGGCTCGAGCGAGATGACCACATGTCCATACTGACCATGGCCGCCGGTCTGTTTGACATACTTGTAATCGACTTTCGGCACAGGTTGAGTGATCGACTCGTGATAAGCCACGCGCGGCTTGCCGATATTGGCCTGGACACGAAACTCGCGCATCATCCGGTCAACCAGCACATCCAGATGAAGTTCGCCCATCCCGGCGATGATCGTCTGACCGGTATTCTCGTCGCTGCGGACGCGAAAGGTCGGATCCTCCTCCGAGAGTTTGCGCAGCGCTTCGCTCATCCGGTCCTGGTCGGCGGCCGTCTTGGGTTCGATGGCCACAAAGATAACCGGTTCAGGGAAGGTGATGGTTTCGAGGACGATCAGTTTGTTGTCGCACAGCGTATCGCCGGTAAAGGTGTCTTTGAAACCCAAGACTGCGGCAATATCGCCGGCGCGCACCTCGGTGATGTCCTCGCGATGATCGGCGTACATACGCAGCAACCGGCCGATCCGCTCGCGTTTTCCCTTGGTCGAGTTGGTGACCATTTGACCCTGACTCAGCGTCCCGGAATAGACCCGGAAATAGGCCAGGCGTCCCACATAAGGGTCTGTTACGATTTTAAAGACCAGCGCGCTCAAGGGCGCATCATCGCGGGGCGGCAGTTGCACCTGCTCGCCCGTGCGCGGGTCGGTCCCGCTCACCGCCGGAACATCCAGCGGAGAAGGCAGGTAATCCACGATGGCATCCAGGACGAGTTGCACGCCCTTGTTGCGCAGCGAACTGCCGCAAAAGACGGGCGTCGCCCGATTGGCGATGACCGCCCGCCGCAAGCCGGCCTTCAGCTCGTTGACGGGAATCTCCTCGCCCTCCAGATACTTGACGATCAGGGCATCATCCAGTTCGGCGATGTGTTCCACCATCGTGCGGCGGCGTTCCTCGGCCTCGGCCCGCAAATCGGCCGGGATCTCGGCCTGACGCGGCTCCTGGCCCAGTTCATCGTCCCAGTAGACCGCTTTCATCGTCATGAGATCGATTACGCCCTGAAAAGAGGCCTCCATGCCGATCGGCATCTGCATGGCAATCGGATTGGCGCCCAGGCGCTGCCGGATCGTCTCGATCGTGCGTTCGTACGAAGCGCCGATGCGGTCCATCTTGTTGGCAAAACAGACGCGCGGCACGCCATAGCGATCCGCCTGACGCCAGACGGTCTCGCTTTGCGGCTCGACCCCCTGAACGGCATCGAACACCACCACGCCGCCGTCCAGGACGCGCAGCGAACGTTGCACCTCGGCGGTAAAATCAATGTGGCCGGGCGTATCGATGATGTTGATCTGATAGCCTTTCCACTCCGCCGTCACCGCCGCGGAGACGATGGTGATACCCCGTTCGCGCTCCTGTTCCATCCAATCGGTCACGGTAGTGCCGTCGTCGACCGATCCCAGGCGATGCGTCTTGCCGGTGTAGAACAGGATCCGCTCGGTTGTGGTCGTCTTGCCGGCATCAATGTGAGCAATGATACCGATATTGCGATACTGTTCGAGCGGGAAGGCGCGGGCCATCGAAGATTTCCTGTTAAAGTACGAAACCGCAATTTAGATGCGGTAATGGGAGAAGGCGCGGTTGGCCTCCGCCATTTTGTGAGTCTCTTCGCGTTTGCGGATCGCGGCGCCCTCGTTTTTGAAGGCGTCCAGCAACTCATCCGCCAATTTCTGAGAGAAGGACTTGCCGGAGCGCGCCCGCGCCGCGTCCAGGAGCCAGCGAATGGCCAGGGTCGTCCGGCGGGCCGGCGCGACTTCCATCGGGACCTGATAGGTGGCGCCGCCCACCCGCCGCGGGCGGACTTCCATCACCGGGGCCACATTCTTCAGCGCCGTATCGAAGACCTCGATCGGATCCTTTCCATCCATCCGCTGGCGGATGATATCCAGCGTATCATACATGATCCTGACGGCCGTGCTTTTCTTGCCCCGACGTAGCATGTGATGAATCATCTCACTCACGGTGACGTTGTTGTAACGCACATCCGGAGGAATTTCTCGCTTTTCAGGTTTTGCTCGACGCATTCCAGTACTCCATCCAAACAGAACTAAGAGGCGGATTCCTTCGGACGCTTGGCGCCATACTTCGAGCGGCCCTGCTTCCGATTGGCAACCCCGGTCGTATCCAGCGAGCCGCGCACGATGTGATACCGGACGCCCGGCAAATCTTTGACACGGCCGCCGCGCACGAGCACCACCGAGTGCTCCTGCAACTGATGGCCCTCGCCCGGAATGTAAGCCGTCACCTCGATCTGGTTTGTCAGGCGCACACGGGCAATCTTGCGCAGCGCCGAATTCGGCTTCTTGGGAGTCGTCGTGCGCACGACTGTGCAGACCCCACGCTTCTGGGGCGCGCCCTTGCTCTGACGCACGCGGCGCTGCTTGAAGGAATTATAGGTGTACAACAAGGCCGGAGCCTTGCTCTTCACCTTCTTCGACCGGCGTCCTTTGCGGATCAGTTGGTTGATTGTTGGCACCTTCGCCTCCGAACACATTCCTTATAAGAATTGGACAGTCTGTTCCAAGATGTGAGGCCATCACATGACGTGCCTGATGGCCTCACACGTACGAACTACGCAGTGGGCAGTGCAACGCATCAGCCCTTGTAGGCAACGAAGAGTAATTCTATCACACGGGCTTTTTATCCGTCAAGGTTGGCTTTCGTCCGTTTCCGCGCCAGGCACATCCAGGCCGCTTCCCAATCCAAGCAGGCCGGTATCATATTTGGGCGGGTGAATCTTTTCCTCGTCCTTGCCAAAACGGATCACATCGCCGTTGTCGATCACGGCCTCGACAGCCAGCCCGAGGCTTTGCAATTCTTTGACCAGCACGCGGAAGGAGGCCGGAATGCTAGGTTCCTCGATCGGTTCTCCCTTGACGATGGCCTCGTAGGTGTTGACCCGCCCCTGCACATCATCCGACTTGACGGTCAACATTTCCTGCAAGGTATAGGCTGCCCCATAAGCCTCCAGCGCCCAAACTTCCATCTCGCCGAAGCGCTGACCGCCAAACTGGGCCTTGCCGCCCAGAGGCTGCTGGGTCACCAAACTATAGGGACCCGTCGAGCGGGCATGCACCTTGTCTTCCACCAAGTGATGCAGTTTGAGCACCGTCATCACGCCCACCGTCACCGGCTGATCGTAAGGCTGGCCCGTCTTGCCGTCCCGCAAGATGAACTTTCCCAAAATGGGGGTCGGGTGGCCGGTCTCGGCCATCACTTGCTGGGCCTTTTCGCCCACCTCTTCATCGGCGACCTCATCGTATCCTTCGACGTGCAGCCACAACTTCAAACAAGCGTGGACAGCCGCCCGGTCGTACTGCTCGCGCCGGTCGGGCGCGGGCATCTCTTCCACCAAAATGGTATCAGGGTTGAAGCCGTGCTCGCGCAGCCATTCCTTGGCGGTCGAGTGACGAGCGTAGTCCACGTCCGACGAGATGCGGTAAACATCGTAGCCGCGCTCGCCCAGCCATTGCTCAAGATACAGGCGGCGAACCTCCTCATCATCTTCGATCATGTCCGGCTTGTATTCCTGGCCCCTGAGCCATTCCCAGGCTTTCTGAGCGGTCTCTTTCCAGGCGTAATCCACCAGCCAGGCCCGCGCCAATTCGGCTTCGATTTCGTCCTCGCGGGCGCCGTCGAACACCGGCGTCAGCGCCCGGAAGCCCAGTTTGCTGGCCGCCCAGCCTAGATGAACCTCGAGCACCTGTCCCAGATTCATACGGCCGGGGACGCCGGTCGGGTTCAAGATGATGTCCACCGGGGTTCCGTCTTCCAGGAAGGGCATATCTTCGACCGGGACAACGCGCGAGACGACGCCTTTGTTGCCGTGCCGACCGGCCATCTTGTCACCGGCAGTGATCTTGCGGCGCTGGGCCACCGAGACGCGCACCATCATGTCCACGCCCGCCGAAAGGTCGGCATTGTCCTCGCGGGTGAACACTTTGACATCCACCACCTTGCCGCGCTCGCCGTGCGGCATGCGCAGAGAGGTATCCTTCACATCGCGGGATTTCTCGCCAAAAATGGCGCGCAGCAGGCGTTCCTCGGGCGTCAATTCCTTCTCGCCCTTGGGCGTGATCTTGCCGACCAGGATGTCGTTCGGCCCGACCTCCGCGCCGATGCGGATGATGCCGTTCTCATCGAGATCCTTGATGGCATCCTCGCCGACATTGGGAATATCGCGGGTGATCTCTTCGGGGCCCAACTTGGTATCGCGCGCCTCCACCTCGTACTTCTCGATGTGGACCGAAGTGAAGCGATCGGCCTGCACCAGCCGCTCCGAGATGACAATCGCGTCTTCGAAATTGGCGCCTTCCCAGGAAAGGAACGCCACCGTCACATTCTGGCCCAGCGCCAGTTCCCCGTTTTCGGTGGAGGACGAGTCGGCGATGATATCGCCCTTCTTGACCACCTGCCCCTTGACCACCGCCGGGCGCTGGTCAATGCAGGTGGATTGATTGGAGCGCTGGTACTTGCGCAGATTGTACGTCCGCAGGTGGCCGTCTTTGTCGCGCAGGACGATCGTCGAACCGGTGACCGAAACCACGTCGCCGTCCGTTTCTGCCACGATCACCTGTCCCGAGTCGAGGGCCGCATACCGCTCCATGCCGGTCGAAACCAGCGGGATTTCGGGGCGGATGAGCGGCACTGCCTGCGCCTGCATGTTCGAGCCCATCAAGGCTCGGTTGGCGTCGTCGTGCTCGAGGAAAGGAATCAGCGCCGCGCTGATGCCGACCACCTGATGCGGCGCCACATCCATAAAATCCAGGTTCTCGGGCGCCGTGAAAATGAAGCCGGAATGGTAGCGGCAGGAAACGCGGCTGTGGACGAATTCCTGGTGTTCGTTGAGCACCGCATTCGCTTGGGCGATCACGTACTTGTCCTCGGCGTCGGCGGAGAGATATTCGAACTGGTCCGAAACGAACGGGACAACGGCTACGTCGCGCTTTAGGCGGGCAATCGTCTTCAGCATCTTGGACGTGATCCGCTCGCCGGCCTTGATCAGCACCTCGCCCGTCTTTGGGTCGAGGAGGTCTTCGCGCAGGGCGCGCCCTTCCAGGGCCGGGTCGGTGCAAGACATCTGTTTGATGACCTTGCGATAGGGCGTCTCGATGAACCCGTATTCATTGACGCGGGCAAACGACGCCAGCCGGCCGATCAGACCGATGTTCGGGCCTTCGGGCGTCTCGATCGGACAAATGCGGCCATAGTGGGAATGGTGGACATCGCGCACGTCGAAGCCGGCGCGCTCTCGCCGCAAGCCTCCCGGACCGAGGGCCGAGAGCGTGCGCTTGTGGCGCAGTTCGGCCAGCGGATTGGTCTGATCCATGAACTGCGACAATTGGCTGGAACCGAAAAACTCGCGCAGGGCAGCCACCACCGGACGGATGTTGACCAGCGTCACCGGCGAAAGTTGTTCCTGGTCTCGAATTGACATGCGCTCTTTGATGACGCGTTCCATGCGACGCAAGCCGATGCGCAATTTGTTCTGAATCAATTCGCCCACCGTCTTGACGCGCCGATTGCCGAGATGATCGATGTCATCAGGGGGTTCGACGCCGTTGTTGATCAGGATCATGCGCCGGATCAGCCGGATGACATCGAGTTTGGTCACCGTGCGGTGCGGAATGGGGATGTTCAGATCCAGTTTTTGATTGAGTTTGTAGCGGCCCACCCGTTCCAAATCGTAGTGGCGCTGATCGAAGAGCTGCTCTTCGAGGAAGGTGCGAGCATTCTCCAGCGTGGCCGGGTCGCCCGGGCGCATCCGTTTGAAGAACTCGATCAACGCTGCTTCGGCAATGGTCAAACCGCCGGAGAGGTCCCATTCCGGCTCCTGCTGCAGGGTGGCAGGGATGTACATTCGTTCGGGGTTGTTGTCAATATCCGCAAAGAGCGACAAGATTTCCTCGTCTGTGCCGCTGGTGAGGACTTGACTCCCGCCATTTCCGTCATCAACCGCCGCCAGCGCGCGCAGAAACACCGTGATCGGAACCGTGCGCTTGCGGTTGAACTTGAGAATGATGTAGTCGGACTTGCGGGTCTCGAACTCCATCCAAGCGCCCCGGTCGGGGATAAGTTTGGCCATCGCCAGGGCGCGGCCAGTCGCCCGGTCGGTGGGGGCCTCGAAATACACGCCCGGCGAACGGATCAATTGCGAGACGACGACGCGTTCGGTGCCGTTGATGATGAACGTCCCCTTGTCGGTCATTTCGGGGAAATCGCCCAGGAAGATATCCTGCTTGATCGGCTCCGGCACGTCCGGGCCGGCAAGCAGCACAGAGACGTACAACGGGCTGGCATACGTCAGGTCGCGCTCCACGCACTCTTCGATGGAATGTTTGGGATCCCCGAACCAATATTTCAGATCCCACTGCTGGGCTTCGGGACCCCGACCGGGAAAATACAAACGCATTCCTTTGTTGTACGATTCGATGGGTGAAATCTCGTGAAAGAGATCCCCCAAACCTTCGCTCTTGAGGCGAGCAAATGAGTCCAATTGCACTTCGATCAGATCGGGGAGTTCCAGATTAACCGGGATACGCGTGTAATTCTTCTGGGGGAGGACAGACGCCATTCTTCACTCCTGATAATAACAACCCTGCGGAAAACGAGACGGCCCTGTTCGCCCCGCCTGGCGAACATGGCACAGATACGCAAAAGTGTATTATACAGACTTAGAAAGTCAGAGTCAAGAGGCAATTTTTTTGGCGCGGCTCTCTTAAAACGTGTATTATAGACAGAAGGAAAACTGTATTGTATAATCCTTTTATCGGCAGACGAGACCTCTCGGCTCATCCTGTTTACTTTTAGAAAGGAGTTTTCCCGATGTCTTCCAAAATCAAAGTGTGGGGTCTGTTCGCTGCAGTGGCTATGCTGACCCTCTCGATCCTGGCCTGCACCATCTCGACTTCCGGCGGCGGTGGAAACCAGCCTTTTGTGGGCGGCGACTGCGAAGGCAACACCACGCGCCTGAACATGAATTCGAGCGCCTCGGGCAATATTACCGGTGGAAACACGTTCGAGCAGGTCTATCAGATGTTCTGCCTGTGGGTGCCCGATAACGGCAGCCGCCTGGTCATCGAAGTCAGCGGCTTCAGCACAAGCGTGGACCTCGATCTCTATGTAGACCGCTCCTATACCACCCTCCTGTCCGAATCGGGATTCGGCGAATGGTACTCGAACGATGTCGGCACCACCCGCGAACAGGTCACCATCAACAATCCGGGCGGACGGTACTACATCCAGGTTGTCTCCTACGACGGGTCGCCGAGTTCCTTCACCGTCTCGAATACCTTCACCCCCTAACCAGCAAACTTCTGAGCAGGCAGAGGGGCAGACTGCTTCAGTCTGCCCCTCTTTGGATACATCTGGTTCGAATTCAGAACGAGGATAACTGCCTAGCCGCCGCATAAGAGCCGCTGCTCGATGGCTAAAAATGCCAAAACTTATCTGCAGATTGCGCAAATAATGCCGATTTTTTCTCTCTTTTCTCTGCACAATCTGCGACCTCTGCGGATGAGTAGGTAGGTACGAACGAGGAATATGAATCGCTTTCGTCTGTCCTTTTGTCTCCTGCTGGTGTTTTTGCTGGCTGCCTGCGGCAGTCCTGCTACGGCCACGCCAACCGTCCCCACCGCTACCGCCCTCCCCACCGACACTCCCCCTCCTCCCACAGAGACTCCCACGCCGCTGCCGAGCGCGACGCCCACCGCCACCGTCACCCCCTCCCCCACGGAGACTTTCACCCCCACCCTGACTTTCACTCCCACCGAGACGCCGACCATCACCCTCACGCCGACGCCGGTCATCTTGCGCTTTGAGGTTCGAGAACAGGCCAATTGCCGCTACGGCCCGGGGGCACCTTTCCTCTACAAGTATGGGTTGGTCGCCGGCAGCAACATGGAAGCCATCGGCCGCAACTACAACGCCAGTTGGCTGTTCGTGCGCGCCATCGGCGGGACCAACCCGTGCTGGGTCAACGCCTCCCTGCTCAACGTGCGCGGCGACGCCGCGACCTTGCCGGAAGTCGACCCGCTCATCATCCTGCCCATCTCGCCCTACTACCCCGCCCTGACCGGCGTCAGCGCCGCCCGCAGCGGGACGAGCGTGAACTTCTACTGGGACCCGCTGATTCTGCGCGCCGGCGACGACTCGGAGCAAACCCCCTACGTGGTCGCCGCGTGGGTCTGCCGCAACGGCGCCTATGTATTCGACGTGGTCGGCTCCTACACCCCATCCGCTTCGGTCAACGACGACGCCAGTTGCAACGGGGCCCGCTTCGCCTACGTGATGGGCGCCGAAAAACACGGCTACACGCCGTGGGTCAGAGTCAGCCTGCCATAATTTCGAGGACGCCGTGATGAGGAAAGTTCTGCCGTCCCTCATTGCCCTCTCGTTGTTCTTTCTTCCCCTCGCCGCCTGCGCGCCCGGCTGGCGTCTCGTCTGGCGCGATGAGTTCAACCTGCCCGACGGGTCTCCGCCCGACCCGTCCAACTGGAACTACTCGACCGGCGGGACCGGCTGGGGCAACGGCGAACTGCAGCATTACACCGACCGCCTCGAAAACGCCCACATCGAGGACGGCATGCTGGTCATCACAGCCCTCGAGCAGGATTACATGGGCCGGCATTACACCTCTGCCCGCCTCAACACGATGGTCAAATTCGAATTCCGCTACGGGCGCGTCGAAGTCCGCGCCCGCCTGCCGAATACCCGGGGCATCTGGCCGGCCATCTGGATGATGCCGGCGCGCGCCAACTACGGCAACTGGCCCGCCAGCGGCGAGATCGATATCATGGAAATGATTGGCCGAGAACCTTTCCGAGTCTACGGCACGCTCCATTACGGCAACCCACACGAGCAGAGCGGCGGATTCTACGATTTGCCCGGCGGCGAGACCTTCGCTCAGGGCTTCCACGTCTTTGCCCTCGAATGGGAACCGGACGAAATCCGCTGGTACGTGGACGACATCCTCTACCACCGCGAGGACGAATGGTTCACGTCCATGCCCGGCGCAGCCTACCCGGCGCCTTTCGACCAGCCCTTCTACCTCATCTTGAACGTAGCCGTCGGCGGAACCTGGCCCGGCGCCCCAGACGAGACGAGCACCTTCCCGCAATCCATGTGGGTGGATTACGTGCGCGTCTACCAAAAATGACCGTATAATAACCGCATGCAGCGTTTCGACCTGTGCCTGGCCTGGAACTGGGAATACGACGCCGATTTCGTCTCCCTGCTCGAAGCGGCCTGCGCCAGGCGCGGCCTGACCCTCCTCTCGGTCACCCCTGCCAACCTGAATGCCATCCTCCAGGGCCTGGCGCAGCGACAAATCGCCTTCCGCTCCTTCCTCGACCGCGCCTCGGACGCCGACCCGGCCTTCCAGCCGCTCGCCGACCGGGCGCGCAGCCGCGACGTCTTCCGCCTCAACCCCCAGGAACTCTGCCGCTGGGCCGACGACAAGGCCACCATGCACCTGGAATTCCTCAGCCACGGCATCCACGTTCCCTACACCATCCTGCTCGCCCCCTTTCGAGAATCCCCCGCCCTCCAGGGCCTCGACCTGACCCCCCTGGGAGGCCGTTTCGCCATCAAACCGGCCCATGGGGGCGGCGGCGCGGGCGTCATCACAGAAGCCTCTACGTTGGAGGAAGTCCATGCCGCCCGCCAGCAACTGCCCGACGAAAAATACCTGCTCCAGGCCCACATCCAGCCTTGCCGCCTGGACGGGCAGCCGGCCTGGTTCCGCGCGCTGTACTGCGGCGGCATGGTGTTCCCTTGCTGGTGGGACACCCAAACCCATCTCTACGCCCCGGTGACCGATGACCAGGCCCAAACGTTCGGCCTGCGTCCTCTCTGGGAAATTATGGCCCGCATCGCCCGCGTCTGCCGCCTCGACCTGTTCTCGAGCGAAATCGGCCTGACCGAGGAGGGCCTGTTCCTGGTCGCCGATTACGTCAACAACCCGATCGACTTGCGCCTGCAGTCCCAGGCCGCCGATGGCGTCCCGGACGCCATCGTGGAAAGCATTGCCGAACAATTGGCCATGCTGGTCGAGGTGCATGGCCCCCTGGCCTGACAGGAAAAGAGAGGAGGAAACGCAAGGGCGGCCGGGTGACCGCCCTCATTGCTTATCCGTCCTGCAATTCTGCTGCCCGCAGGGTGTTCTTCATCAGCATAGCAATCGTCATCGGGCCGACTCCGCCCGGGACGGGGGTGATCCAGCCCGCCACCTCCTTGGCCTCCTCGAAGTGGACGTCGCCCACCAGGCGGTGCCCGCTCTTCTTTGTGGCATCGGGGACCGAGTTGATCCCCACGTCAATGACCGCCGCGCCGGGCTTGATCCAGTCGCCGCGCACAAAGTTGGCCTTGCCGATGGCGGCAATCAGGATGTCCGCCTGACGGATAACGGCGGGCAGGTCGCGGGTCCGCGAGTGGCAGACGGTGACGGTGGCGTTCTTGCCGATCAAGAGCAGCGCGGCCGGCATGCCGACGATGTTCGAGCGTCCCAGCACGACCGCGTGGGCGCCCTCGATCTGCACCCCGGCCTGCTCGAGCAGGTAAATGCAGCCGTAGGGCGTGCAGGGGACAAAGAGCGGCTCGCGGCCCTTCTGAGCCAGTCGGCCGATGTTGATGGGCGAGAAGCCGTCCACGTCCTTCTCGAGGCTGATGAGCGAGAGGATGCGCTCCTCGTTCAAGTGGGCCGGCAGCGGCAGTTGCACCAGAATGCCGTGAATCTCTCTGCTGGCGTTCAGTTTCTGGATCAACTTCTCCAGGTCTTCCTGGCCGACATCTGCCGGCAGATGATGGCTGACCGAACCCATCCCCAATTCGGCGCAGGCTTTCTGTTTGGAGGCCACATAGGTGGCCGAGTCGACCCGCTCGCCCACCAGGACGGTCGCCAGGGTAGGCTGAGGCTTTCCCGCCGCGATCCGTTGGGCCACCTCGGCCGCGACCTGCTCGCGCACCTGCTGGGCAATGGCTTTTCCGTCAATGATTTGAGCCGTCATATTTTCCTCCGAAATCCTTTCTGTTATACAATTCTCGCCGTCAATCCATCGTTGCCCTGTTTTTCCAGACGGACGAGATCGATCCGATTCCAGCGCGGCTGGGAGGCCTCGGCGGCGACGCGCACGTAATTGCCGGTCAGGCCCTCCAGCCGCCAGCGCCCCTCGGCGATGGGAGAAGCCGTCTCCCACAGCACCGACAGCGTCTGGCCGACGAAGCGGGCGCGGTAGACTTGCGCCGATTCGGCCAGCGCCTGCCGCAGGAGCGCGCCGCGCCGACGGGCGACTGTGCCCGGCACCCGCCCCGCCAGGCGCGCCGCCGCCGTCCCCGGACGGGGGGAATAGGTGAAGACATGCCCGCCAGCAAACTGCATGGCCCTGACGAAATCCAGCGTTTCGGCAAACTCGGCCTCGCTCTCGCCGGGGAAACCGGCAATCAGGTCGGTGGTCACGGCCAGGTCGGGGATGGCCGTCCGGGCTGCGGCGAGGAGCCCGGCGAAAGTCTCGGGGGTCGTCTTGCGCGCCATGCGGCGCAGCACCGTCGGGCTGCCCGATTGCAACGGCAGGTGCAGGTGCGGACAAAGGCGGGAATCTTGCCAGAGGGCGAAGAAATCCGGCTCCAGGTCCCAGGGTTCGAGCGAAGACAGGCGCAGGCGCGGCGTCGCCGTCCCGGCCAGGATGGCCGCCACCAGGTCGCCCAGCCGGCGCGGGGGGGTCAAATCCTGCCCCCACGAGCCGAGATGGACGCCGGTCAGAACGATCTCTTGCGTCCCGCCGGCAAGCGCGGCCCGCACCTCGGCCAGCACCGCCTCGGGCGGACGCGAACGACCCGGGCCGCGCGCCAGGGTAGTGATGCAGAAGGTGCAGGCGTTGTCGCAGCCGTCCTGCACCTTGAGAAAGGCGCGCGTGCGGGCGCGCAGCCCCGGCAGAGGCTGGCGGGCGAGCGGTTCGAGGTCGAAGAACGCCTGCGGCAGACCGAGCAGGCCGGCCGCCAGGCCGTCTTTTTCGGCGTTCGGGACGATGCGCTCCACGCCCGGCAGGGCAGCCGCCGCCTGCGGTTCGAGGGTGGCCCAGCAGCCGGTGGCGACAATCTGAGCGGCGCCGCGCCGCGCCGCCCGCCGGATGGCAGCGCGCGAATCGGAGGCCGCTTCGGCGGTGACCGTGCAGGTGTTGATCACAGCCAGGTCGGCCTCTGCCGCGTCAGCGACGATTTCGTGGCCGGCCGCCCGAAACTGGCGGGCGATGGCCTCGATCTCCGCCTGGTTCAGTCGGCAGCCGACGGTATCCAGAAAAATCTTCATCCTTGCACACGCCAGTTGGCCGCTAGGGTACGACGGCGCTGAAATTGTCGAAGATGATGTCCACGCCGATTTGGTCGAACGTGCCGGCCAGCAGACCGACATCGCCTTCGGCGTGATCGCCATCCTGGAAGCGGGCAATCTCCTGGCCGTTGACCGAGGCGATCAGCAGGTCGCCGAGGCAATCGAAGCCCAGATGATTGGGGGCCACGCCGGTCAGGATCGCCGGGCTGATTGTCATCGCCTGGCCTCCGAAGAGCAGGCGGTTGCCGCCGGTGACCTTGCCAACGCCGTAGTAACCATCGCTGGAGATGATGAAAAAGTAGAAATTGTAGGGATCGCGGTAGCGGCAAATCAGGCCAAAGCGGTTGTCGAAAGGCCCCGACAGCCGCCCCGCATCCACCTCCAGGCGGACGTCGCGATAGACGCGTCCGCTCAGCGTCCAGAGATCATATTGGGCGGTCGTCACGGTAATGCGGAACGTGCCCTGATAGTAGTTCGTCTCGCCCACCGGGCTGGAGGAGACCAGCCAGCCGCCGGTCGTTGAGGAGAAGTCATCCTGAAATCCCTGGCCCGCCGGGGGGATCGTTGGGCTGATCGGCGCCGCCGGCAGGCAGGCAGACAGGAGGAAAGCAATACCCAGAAAGATGAGGTTCGAAAATCGGTGCATGACGGGCACTCTCAAGGAAAATATTGCTCCAGCAAACGCTGCGCCCGCCAGCCGACAGGCCCGTTGGGGTCGAGCGCGGCCGCTTGCTGCAGATACGCCTGGGCGGCCGGGGTGTCGCCGAGATAGAGAGACAGGATTGCCAGGTGCAAATATGGATCGGCTTGTTCCGGCGCCAGTTCGAGGGCGCGGCGCAGGTGCAATTCGGCCTCATTCGGGTAGCCGAGTTCGGCCATCACCTGACCGGCCAGGTCGTGCGTCTGCCAATCATCGGGGGCAAGGGCGAGCAACTGCCGGACGGCCGGCAGGGCAACCGTCTCGAGGGCGGTTGCATTGCGGAGACAAAAAGCCGCCAGGGCGCGCCAGTAGATGGCCTCGGCCGGAGCCAGTTCGGTGGCCTGCTGATAGTAGGCCAACGCCTGGATCAGATCGCCTTTGGCCTCCCAGGCCTCGCCCAGGGCAGCCTGCCAGGCAGGGTTGTCCGGCTCGGCGGCCGCCGCCCGGCTGTAATAGAAGAGCGCCCGGTCGGCATCCCCCCGCCTCAGCCAGTACATGCCCGCCAGCACCTGCACCAGGACGGAGTTTGGATTGAGGCGCAGGGCGTTCATGATTTGGTAAGACCCGTCCAAGCCCGCCTGCTGACGGGCTTCGCCCAGCCAGGCCCAGGCCTCGGCGTAATCGGGGCGCAAAACGGCCGCCCGTTCGAGCGCCGCCCGCGCCAGGTCGAGTTCGCCCAGGGCCAGCAGGCCGCGGCCCGACAGGACCAGCCAGTAGGCCGGCTCGTCCTCGCCCAAGGCCGCGCCCAGGGCAGTTTGTAGGTCGTGGACGGCCGGAGCGTAGGCCGAATCCAGGCGGGCCGCCAGGATCAGTTCGGGCAGGGCCTCCTGCGGGTGGATGGCGCACAACAGCAGGCCGAGTTCGTAGTGGGCAGCCGCATCGTCGGGCCGGGTCTGCAGATAGGCCTGCCACTCCTGAATCGCCTGGGGGTAGGCCCCCCGCTGGCGGTAGGCGCGCGCCAGGCGCAGACGGGCCTCCGCAGCCGGCAGCGCCTGCCGCCAGGCTTCTTCGGCGGCCGCCGACTCGCCCGTCTGCCAGTAGAGATCGCCGCGGGCAATCCAGGCAGCGGAACTCAGTCCGTCGCGACGCTCGGCGCGGGCAAAACAGGCCTGCGCCTGGGCCGTCTCCCCGGCCGCGACGGCTGCCAGCGCCGTCTGCTCCCACAAGCCAGACTGCCAGGGCAGGCGTTCGGCCGCGTCGGCATAGGCCGCGGCAGCCTCGCCGGGCCGGCCGGCAGCCTCCAGCCGGCGCGCCTGCTCCAGGTCCAGCCAGCCCGCGAGGGGGCGCGGCAAGAAGATCAAGAGCAGAATCGTCGGCAAGACGAGAATCTGCCAGCCGGGCAGGGCAAAAAAGGCGCGGCGCATGCGTCAATTATAGTCCATACGAAAATGTTATCTTCCTCAACCGAAAATTAGGATAAACTATCGAAAGTAGAAGTATAATCCTGCTCAGCCTATGAACACATTCCTCGGGAATGTCTTTGCTCTTCTGACCACGCCTTCAGGCAATTTGATCTATCACTTGTGCCTGGTGGTCTGCATCGGAGGAGCGCTGCAAGGCTCGATCCATCACTGGCGCATCAGCCAGTTTCCTCAGGCCCGGCGCACGATGACGGGCTTGGCCGTCCTGCTTGGTCTGCAACTGCTTCAATTCGCCTTCAGCGCCCTCGTCTGGCAAGGCCTGCTCGATCCCCAGACCGTCCTGCCGCCGCTCGACCGGGCCGTCAGCCTGATCAGCCTGGTGTGGATCGTCTGGCTGTGGGCGTTTCCCGAACCGATGCGGCTCGCCGACGCGGCCGCCATTCTGTTGACCCTGCTGGGGGTGACCGGCTTTGGCGTCACGACCGTCTTCTGGATGCAGACGCCGGCAAGCGATTTCAATTTCTCTCTGTTCGATGTGGGCTGGCACGCCTTCAGCCTGGCCATCCTCCTGTTGGGCGTGCTCATCCTGCTCGTGCGGCGTCCGAATGGCTGGGGCAACGGCCTGGCCGTCCTGCTCCTGGCTTTTCTCGGGCATCTGGGCGGCGTTTTCCTGCCCGCCCCCGGCGATTTCCCCGGGGCGGTGCGGCTGGCCCATCTGGCGCTCTTCCCCATCCTGCTGACCCTGCCGCAGCGTTTTCCGCTCGGATCGCTTCCTCAGCCGACCAGCGTCAAAAGTGAACAACAAATTCCCGAGCGACGGCGATATAGCACCGACCCGAAGACTTTCCACGCCCTGCTCTCCCTGGCCGGCGAATTGGACCCGGCCAAAATCAGCCGGGCCGTGACGCGCGGCATCGCTCAGGCGATGCTGGCCGACCTGTGTTTCCTGATCACCCTCAGCGACGACAAGACCCTGAACATCGTCTGCGGTTACGACCTGATCCGCGAGGAAGCCCTCGACGGGACGGCGGTGGACAAAGAAAGCATCCCCTTACTGGCCAACGCCCTCCAGCGCGGCCGCCCGCTGCGTCTGCCGGCCAGCAGCACCTCGTCGGATCTGAGGGGGCTGGGGCAGATTCTGGGCCTGACCAACCCCGGTCACCTGCTCAGCGTGCCGATCAGCGCCTCCGACCGCAGTCCGCTGGGCGGCCTGTTGCTGCTCTCCCCCTACTCGAACCGGCTGTGGAGCGCCGAAGATCAGACCTATCTGGCAAACGTCGCCACCCTGTTCGTGCCGATCCTCGAACGCGGCCAGCGACTGGCCGCCCTGGAAATGGAGCAAGAGAAAGCCCGCGCAAGGGTCGAGGAGGCCGATCGGCGCGCTCAAGAAGCCGAGAAAAAACTCGAGGAAATCAATCAAAAGTACGAAGTGCTCAACCGTCAGGCCGCTCAAGCGCAGGCGCAGGCCGAGAACATCGCCGCGCTGCTGGCCGTCCAGGAGGAGTCACAGCGCACCATCGAGCAGTTACGGGCAGAACTCGAGGAGGCGCGCCAGGGTATTCTGCCCGCCGGGGCAGGAACGAGTTCGGCCCAAGTCGAACAACTGGAGAACGAACTGCGTCTGACCCTCAAAGAGGTCGCCCGGCTGCAAAACGCCCTCGCCCAGGCAGAAATGAAAATTCTGGAACTGGAGAAACGCCCGGCCGCGGTCATTTCGAACGAGCAGGCCGAAGTCATTGCTTCCATCTCGCAGGAACTGCGCCAGCCGATGTCCTCTATCGTCGGCTACACCGACCTGCTGCTCGGCGAATCGGTCGGCATCCTGGGAGCGTTGCAGCGCAAATTCGTCGAGCGCATCAAAGGCTCCACCGAACGCATCGGCGGGCTGATCGAGGATCTGATTCAACTGACCACCCTCGAAGCCGGGCGCATGGATCTCAAGCCCGAACCGATTGACATCAATCTGATCATCGACAACGCCCTGGCCTACACCAGCACCCAGATTCGCGAGAAGAACATCACCATGCGTCTGGATGTGCCCCCCTCCCCTCCGCAGGTTCAAACGGACCGGGAAGCCCTCCAGCAAATCCTAATCCATCTCCTGCAGAACGCCAGCGCCGCCACGCCGGCCGAGGGGACGATCGCGCTGCGGGTGCAGATGCAGAAGGAAAAGAACCGGAATTACCTCCTGCTCCAGGTTGCAGACACCGGCGGCGGCATCAGCACGGAGGATATCCCGCGCGTTTTCGCCCGCCGCTATCGGGCCGACAACTCGCTCATCCAGGGCCTGGGCGACACCGGCGTAGGCCTTTCGATCGCCAAGACGCTGGTCGAGGCCCAGCATGGACGCATCTGGGTCGAGACGGAAGCGGGCGTCGGGTCCACCTTCAGCGTGCTGTTGCCGGTCCTCAAATCCGAAGAAAAGTGACATGAAAGGAGTCTGGCAGGTTCTCACCGGTTTGGCGATTGCCCTGGCCTCCAGCGCTCTCATCCTGGGAGGCCTTGCGCTCTCTCTGGCAGAGGGGAATATGCTTGCCCCAACGGCCAGCCTGCCGGCCACCCTCACCCCGACCTGGCAGACCTTCACCGCGCCGCCGCAAAGTCCCCTTCCACCGCCTCTTCCCAGCGAGACCCCCACCCTGCCTCCCCCGCCGACGGCCTGCCCGCCGCCGCTCAACTGGATTCCCTATCAGGTCCAGCCGGGAGACAGCCTCGAGGGCCTGGCGCAGCGCTACCGAACCGATCCCAATCTGTTGGCGCAAAACAACTGCCTGCTGACCAGCAGCCTGCCGGTGGGCTTCATTATCTATATTCCTCCCGTGCCCGTGCCGACCGCCACCCCCTGTCAGCCGCGGCGCGGCTGGGTGACCTACACCGTCCAGCGAGGGGACGTGCTGTACCGCATCGCCGAACGATACGGCATCCGCTACACCGAACTCATGGCGGCCAACTGCCTGAACTCGACGATCATCTACGCCGGTCAACAACTCTACGTGCCGCCCTGGCCCGCCCACACCTTCACCCCGACGCGCACCCCCACGGCCACGCTCACCCCGACGGCCAGCGCCACCCCGTCCGTCAGCGCCTCGCCAACCCCCTCGCCGAGCGCAACGCCGACCTCCTCGCCCACCCCGACGGCAACGGCAACCGAGACCAGCCTGCCAAGCGAAACACCCACCTTCACCGCCACCGAAACGCCGACCGAATCGCCCTCGCCCACCCCCACCACGCCCTCTCCATGAACCCTGCCGCCTTGCGCGCCGGCGCGGCCCTCCGCTTGCCCGTCATCCCCGCGCGCCCCCTCTTTGCTCTGCTTCTTCTCTTCATCCTGAACGCCTGCAGCAGCGGCGCTCCTGCCGCCACGCCGATGATCACCGTCACCCTGCCGGCCCAGCCGTCTGCCACGGCCACGCCCTTCGGGCCGCAGGGAACCTACGAAGCCACCCCCGCGCTGCCGCCGTGGGACGAGGCTCCCACCCTGGTTGCAACGCCCGTTGCCACCGGGGTCCCGCCGGCCGCCGCGCCGATTCCCCGGCCGGCCGGTCAGGTCTCGATCCTCCTGCTCGGCTCGGACCAGCGTCCCGATGGCGGCTCCTTCCGCACCGATACGATCCTGCTCCTGACCCTGGGTGACGGCTTCGTCAGCCTGGTCAGTTTTCCGCGCGACCTGTACGTGTACATCCCCGGCTGGCAGATGCAGCGCATCAACACCGCCTATCCGCACGGCGGGTTCGAACTGCTGGCCGACACGCTGGCCTACAACTTCGGCATCCGCCCGCAATACTTCGTTCTGACCAACTTCACCGGATTCAAGGACATCGTCGACAGCCTGGGCGGGATCGAGGTCGAAACCGCCCGCGCCCTGACCGATCAGCGCGACGGCTATCCGAATCCCTACACGATCGGCCCCGGCCTCGTTCCCATGGACGGCGACACCGCCCTCTGGTACGTCCGCGCCCGCTACACCACCAGCGACTACGACCGCCTGCGCCGCGCCCAGGAAGTGCTGATCGCCATCGGGCGCAAACTGCTCAGCCTGGACGGCCTGAACCGCATCCCCGAACTCTACAGCCTCTACCGCGCCTCGGTCGAAACCAACCTTGACCTCGAATTCCTCCTGCAACTTGCCCCTCGCCTGCATTCCCTCGATATGCAGCACGTGGAGCGCTACGAAATCGGCGCCGGGCAAGTCACGCCCTGGATGGAACCGGAAAGCGGAGCCCAATATCTGCTCCCCAAGCCAGACGCCATTCAGGCCATCCTGCAACAAGCCGTGGGCCTCCCATGAAACGCTTCCTGCTCTCGACCCTGCTCCTGCTCCTGTTGACCGCCTGCGCCCCGGCCGCGGCCTCCTCCACCGATCTTCCCTCCGGCTCCTTCGTCTCGACCCCCACCCTGACCCCCTTCCAGCCCTTGCCCCTCGAGGCAGACCCTCTGCCGACCGCAACCGAGTCGAGCGCTGCTACGGCCATTCCTCCGCAGGCAAGCCCGACTGCCGCCCCGGCGCCCGTCTCCCCGACTCCCCTCCCGTCCGCCAC
>CALGPL010000015.1 GCA_937960595.1 uncultured Anaerolineales bacterium | reverse complement strand
CTCGACCCGGCCAAACTGATGGCCAGCGCAACACGCCTGTACGGCGAACAGATGAACGAACTGTGGGGGGAGTTCCGGCCGCTGCCGCCGGAGTCCCTGATCGAGGTCCGGGACGGTGAATCCATCCAGATCGGCGAATTGCATTTCACGGCTCTGCACACCCCCGGCCACGCCGACCATCATGTCGCCTATCTGCTCGATGGGGTGGCGTTTTGCGGCGACGTGGGCGGCGTGCGCTTGCCGGGGCCGCGCTACCTGCGTTTGCCTTTCGTGCCGCCCGAAACGCATCTGGAGAAATGGGCGCACAGCCTGGAACGGATTCGCGCCAGCGGTGCGCGTTCGATAGCCCTCAGCCACTTTGGCCTCTACGACGACGCCCCCGCTCATCTGACCCTCGGCCTGCGTCTGCTCGAGGAGACGTCCGCCTGGCTGGAACAAATCATGCCTGCCGATCCGACGGTGGACGAACTGGCCGACCAATTCCGCGCCTGGATGTGGAGGCGCGGCCAATCGTTTGGCCTGTCCGACGAATTGCTGGCCGCTCATGAAGCCGGCAACCCGGCTTCCTTCTGCGCCAAAGGCCTGATGCGCTACTGGCGCAAGGTGCGCCTGGGCGAATCGTCAATGTGATAAAATTCACGTGATGTCAGGCAGGTCTGCACTTGACGACCGACCTGCCCGCGCCGATACTTAGCCTGTAAAATCCTGGAGGTGTCTATGATGAAGGACTTTATTGCGGTTGCGGATCTCTCGTCGAGCGAAGTGCAGGATTGGCTCGACCTGGCCATTCGTCTCAAGAAGGAGTATTTCCAGAAGGGCAATCGTCCGTTGTTCAAAGGCAAGGTGCTGGGGATGATTTTTCAGAAACCCAGCCTGCGGACGCGCGTCTCGTTCGACATGGCCATGCGTCACATGGGCGGCGACGCCCTGTATCTCTCGCCCAATGAAATCGGGTTGGGCAAGCGCGAGTCGATTGCCGATGTGGCCCGTGTCTTGTCGGGCTACGTCCATGCTTTGATGGCGCGCGTCTTCGATCACGCCCATGTGGTCGAACTGGCGCGCTGGGCCTCCATCCCGGTCATCAACGGGTTGAGCGATTACAACCATCCCTGCCAGGCGATGGCCGATGCACTGACCATCCAGGAGAAATTCGGCCGCGGGCCGGGGCTGAACGTCACGTATGTGGGCGATGCCAATAATGTAGCCGTTTCTCTCATGCATGTTTCGGCCAAACTGGGCTGGAATTTCACCATTGCCAACCCCGAAGGCTATGACATGAATCCGCAAGCGGTCGAAATCGGCAAGAAAATTGCCGCCGAGACGGGATCGAGACTCGCCTTCCTGCGCGACCCGCACGAGGCCGTGCGCGGCGCTCATGTCATCTACACCGACACTTGGACGAGCATGGGCCAGGAAGAGGAAGCGGCCAAGCGCGAAGCGGTCTTCCCGCCCTATCAGGTCAACGCCCAACTGGTCGGCGAAGCCGATAAGGACGTCATCGTCATGCACTGCCTGCCGGCTCACCGCAATCACGAATTGACCGATGAAGTGGCCGATGGGCCGCATTCGGTCATTTTCCAGCAGGCGCATAATCGTCTGCACGCTCAGAAAGCGATTTTGGCGCGATTGTTCGGGGTCGCGTAGCCATCATCTCTCAAGCCTCTCGACTGCGTGGCGCTCGGGGCTTAACCAATGAAATCGAAAAGGTGAAACCATGAACACGCAGGATTACATTCGACTCGAAGAGCAGTACGGGGCTCACAATTACCATCCCCTGGACGTGGTCGTTGCCCGGGCGGAGGGGGTGTGGGTCTATGATGTGGAGGGGAAGAAATATCTCGATTGCCTGAGCGCCTATTCGGCTGTCAATCAGGGGCATGTCCACCCCAAAATTCTGGCGGCGCTGATCGAGCAGGCCCAGAAGGTGACCCTGACCTCGCGCGCCTTTCGCAACGACCAGTTGCCCTTGCTCTACAAAGAACTGTCCGAACTGACCGGCTACGAAATGTCTTTGCCGATGAATTCGGGGGCCGAGGCGGTCGAGACGGCCCTCAAACTGGCCCGCAAATGGGCCTATCGGGTCAAGGGGGTCGAGCGTTACCGGGCCGAGATCATCACCTGCGACGGTAATTTTCACGGCCGGACGATCAGCATTGTGACCTTCTCGAGCGAACCGCTCTATCGGGATGATTTTGGCCCCTTCACACCGGGGTTCGTCAGCGTCCCTTACGGGGACGCGGCGGCCATCGAGAAGGCCATCACGCCGAACACGGCGGCCGTTCTGCTCGAACCGATTCAGGGGGAGGGGGGCGTGATCGTCCCGCCGGCAGGCTATCTCGAACAGGTGGCCGAGATTTGCAAGCGCAACCGTGTGTTGTTGATTGACGACGAGATTCAAACTGGCCTGGGCCGGACCGGGAAACTGTTTGCCTGTCAGCATGAGGGGGTGCGCCCCGACATGGTTGTGATCGGGAAGGCACTTTCGGGCGGCTTTTACCCCGTCTCGGCTGTTCTGGCCGATGCCGATTTGCTGGGGCTGTTCACTCCTGGCGAGCACGGTTCGACGTTCGGCGGCAATCCGCTGGCGGCGGCGGTGGCGCGGGCGGCGCTGGCCGTCCTGCGCGACGAGAACCTGGCCGAGCGGGCGGCGCGTCTGGGCGAGTATTTCATCGAGCAGTTGAGCGAAATCTCCAGCCCGCACGTCAAAGAGGTGCGCGGCCGCGGGCTGTTGATTGGCGTCGAACTGAAACCTGAGGCGGGCGGGGCGCGGCGCTTCTGTGAAGCGCTCCAAGCGCGGGGCATTCTGGCGAAAGAAACGCACGAACATGTCATTCGCTTTGCTCCTCCGCTGGTGATCGACAAAGAGACCATTGACTGGGCGCTGCCCTCGATTCGTGAGGTCTTGAATATGTCCTGAGTCGAACGGCTTCTGCCTGACGAAGGCGGAAGCCGACTCTCATAGGAGGTAGTGGATCATGAACATAGGTGTACCCAAAGAGCGCAGGCCGTTCGAGTTCCGGGTAGGACTCTCGCCGGCTGGCGTCGAGTTGCTCTGCCAAAACGGTCACACCGTTTATATCGAGCATGACGCCGGCATGGGGGCGGG
This sequence comes from uncultured Anaerolineales bacterium, assembly GCA_937960595.1. Classification (GTDB taxonomy): domain Bacteria; phylum Chloroflexota; class Anaerolineae; order Anaerolineales; family Villigracilaceae; genus JAFGSI01. The sequence continues at coordinate 37,936 of CALGPL010000015.1, read as the reverse complement.
GTTCACAGACCAGGAATACGAACGCGCCGGCGCTCGTATCGTGTATGCGGTCGAGGAGGTTTATGGCCGAGCAGATCTTCTGCTCAAGATTGGCCGTCCGCTCGACGAGGAACTGGATTGGCTCGAGCCGGGCTGCATCCTGGCCGGTCTGTTGCACCTCGCCTCGACCCGCCAGAGCAAGATTGATACCTTGCTGAAGAAGAACATCACCTCCATCGCTTACGAGCAGATCGAACTGCCCGATGGGTCTTTGCCGGTGCTTCGCCCCTTCAGCCAGATCGGCGGGGCGATGGCGGCCGAGGTGGCCTCCCGACTCCTGCAGAACAATTTTGGCGGCAAGGGCGTTCTGTTGGGGGGCATTCCCGGGGTCCCGCCGGCGGAGGTGGCCATCCTGGGCGCCGGCGTGGTAGGGACCTTTGCAGCCCGCGCCTTCAATGGGCTGGGCGCGCATGTTACCGTCCTAGACAAGAGTATGGACGCCTTGACTCGTCTTTCGCAGAGTGTGTCGCCGGCGGCAACGATGATGGCCACCGAGCGGAATATCGAGCGCGTCTGCTCGTTTGCAGACGTACTCGTCGGCGCGGTTCTGGTGCCGGGCGAACGCTCCCCGCAACTCGTCTCGCGCGAACTGGTGCGCTCGATGAAACCGCGTTCGGTCATTATCGACATCAGCATTGATCAGGGAGGTTGTGTCGAAACCTCTCGTCCCACCACGCACGATCATCCCACTTATATTGACGAAGGGATCGTGCATTACTGTGTGCCGAATATGCCGGGCGTCGTGGCCCGCACGGCGACGAACGGCTTTGTCAATGCAGCCATTGATTACATCCTCGAAATTGCCAATCTGGGCGTGGATAAGGCCATCGCAGAAAATCCGGCCCTGGCTGCTGGCGTCACCACTTACAAGGGCGAACTTCGCAACCTTTCGCGCCTAACCAAATAAGGAGTTTCAAAGATGGACTGGAACAGCATCTACAAATCTCGTGTGTGCACGGCAGAAGAAGCGGTCAGAGTGATCCAATCTGGAAACCGTGTATTTATGACCGGCAATGTGTCGGTGCCGCAGAAATTGCTGGCTGCGCTGGTCGAATATGCGCCGAATTTGGAAAACGTGGAAATCTGCCAGGCGCTTTCGGTTGGCCCGGCCGACTATGTCAAGCCGGAAATGGAAGGCCACTTGCGGGTCAATACCTTGTTCATCAGCGCCAACGTTCGCAAGGCCGTCTGGGAAGGCCGCGCCGACTTTACCCCTGTGCTGCTTTCGGAGTTTACCTTGCTCTTCAAGAACAAGGTGTTGCCGGTGGACGTTGCCATGATCCATGTTTCGCCTCCGGATGAGCATGGATTCTGCTCTCTGGGTGTCGAAGTTGGCCTGACCAAGTCGCCGGCCGAATCGGCCAAGGTCATCATTGCCGAGGTCAACGAGCAAATGCCGCGCACCCTGGGCGATTCGTTCATCCACGTTAGCCGCCTGACTCATATCGTGCCGGTCGACTACCCTGTCGCCGAACTGCCGATGGGCGGCGAAGGCGACGATCAGGTCAGCCAGAAGATCGCCGGCTACATCGCCGACCTGATTCCCGATGGGGCGACCATGCAGATGGGCATCGGCGCGATCCCGGACGCAGTGCTGAATTTCCTGGATAATAAGCACGACCTCGGCATTCACAGTGAAATGTTTTCCGATGGCGTTGTCCGCCTGGTCGAGAAGGGCGTGATCAACAATGCTCGGAAGACTCTGCATCCTGGCAAGATTGTGGTCGGTTTTGTGCTGGGAACGCACATGTTGTATGATTGGGTTAATGACAACCCGCTGTGCGAGTTCCACCGCCAGGAATACGTCAACGACCCGTTTATCATCGCCCAGAACGATCGCATGGTGGCGATCAACTCGGCCATCGAAGTTGATCTGACCGGCCAGGTTTGCGCCGACAGCATCGGTCCCAAATTCTTTAGCGGTGTTGGCGGCCAACTGGACTTCATCTACGGCGCATCTCGCTCGAAAGGCGGCGTGCCGATCATTGCCATGCCGGCGACGGCCACGATGAAAGATGGTACGGTTGTCAGCAGGATTGTTCCGATGCTGAAGCAGGGCGCCGGCGTGGTGACCAGCCGCAACCATGTTCATTACGTGGTGACGGAGTACGGCGTGGCCGACCTGTATGGCAAGACGATTCGCCAGCGCGCCCGGGCGTTGATCCATATCGCTCATCCCGATTTCCGCGCCGATCTCGAAAAACAGGCCAAAGAACTGTGCTGGCTCTAGCCTGATAGTGAAGAGAGACCGAGACTTTCGCAGGGCGGCCAAAGGGTCGCCCTGCGGGTATAATTCGACCTATGGACCGTAAAGCCAAAATCGTTGCTACGATTGGGCCTGCCAGTCAGGAGGAGACGGTCATCGAGCGCCTGTTGCTGGCCGGGATGAACGTGGCCCGCTTGAATTTTTCACATGGCGTCCCTGCCGAACACGCCGCCCGCGTCGCCGGCCTGCGCCGCGTCGCCGAACGACTGGGGCAGCCGCTGGCGATCCTGCAGGACCTGCAGGGGCCCAAGATCCGCGTTGGCGTCTTGCCCGAGCCATGGATGCTCCAGGCGGGGGAGACGGTCGTCTTGTATCCTCAGGAAAGCGGTTTGCCTTCTGCACTCGCCGGACCGCGATCGATCCCCGTGGATTTTCCGGAACTGTTCACCAGCGTTGAGCCTGGCAGCCGCATCCTGCTCGACGATGGTCGGCTGGAGTTGAGCGTCCGGGAGGTCGAAAGGGGAGCGGTGCGGGCCGAGGTGCGCGTTGGAGGGCCGCTTTCTTCCAATAAAGGCATCAACCTGCCGGGCGTGCGGCTGGATATCCCGGCCTTTACTGCCAAAGACGTCGCCGACCTGGAATTCGGCCTGTCGCTAGGGGTCGACGCGGTCGCGGTTTCGTTTGTCCGTCGTCCCGAGGATGTGGAACAGGTCAGGCAGGCCATCGCTTGTCAGTCTCCCCGCTGCGCGCCTCTGCTGATTGCCAAACTGGAGCGGCCCGAAGCGCTGGAAAATCTCGATGCCATCCTGGAGGTTTCGGACGGCGTCATGGTGGCGCGCGGCGACCTGGGGGTGGAGATGGCGCCCGAGGAGGTGCCTGCCGCCCAGAAGCGCATCATCCGAGCCGCCAACCGGAAAGGCAAACTGGTGATTACGGCCACCCAGATGCTCGAATCGATGATCGTCAATCCGCTGCCGACCCGCGCCGAAGCCTCCGACGTGGCCAATGCCATCTACGACGGCACCGACGCGGTCATGCTCTCCGGCGAGACGGCGGTCGGGCGCTATCCGGTCGAGGCGGTGACTTTGATGGACCGTATCGTCCGCCGCGCCGAGGCCGAATTCGGCGCCTGGGGGCACGACGAGCCGATGGAGGTCGGCCGCGACGATGCCACGGCGGTGGCCTTCGCGGCCCGCGAACTGGCCCACGACCGCGACGTAGCGGCCATTGCCGTCTTCACCCGCACCGGGCGCTCGGCGTTTTTGATGGCCAAGGTGCGGCCCTGCGTCCCGATTCTGGCGTTCACGCCCGAAGCGGCGACCTACACCCGCCTGGCGTTTGCCTGGGGCGTGCAGACGCACATCGTCCCCTTCGCCGAGGGAGTCGAACAGATGATCGGGCATGTCGAGGCGGCGATGAAGGCCTCGGGATTGGTCAAGCGGGGAGATCAGGTGGTGCTGGTGGCGGGCTATCCGCTCCGGGAGATCCGCCCGCCGAACATGGCTTTCTTGCACACGGTAGGATGAATCATTCCCGGCTGGCGATGACCAGGCCGACGGCAATCAGGACGCCCCCCGCCAGGAAAAGGGGGGTGATTCTGTCCCCCAGAAAAATTGCTCCCAGCGCGGCTCCCACGACCGGTTGGGCAAAGAAGGTCAGGGCGGCGACGCCCGCCTCCAGCCGGGCGAAAGCCGTGTTCCACAGGAACATGGCCAGCGCGGTGGAAATGATTCCCAGGAATAGAATGCCGGCAATGACCCCCGGCGTGATCGGCCCATAGCCGATGGCGGCGGCTTCCCAGATTCCCAGCGGCAGGCAGATGGGCAACCCGCCGGCAAAGGCGATCAGGCTGGTGGTCAGTACGTCCACCTCGCGGGTGGCGCGGCGCACCAGCACCGAGTACAGCGCCCAGGTCAGCGCCGCGGCGACCAGGCTCAGGTTGCCCCAGAAAAGTTGCGATGAAAGTTGAGCCGTGCGCGGGTCGATCACGGCCAGGACGCCCAGCGTGGCAACGATCAGGGCCAGCAGACGGCGAGGGGTAATTTTTTCCTTCAAGAGGAGCGCCGCAAAAAGCAGGACGAAGGCCGGGGTGGCCGAAGTGACCAGGGCGCCGTTCGCCGCCGTCGAGAGATCGGTGCCGACGAATTGAAACCCCAGGGAGATTCCGTATCCGACCAGACCGGCGAGGAAAATGTTCAAGAACTGACGGGCGGCGATTTTCTGCTTTTTGCGGATCGGCAGGACGAGCGCCAGGGTGAGCATGCCCAGCGCCAGCCGCAGAAAGATGAGCGAGAAGGGCGGAATGACGGCCATGACTGCCTTGCTGACCACGTACATACCGCCCCAGATGGCGGTGGCGCTCAGGCCGGCCAGAATGCCGGTTAGAGAGGCAGATTTCATTGGTAGGGTCCTCGGCGTTGTTCTATTCTTCGTTGATTTTTGTTTGGCGCAGGCGTTTGACGGCGCTGCGGCGTTTCTTGGCCTCCAGACGGCGGGCGCGGGCGGCCGCGCTCGGCCGGGTCGGACGGCGCGGCCGGGGAGGCTGCGCCGCGCGTTGAATCAAAACGCTCAGCCGACGCAGGGCCTCGGCGCGGTTTTGTTCCTGGCTGCGGTAGCGTTTGGCCTCGATGATCAGAACGCCCTCGCCGGTCACCCGCCTCCCGGCCAGGCGAATCAGCCGCGCCTTGACCTCTTCCGGCAGGGAGGGCGAAGCGCGCACATCGAAGCGCAACTGGACCGCGCTGGCGACTTTGTTGACGTTTTGTCCGCCCGGCCCGGCGGCGCGAATGAAGTCAAAAGCAATTTCGTCTTCGCCGATGGCGAAGGGCAGAGACGGCTGCATGCCTGCATTTTACCTTAATGCAAGCCCCCCATCTCGCAGACGAAATGGGGGGCGGAGATCGAAGCCGATGGCAGGGATCAGAACATCATGGCATTGATTTGCGCGATCGTCTCGGGGCGCGGACGCAGGTCGGCCTCGGTCAGGCGGTTGAGCGGCGTCTCGGGCAGGTTGTGCATGTCGGTCAGAGTCGGCTTTTGCGGGTTGATGTAGATGAGGCCGGTCACCAGCCAGTTGTTCTTCTGGGCCTCTTCCAGCACCTGGAAGGCGCGCGCCCGATCGGTCGGGTCGTAATCTCGTTCGAGTTTTTTCAGGATGACGGTCGAGCCATCGTGCATGGTGACCTCTCGGACGGTGCCCTCCTCGAATTCGCCCTCCAGTTGGATTTCGGCCAGTTTGGGAACGAAAGCAATTTCATGCAGGGGCGCTTCGTGGTCTTTGCCCCAGGCGTAGGAATGGAAGGCGTTTTCTTGATTGTTGAAGGTCACGCACGGGCTGATGATGTCGAGGACGGCGATGCCGTTGTGGGCGAAGGCAATCTTGATCAGTTCCTTGACCTGTTTCGGGTCGCCGGCAAAGGATCGGGCCACGAAGGTCGCCTGGGCGGCCAGGGCCTCCATGCAAATATCGACCGGCATGTACTGGTTGACGCCCTGGTGCTTGAGTTGCAGCCCCTCCTCGGCGGTGGCCGAGAACTGGCCCTTGGTCAGGCCGTAGACGCCGTTGTTCTCGACGATGTAAACCATCGGCACGTTGCGGCGCATGGCATGCTTGAAGCCGCCCATGCCGATCGAGGCCGTGTCGCCGTCGCCGGAGACGCCCAGGGCGCGCACCGAGAGGTCGGCAAAGACGGCGCCGGTTGCCAGGGGCGCCATCCGCCCGTGCAGGCTGTTGAAGCCGAACGAGCGATTCAGGAAATAGGTGGGACTCTTCGACGAGCAGCCGATGCCGCTGAATTTCATCACCTTTTCGGGGACGACGTCCATTTCGTAGCAGGCCGCAATGATCTGGCTGGCAATCGAATTGTGGCCGCAGCCCTGGCACAAAGTGCTGGGCGCGCCCTTGTAATCGAGTTTGGTCAGGCCCACTTTGTTGACTTGGGCAGGAGCAGGGGTAGCCATCATTTCACCTCCTGAGCGAGGATGGCGTCTTTGACCCAGCGGGCGGTGAGGGGCAGCCCGTCGGTGTGACAGGCCGAGCGCAGTTTGGTGGCCTGGTCGGGCAGGGCGACGGTGAGAATTTGATGCAGTTGACCGTCGCGGTTGGATTCGACGACGTAGACGCGTTCGTGGCTCTCGACGAATTGCCGGACCTCCGGCGTGCAGGGCAGGGCGCGCAGGCGCAGGAAGTCGCTTTTCGGACCTCCCTCCTGCCTCAACAGCACCCGCGCTTCCTCCACCGCCGGCGTGGACGAGCCAAAGGCAATGATGCCGATCTGGGCGCCCTCAACGGCGTCGAGGACGGGTCGCGGCACCAGGCCGCGGGCGGTCTCGTATTTCTTCTTCAGGCGAAGAAGGTTTTGCTCCCAATTGTCGGCTTCTTCCGAGTAGCGGGCGTTCTCGTCGTGGCCGGTGCCGCGGGTGAAGTAGGCCGCCGCCGGGTGACGGTTGCCGGGCAGGGTGCGGTAGGAGATGCCGTCGCCGTCCACGTCCTTGTAGCGTGCCCAGAGGCCGTTCAGTTTTTCCAAATCCTCTTCCCACAGCACCTTGCCGCGGTCCATGGGAGTGTCGGGATACTCGAAGGGCTTGCTCATCCACTGGTTCATCCCCAGGTCGAGGTCCGACAGGACGAAGACCGGCGTTTGCAGGTGCTCGGCCAGGTCGAAGGCTTTCCAGCCGAACTCGAAACATTCCTGAACGGTGCCGGGCAGGAGCATGACTTGGTTGGTATCGCCATGGCCCAGGAAATAGATCTGGGTCAGGTCGCCCTGGGCGGTGCGGGTCGGCAGGCCGGTCGAGGGGCCGACGCGCTGGACGTCCCAAACCACGACGGGGACTTCGGCGAAGTAGGCCAGGCCGGCGTACTCGGTCATCAGGCTGATGCCGGGGCCGGAGGTGGAGGTCATTGCCCGCAGTCCGGCCCAGCCGGCGCCGACCGCCATGCCGATGGCGGCCAATTCGTCCTCGGCTTGCAGGACGGCGTAGGTTTGCTTGCCGTCGGCGGTCTTGCGCAGTTTGGGCAGGTACACGTTGAGGGCTTCGGCCAGCGAAGAGGCCGGGGTGATCGGATACCAGGCGGCAAACTGCACGCCGCCGTAGATCGAACCCAGGGCGGCGGCGGTGTTGCCGTCGGTCATGATGTAGCCGGCGGTGGCATCCATCGGTTCGACCTGATAGGGATCCGCTTTGGTCAGGTTTTGAGCCGCCCAGTCGAAGGCAGCCTGAATGACGCTCATGTTCGAGCGGATGGGCGCTTCCTTGCCTTTGAAGTGGAACGACAACGCTTGTTCGATTTTGTCCGGTTCGATGCCCAGGATTTGCGCCAAGACGCCGACATAGACCATGTTGGCGATGTAGTCGCGCAGGTTGGGGGTGACGTCGGCGGCGCGGGCCAGGGTTTTGACCGGCATGGGATAGACGGCGATGTCGGTGCGTCCGATCGGCAGTTTGATGTCGTCGGCGTAGAAAAAGGCCCCGCCGGGCAGGACCTCGGCCAGGTCATGCGTGAAGGTGTTGGGGTTCATGGCGACAACGATCTCGTGCTCGTCGCGCCGGGCGATGAAGCCGTCTTTGCTGACCCGGATGGTGTACCAGGTGGGCAGGCCCTGGATGTTGGAGGGAAAGAGATTCTTGCCCGAGACGGGGATGCCCATCTTGAACAACGCCCGCAGAAGGGTCACGTTGGCGGTCTGCGAGCCGGAGCCGTTGATGGTCCCGATTGTGATGGAAAAATCGTTGATGACTTTGTGTGGCATGGGGTCTCCTGCAGATTAGATGCCAATTCCGATAAAAAGAGGCCGAATGATGATAAATCAAACCGGCGGTGGGGTCAAGAGGAATGTCTGGGGGATTGCTCACGGGGCCTTTTTTGCCGCGAACGACGCGAATTCTCGTCAGGGGGGAACGAGGAATTCGTGCAGATTTGCAAACAGCAGGGATCGGCAAAGCAGTCTGCGGGGAGGGGAGAATGAGGAACAGACGGTTTCCTCTTGGCGCTCGTCATGCTTTCAGCAGATCTGCGACTGCGGCTGCCATCAGCGCGGCGGCGCGCGGCAGGGCCTGCTCGTCGAAGTCGAAGCAGGGGTGGTGGTGGCTGGCGTCGAGTTTCTTCTCTTTGTTGGCCGAGCCGATGAAGAAGAAGCAGCCCGGCACTTGTTCCATGATGAAAGCCATGTCTTCCGAGCCCATGGTGACGTTGTGGCCGGTATCCACGCTGGCGTCGGGGAAGAGGCGGCGGGCGGCGGCCTCGACCTGGGCGGCGGTTTTGGCGTCGTTGATGACCGCCGGGGTCAGGCGGGTCAGTTCGATCTCGGCGCGGCAGCCGAAGGTCTCGGCCAGGCCGTAGGTGATGATTTCGAAGCGCTCGAGCACTTTTTCGCGCACTTCGGGTTCGAAGGTGCGAATCGTGCCGCTCAGTTCGACCTGCTGGGGAATGATATTGAAGGCCTCGCCGCCATGGACGGTGCAGACGCTGACCACCGCGGCCTGCAGCGGAGGGATGTTGCGGGCGACGATGGTTTGCAGGGCGTTGACGATCTGACCGGCGGCCAGGACCGGGTCGTGGGTCTGGTGGGGGGCCGCGCCGTGCCCGCCCTTGCCGCGCACCCTGACCTTGAAGATTTCGGCCCCGGCCATCGCCGCCCCGCGGGCGATTCCGATCCAGCCGAGCGGCTGGTCGTTCCACAGATGCAGGGCCAGGGTCACAGCGGGGCGCGGATTCTCGAGCACGCCCGCCTCGACCATGCGGGCCGCGCCGCCCAGGCCTTCTTCGGCAGGCTGGAAGACCAGTTTGACCGTCCCGGCCAGTTCGGCGCGGTGGACGTGCAGCAGTTTGGCGACCGTCAACAGGATGGCGGTGTGGCCATCGTGGCCGCAGGCGTGCATCACGCCGGGGGTCTGGGAGGCGTAGGGGGCGCCGGTCTCTTCGTTGATGGGCAGGGCGTCCATATCGGCGCGCACCAACACCACCGGGCCCGGTTTGCCGCCCTCGAGCAGGGCGACCACGCCGGTTTCGGCGACGCCGGTCTGGACGTCCAGGCCGAGGGCGCTCAATTCTCTGGCAACGATGCCGGCGGTGCGGACTTCTCGGAAGCCCAGTTCGGGGTGCATGTGAAAGTCACGCCGCAGCGCCTGCGTATATTCGAACAGGGCTGTGGCTTCGGCCAGGTAGTCGGTCATGGCTCCTCCGTGGAAAGATCAGGTTAATGGTCAATGGAACAGGATGCGGCGAAATCTCTCTTCGTAGCGTGGGGCGTCGTCGCGGCTGTCTTCGGTGTGGCGGGCGCGCATCCGCTTTTCGAATTCGACCGGGTCGCCGATTTGGGATTTGTGCGCTTTGAGCGCCTGGAGTTTGATGTCCCAGGTGTCGGTGACATCTAGGATGACGTTGGGTTGGCCGGTCAGGGCGAGCCAGACCTCGCGCGGGGTGTGCGGCTGGAGGCCTTCGGCGAGCAGTTCGGGGAAATAGTGGGGGTTGCCGGCGGCCGGGAAGACGGCGTCCAGCACCACCTGGCCGGCGGCGCGGTGATCGGGGTGATTGAGGCCGTAGCCGCTGAAGGGGAAGAGGTTGGTGGGATCGCAGGAGACCAGAATGTCGGGCCGCTCCTGGCGCAGGACGCGCACTACCTCGCGGCGCAGGTCGAGGGTTGGGACGAGGTAGCCGTCCTCGTGGTCGAGGAAGCGGATCTCGCCGACGCCGAGCAGGTCGGCGGCGCGGCGTTGTTCCTGGCGGCGGTCGGTGCACAGTTCCTGAGGGGTGACGTCCATGCCGCCGCCCTTGTCGCCGCAGGTCAGCAGGCAGTAATGGATGCGGTGGCCGGCGCGCGCCCAGCGGGCGAGGGTCGCGCCGCAGAAAAATTCGGGGTCATCCGGGTGGGCCAGGATGACCAGAATCTTTTGAGGCTCGGCCCAAACGGCGGGCGATTCCTCGTTCATGGTTTGTCTCTTTCCGGGCAGTTTTCGCAGGGCTGTTGGGCTTTGCGCCGCAGGGCTTCGAGTTCGTCCCAGGGCTGGAGTTCGTCGCGGTGAAACTCGCGGGCGCCGATTTCGGGCAGTTCGACCCGCACGCGCAGTTGCAGCGGCGAGACGTCGATGACCTTGCCTTCGCCCAGCGGGGTGATGACCCGCTTGTTGCGCTTGGGCAGTTCTTTGCGGGCAGCGGCGTATTGCTCGTACTCGTAAACCAGGCAGCAGCGCAGGCGGCCGCACATGCCGGTGATTTCGTCGGGCGTCAACGAAATGCCCTGTTCTTTGGCCATTTTGATAGAAATCGGGCTGAAGTCGGTCAGGAATTTCGAGCAGCAGCGCGTCTCGAGGCCGCAGGCGCCCATGCCGCCCAAGAGTTTGGCGACGTCACGCGGCCCAATCTGGCGCAATTCCACTTGCGTCGGCGCGAATTTCTTTTGCAGGTCGCTGCGCAAGGATTTCAGATCGACTTTTTCTTCGGTCTCGGTGCTGAACATAATGGCCAGGCGGGCGCCGTCAAAGGAGTACTCGGCGGCCACGATTTTGACGCCGGGCAGTTTCAACTGGGCGGCGCGTTCGCGGCAGTCGATCAGGGCGGCGACTTCCTTCTGTTGCCAGAAGCGGCGCAGAACCAGGTCGCGCGGGGTGGCGCGCCGCTCGACCGGCTTCCAGCCTTCGGGCGGTTTGACGGGATTTTCGATGATGGCGGCCACCTCGCCCAGTTGTTTGCCGCGGGTCGTCTCGACGATGACGTGTTCGCCCGGGCGGAGGTCGGGGACGGAGGATGCGTCGAAATGATAGACTTTTCCGATGGGTGCAAATCGGACGCCGATGATGAGCGGTTGCATGGCGGGAATTATACCGTAACCTGACGGCAAGCCATCAAAGGCCGGGGCAGAGTCTCAGACGACGTTGATGGTGGGGGCGTTGTTCTGACGCATGGCCTCGACGCTCAGTCGGGCTGCGACTTGTTGGGCAATCGTCTGGAGCGCTTGGGCGGCGGACGAATCGGGATGGGCGATGACCACCGGCTGGCCGCTGTCGCCGCTGACGCGCACGCTCGCTTCCATCGGCACCGCGCCCAGGAAGGGAACCTTGGCGATGCGCGCCAGGTCCTCGCCGCCGCCGGCCCCGAAGAATTCGCCGCGCATGTTCTCGATCACGCCCAGGATCGGCACTTCCAGGGTCTGGAACATGTTCAGGCCGCGGCTGGCGTCTTCGAGCGAGACGCTCTGGGGCAGGGTGACGATGACCGCGCCCGAAAGCGGCAGGGTTTGGGCCAGGGAGAGCGCCGCGTCGCCGGTGCCGGGCGGCAGGTCGATGATCAGATAATCCAGTTCACCCCACTCGACGTCGGCCAGAAATTGGCGGATGGCCGAGTTGAGCATCGGGCCGCGCCAGATGAGCGGCTGGCCGGGCTTGACCAGGAAGCCCATGGACATCAGTTTCACGCCGTAGGCCTCGGCCGGAATCAGTTTGTTGTCCTTGGCGCCGGGGATTTCGCCGATGCCCATCATGGTCGGAATGTTGGGGCCGTAGATATCGGCATCCATCAGGCCGACCCGCGCCCCGCTCTTGGCCAGGGCGACGGCCAGGTTGACCGAGATGGTGCTTTTGCCCACTCCGCCCTTGCCGGAAGCAACGGCAATCGCGTTGCGCACCGGCAGACTGAGCAGGCCGCGCAGACGCCCGTCGTTCGGGACGCTGGCGTCCGTTTTGATAGACACGGCCTTGACGCCGGGCACGCTCAACACGGCCTCGCGAGCGGCTTGCTCGATGCTGCCTTTGAGCGGGCAGGCCGGCGTGGTCAATACAATCGTAAAGGAGACGCGGTCGCCTTCGATTTGCAGGTCGCGAATCATGTTCAGGCTGACCAGGTCTTTGTGCAGTTCGGGTTCCTGCACCTTGCTGAGTGCCGCCAGGACGGCTTCGGGGGAGATGGTTTTGCTCATGATGGGTCCATTTCGAGGGTTCGCGCCTCGAGCGCGAGAGAGGAAGACGGTTTGTGTGCCAGGTGTGTTTCTACGTCGCGGCAGGCGGCCTCGAACAGGCGCAGGAGGTCCTCGTCTGAGCCGCGGAAGCGTTTCAATGTTTGCTGCGAGCAGGCCAGACAGCCTTGCATGGCGCGGTACGAATCGGCATTGCAGGAAGCGCAGCCGTTCAGCCGGACCATCATCAGCACGAAGGCCGTTTGCTCGCGCCGATCGGCGGCCACGCGCTGAACGAGCGTCTGCCAGGGGAGGGCGCGCAGATTGCCCAGGGCGGGGATCAGGCGGTCGGGGAAGAGCAGTTCGGTGTCGTTGGGTCGCATGGCTGCGGAGGTTAACAGGTCTCAGGCTTCGGGCTTGGCGCTTGTCGCGAAGCGGGCGGCCTCCTTGGCGGCGCGGGCGGCGTTTTCGCGGGCGGCGTTGAGCGGACGGATGCTTTCGTAATAGGCCACCGGTTTCGCCAGTTTCTCTTTGTCGTACACGCTGCGCCCGAAGGAGGCCAGTTCGTAGTCATGGTCCATCTTGATGGCGTCGAAGGGGCAGAATTCGGCGCACAGGCCGCAATTCATACAGATGTCAACGTCAATGTAGAATTCTGCCGGATCGGGGATCGGGCGGCCGGTCTCCGGGTCGGTCGTGCGGACGATCCAGATGCACTGCGGCGGGCAGACCCGCGAGCAGATTCCGCACGAGGTGCAGCGCATCACCTTTTCGCCGTTCGGCCCTTCCTCGTAGACCAGGAAGGGGACAAAGCGGAATTCCTCCGGCACCGGCAGTTTCTCTTCGGGATACTGAACGGTGAAGATGCCGCGCGTGTTCTTGCTGGCCCGATGGGCAATCCCCTCCGGCGAACGGTAGCGCCGCTCGCCGCGCGTCACCTGCCGGAACAGCCAGATGGCGTCTTCCCAGTAGGTGTCCCAGAAGCGTTTGAGGGTGACGCCGAGGCCTTTCAGAATACCTTTTCCATACATTTCGCTCATGGGTGGCTCCTCGTCAGCGGTCGCATTCGCCCAGCACGATGTCGATCGAACCCAGGATGGCGACCAGGTCGGCGATCTTCTGCCCGACGCACATCGGCCCAAAGGCGGTCAGGTTGATGAAGGAGGGGGCGCGGACGTGATAGCGCCACGGACTGGATTTGCCGGTCGAGACGATGTAGAAGCCGAGTTCGCCTTTCGGACCCTCGACTCGTCCATATGCTTCGCCGGGCGGGACGCGCACCTGATAGGCCGGCTTGACGGCCATGATCGGCCCGCCGGGCATCTGCTTGACGGTTTGCTGGATGATGCGCAGGCTCTGGCGGATTTCATCGAAGCGGATCATCATCCGGTCGTAGATGTCGCCGTTCGGGCGGCAGGCGACGTCGAATTCCAGACGGTCGTAGATGCTGTAGGGTTCGGCCCGGCGCACATCGTAGGGGATGCCCGAGGCGCGCAGCAGCGGCCCGGCGGCCGAGTAGCGGATGGCGTCCTCGGCGGTCAGCACGCCCTGGCCGATTCCGCGCGAGCGGATGATTTCGTTGTCGGCCAGCAGGGCTTCCAGTTCGTCCACCTTGCGCGGCAGCCGCTCGAAGGCCAGGTCGCGGACTTTTTCCAGCACGCCGTCGGGCAGGTCACGCGCCACGCCGCCAAAGCGGAAGTAGTTGCACATCATGCGCGAGCCCGAAACGGCTTCGAAAATATCGAGGATCAATTCGCGTTCTTCCTGGGCGTAGAGCATGGGGGTGAAGTAGGCGCCCAGGTCGTTGAGCAGGAAGCCGATCGCCCAGACGTGGTTGGCGATACGGGTCAGTTCGGCCATCATCACGCGGATGTACTCGGCGCGCTCGGGCGGGGTGATGCCCATCAGTTTTTCCACCGCCAGAGCGTAGCCGAAGTTGTTGCTCATCGAGGTCAGGTAGTCCAGCCGGTCGGTGTAGGGCATGTTCATCAGGAAGGTGTTGCGCTCGCCGATTTTCTCGTGATTGCGGTGTAAGTAACCCATGACCGGTTTGAGGCTGAGCACCGTCTCGCCGTCCAGGACGACGGCCACGCGGAAGACGCCATGCGTAGAGGGATGATGCGGCCCGATGTTGACCAGCAGGTGTTCGGTCTCGAGGCCGCTTTCGGTCTTTTGATACTGCCGCAGCGCCTCGTAGAGCGCCTTTTCGGGGTCGAAGTCGGTCTTCTTCTGGGGGTCGAATCCGGCCGGGAAGGAGAGGTTGTCGCCCAGGCGGGCTTTGTCTTCGGCCATCTGGAATTTGCCCTCCGGCCAGCGCGATTTGAAGGGCTTGAACTCTTCTTCGAAGTAGGGCTCGCGCCAGTCTTTGCGCAAGGGATGGCCGGCGAAATCCTCCCACATCAGGATGCGGCGCAGATCGGGGTGGCCGGTGAATTTGATCCCCAGCAAGTCCCAGGCCTCGCGTTCCTGGAACTCCGCCCCAGGGTAGATGGAGACCAGCGAGGGGACTTCCACCGGGTCCTGACGCGCTACCTGCACCTTGAAGACAACTCCCGGCCCGCCGGTCGTTTTGTAAGCGTGATAGACCACTTCCATCTTGCCTTCGGGCAGGTAGTCCACGCCGGTGACGGAGGAGAGATAATCGTAGCCGAGGTCGTCGCGCAGGGCACGGGCGAAGTCCGGCAATTTGTCTTTTTCGACGATCCAGCCGGAGTAGCCCGGGCGGGCGTCGGCGGTCACCCAATCGGGGAAGCGGGCAGCCAGGTCGAGGGTCTCGACAGGAGCAGGAGCAGTCATCTCAAGCCTCGCTTTCTGCCAGCCGACGGCTGTATTCTTCGACCTTGCGCGGGTCGATCAGGTCGGGGCCGAGGATGGGGATCGGAATCTCGGCCTGATCGCCTCCCTTTTGGTACCAGCGCGAGGTACGCCAGTGTTCGCCGGAGATTTTTTCCTGGATTTTCATCAGGCCGTTGAGCAAAGCCTGCGGGGTGGGCGGGCAGCCGGGAACGTAGACGTCCACCGGGATGAATTTGTCGATGCCGGAGACGACGTTGTAGCCTTCCTTGAACGGCCCGCCGCCCGAGGCGCAGGCGCCCATGGCCAGCACGTACTTGGGCTCGGGCATCTGGTTATACAGGCGGACGATGATGGGGACCATCTTCTTGGTGACCGTCCCGGAGACGATCATCAGGTCGCTCTGGCGCGGGCTGGGGCGCATGATCTCCATGCCGAAGCGCGCCAGGTCGAAACGGCTGGCGGCGGTGCAGATCATTTCGATGGCGCAGCAGGCCAGGCCGAACATCATCGGCCAGACCGAGGCGCGCCGTCCCCAATTGTAAATGCGGTCGAGGGTGGTGATGGCTACCTGTCCCTGTACTTCGGGCGGGATTTCGTAGCCGGGGGCGTTCAGTTCGTTTGTATCCATCGCTTCTCCTTGTCCGGCATTGGAAACGGGGCGATTATAGCGTTTGGGGCGTTTCCAGTCAACCGGATTAAGAAAATATATGTTTGCGTAATTCGTGAAGGATGACTATAATGTGACAAATGACACCCGCATTCCCGCCTTCGCGTTTGCCGACCCGCCTGCGCATTCTCGATCATCTGCGCAAGCATCATGCAGCCAGCGCCCAGGAACTCAGCCGGGCGCTGGGCATGACGGTTGCCAATATCCGCCATCACCTTGCCGTGTTGGTCGCCAACGACTTGGTCCGGGCAGTCGAGCGGCGGCGGGAAGGCCCCGGCCGTCCGAAGCAGGTCTACGGTCTCTCGCGCCGCCTGCTCGGCGACGGCTTGGACGAACTTTCCGGTCACTTGTTGGCCGAGTGGCTGGGAAGCCTGCCCGAGGAGCCGCGCGACCTGGCGCTGCGCAGACTGGCGCTCCGGCTGGCGGGGACGGCGGCCGGTCAGGGTGGGGCATTGCCGGCCCGGCTGGCGCGCCTCGTCCAGCGCCTGGACGCGCTCCATTACCAGGCCCGCTGGGAAGCCGGACCAACGGGGGCGCGCCTCCTCCTGGGGCACTGTCCCTACGCGGCCATCATCGCCGATCATCCCGAACTGTGCCGCATGGACGCTTTCTTGCTCGAAGCATTCCTGGGTCAATCGTTGATTCAAACGGCCAAACTGGAGCGCTCGGCGTCGGGATTGCCGCAGTGCGTGTTCGTGGTCCGCTGAGGCCTTTGCAAAGCCGGGTAAAATCGGGTATAGTTATACCGTTGGCTTTGGCGCCCGATCTCTTGCAGAGACCGGGCTTCTCAACCGACATGGAGATTTCTTTGCCGAGGAGCAGTCATGACCCTTCACATTCTGACAGACAGCACAGCCGATTTAGGAAAAGACTTGGCCGCCGAGTTCGGCGTGGAGATCATTCCGTTGACGGTCACCCTGGGCGAGCAGGCCTATCTCGACGGCCTCGAAATTGACCAGCAAAAACTCTTCGATCTGGTGGCCCAGGCGGGGATTCTGCCCAAGACGGCCGCGCCCTCGGTTGGGGAATTTGTCCGTTTCTTCGACCGCGACGGGGAGAGCGTGTTCATCGGCATTTCGTCCAAACTCTCGGCGACCATCCAAAACGCCCGCCTGGCGGCAGCCGAAAAGGGCGAGGGACGCGTGCGGGTGGTCGACTCGCTCAACCTTTCGACCGGCATCGGCCTGCTGGCCCTGCGCGCCGCCGAAGGGCGCGCCGCCGGCCGCTCGGCCGCCGAAATCGAACAGGACATCCTGGCCTGTGTGCCGAAAGTACGCACTTCATTCATTATCGATACGATGGAATATCTCTATAAAGGCGGGCGCTGCTCGGCCCTGCAGGCCCTGGTGGGCAGCGCGCTCAAGATCCATCCGATCATCGAAGTCCGCCCGGATGGGACGCTCGGGGTCAAGAGCAAGGCGCGCGGCTCGCGCGAGAAGGGATTGAAGATGATTCTCGACGATTTCGCGGCCGACCTCGAGCGCCTGGATCGTCACCGCGTCTTTGTCACCCACACCGCCTGTCCGGAGGATGCCGACTTCTTGAAGCAGGAGATCGTCCGCCTGGCCGCGCCCGACGAGGTGCGCGTCACCCTGGCCGGGAGCGTCATCTCCAGCCATTGCGGCCCGAGGACGATCGGCATTTTGTACATGGTCAAGTAACAAGCGCCCCGTTTTTCCTCGAACGTCCTTTGTAAATTGGACCTCCCCCGCTGCCGGCAGTGCGGGGGAGGCTTCATTGGTTTTACCCCATCTCGACCAGCACCTCGTTGACCGTTCCGGGCGGCTGAGGCGGGATCGGACCCGCCAGCGGCTGGCCGTTTAGCGTCACCGTGCGGACGCCTTTCTCGACCCGGCGCGGGTTGCGCACCCGGAGGTGATAGGTCGCCCCGCGCCACTGACGGGTCACCTCGAACCCCTCCCACTCCGGCGGGATGCACGGGTCCACGGTCAGGCCGTCGAAACCGGGGCGCACGCCCAGGATCCAGTGCGTGACGGCGTGGTACATCCAGCCGGCCGAGCCGGTCAGCCAGGGGTGGCGCGCCCGCCCGAAGGCGGGGTGGTCGCGTCCCATGATGAATTGGCAATACGAGTAGGGTTCGGCCTGGCGGATTTCGATGAGGTCGTTCTGGTTGTAGGGCAGCAGGGCGTCGTAGAACTTCATCGCCCGCGCCCCGCGCCCCAGTTTACACTCGGCGACGATCGCCCAGGGGTTCGGATGGCTGAAGATGGCGGCGTTCTCTTTGATGCCCTTGTAGACGCGCGTCACGTAGCCGATGTCGTCGTCGGGCTTCGAGAAGGCCGGCCAGAGCAGGTGGATGCCGTACGGCGAGTAGAGGTACTGGTCCACCGCATCCATGCACCGACGGCCGCGCTCCGGGCTGGCGGCCTCCGAGAGGACGGCCAGCGCGTTGCTCTCCAGGAAGATTTTGCCCTCCTCGTTCTCGCGGGAGCCAATTTTGAGTCCCTTTTTGGTGAAACCGCGCAGGTACCACTCGCCGTCCCACAGGTTGGCTTCGCAGGCCTGGCGGACTTTCTCGGCCAGGGCGGTGTATTTCTCCACGTCCTCGCCGCGGCCGAGGAATTGGGCCGCCTCGAGGAAGTTGCGCAGCGCCCAGTAGTGCAAGAAGGAGACCATGGCCGATTCGCCGCCGCCCAGGTTGAGGCAGTCGTTCCAGTCGGCGCGCAGACCCAGGCAGATGCCGCTGCGCCCCACCTGTTCGGCGGAGAAATCCAGGGCGCGCTTGAGATGCTCGTAGACGGTCGCCTCGCCCTGGTCGGCGAAGGGGATGACCTGCTCGAAGAAGGCCGTGTCGCCCGTCTCCTTGACGTATTCGCAGGTGGAAGCCACGATCCATAAGTGGTCATCCGAGCAGGTGTCTTTCAGGCCGTGGATGATGTCCTTGGGGTCCGGGGTGGGGACGACGGTCGGCAGTTTGACGCCGGGCAGGCGCTCTTCTCGGGGCTTGAAGACCTCGGGGTCGAAGAGATGCAGCCCGTAGCCCTGACTGACCTGGCCGCGGAACAGTTCTTCGAGCCGCTGGCGGACCTTGGCCGGATGCGTGTGCGGGACGCTCATCACGTCCTGGGCGGTGTCGCGGTAACCCAGGCCGGTGCGCCCGCCGACTTCGATGAACGAGGCGAAGCGCGACCAGACGACGCAGGTCTCGGCCTGGTAGAGGGTCCAGATGTTGGTCATCGTGTCGAGGCCGGGGTGGGGGGTTTTGCACTGGAACCGATCGAGTTTCTTCTGCCAGTAGGCCTGGAGGTCGGCGAAGGCGGCGTCGCGGGCGGCGGGGGCGCTGTATTTTTTGCGCATCGCCACGCCTTGTTTGCGCGGGCCGACGCCGAGCAGGAAGGCCAGGCGCGTCTCCTCGCCGGGGGCGAGGGTCAGACGTTTGTGCAGGGCGCCGCAGTGATTGCCGGCCAGTTCGGCGGAGTTCGAGCATCGGCCGCGGATGACCGCCTCGGGGTCGGTCTCGGTGCGGTAGTTGCCCAGGAAGGCATCGCGCACGCAGTCGTAGGAATCCGGCTCGAAGTCGGCGGTCATGTAGTGGAAAGTCCAGGGTTCGTAGAAGAAGTCGTACTCAATGACGCCGTCGGCGTAACTCGAGCCGCTGGCATAGAGCGACATTTGCAGGTTCTGGTTGTCGATTTCGATGTGGTGGAAGGAGAATTCCACGTAGGAGAAGACGCTCAATTTGCGCGGCTGCGCCGAGAGGTTGCACAGGTGCACGTCCCAGATTTCGACATCGTCTTCGACAGGGATGAAAATCAACTGGCTGGCCTGGATGCCCTGATAGTCGCAGGAGAATTTGGAATAGGAGAGGCCGTGACGGCACTCGTATTTGGCCTGGCTCAAGTCTTTGCCGATCGGCTGCCAGGAGAGGCTCCAGAATTCGCCGCTCTCGTCGTCGCGCAGGTAAACGTAGTGGCCGGGCCGGTCGAGGGGGACGCCGTTCTGACGGAAGCGGGTGATGCGGCCGTGTTCGGCGGATTTGTAGAAGGCGTAGCCGCCGGCGTTGTGCGAGAGGACGGCGCACATATCCCTGACGCCGATGTAATTGGTCCACGAGACGGGGATGTCGGGCCGCTCGATGACGTATTCGCGGCGGTCGTTGTCGAAGTAGCCGTAGCGCATTCAACCTCCAGGATGCTTTAGGAAAATGGCTGTTCGAAATATAGAAAGGACTGCAGAGGGCAGTCTGCCGTCTGCAGTCTATCGTCTGTTACTGCATACAAAAGCCCCTCAGCCATTCGATGAATTCCTCGGCCTTTTCGGGGCTGTCGGCCTCGACCATCAGACGCAGGACCGGTTCGGTGCCGGAGAAGCGCAGCAGCGCCCAGTTGTCGTTTTCGAGCAGGACTTTGGTGCCGTCGTAGTGGGTGACGCCCACGACCGGGTAGGGGCCAACGGCAGTGATCGGGTTTTCTTTTAGCCTGCGAGGGATGTCGACGCGCGTTTCGGGCGTGGCGGGCAGGTTTTCCTCGCGGCTGTAGAGGCGGCCGGCGATGTCCCAGACCTCTTGCTGGATTTCGGAGATGCGTTTGCCGGTGCGGGCCAGCATTTCGACCACCAGGGCGCAGGCGAAGATGCCGTCTTTGCCCAGGATGTGGCCGCGCACGGTCAGGCCGCCGCTCGACTCGCCGCCCAGCAGGGCGTCGTGTTCGACCATGGCGGCGGCGATGTGCTTGAAGCCGACCGGCACCTCGTAACTTTTTTCGCCGAAGCGGGCCGCCATGCGGTCGAGCATGTGGGTGGTGGCCAGGTTGCGCACCACGCCGCCGCGCTGACCTTTGACCTCGTGCAGGTACCAGTAGACCAGGCAGAGCAGGTCGTTGGTGGAAATGTAGCGGCCCTTTTCGTCAATGATGGCGATGCGGTCGGCGTCGCCGTCGGTGGCCAGGCCGAGGTCGTAGCGGCCCTCCTGGAGTTCGTTGATGAGCAGGCGCAGGGCTTCCAGGTCGGGGGCGGGGGAGCGGCCGCCGAAGAGCGGATTGCGCCGCTCGTGGATGAAGGTGACGCGGCAACGCGCCTCGGTCAGGATGATGCCGAGGGTCAGTTGGCCGACGCCGTACATCGGGTCGACGATGACGCGCAGGTTGGCGCGGCGGATGGCGTCCATGTCGATCAGTTTTTCGACCGCGTCGACGTAGTCGTTGGTCATGTCGCGGCGCTGGACGATGCCGGCTTCCAGCGCCAGGTCGAGGTCGAGTTTGACCACTTGAGAGGCGGTCAGGCGGTTGGTCTCGGCGGTGATTTCGCGGGTTTCGTCGTCGAGCAGCAGCGAGCCGTCGCTGCGGAAGACTTTGAGGCCGTTCCATTCGGGCGGATTGTGGCTGGCGGTGAAGACCAGCCCGTAGGCGGCGCCGACTTTGGCGGTGGCGTAGGTGACCAGCGGGGTGGGGGCGTCCTCGCTGAGCAGGAGGACGGGGATGTTGTTGCCGGCGAAGACCTCGGCGGCGGTTTCGGCGGCCCGGTCGGAGAGGAAGCGCCGGTCGTAGCCGATCAGCACGCCGCGGCTTTCCTCGCCCCGGCGGGTGATTTCGTTGGCCAGCGCCTGCGAGAGGCGGCGGACGTTGTGCATGGTGAAGCCCTCGCCGATGACGGCGCGCCAGCCGCCGGTGCCAAAGGCGACTTCGGTCTCGGCCTCGGGGCGGCGCGGGCGGAAGAGGCGTTTTTGCAAGATGAGGGCGGCCTGTGCCAGGTCTTCGTCGCTGTTGATGCCCTGGGCTTCGTCGGGGTCGTAGGTCTGGTAACTCTCGACCAGCAGGCCGGAGTGAACCAGTTGATGGACGCAGTCGGTGAGACGGTAGCCGCCCTGACCGGCGGCGGGAGAGAGTCTTTCGAGGGCGGGGAAGAGGACGTCGGTGCGCACGGCGTAGGCGCCGATGTTCAGTTCGCGGATGGCGCGGATGCTTTCGGAGGCGTCGGCAGCCTCGATGATGTCAATGATGCGCCCGCCGGCGTCGCGCAGGATGCGCCCATAGGGCAGGGGGCGGTCGATCACCGCGCTCAGCAGGGTAAGTTGGGCCTGACGCAGGGTGTGGCGGTTGAGCAGGCCGCGGATGGAATCGGGGCGGAAGAGGGGCGTGTCTCCGTAGAGGATGAGCAGGTCGCCGTGGAAGTCCTGCAGGAGCGGTTTGAGTTGCAAGACGGCGTGGCCGGTGCCGAGTTGTTCTTCCTGGCAGACGTATGGATATTCCGGCCCGAGGTGGGCGCGCATTTCGTCGGCCTCGCAGCCGATGACGATGAACAGGTCGGCGGGGCGTACCACCTGCAGGGCGTTCTGTACCACGTAGTCAATGACTTTGCGCCCCCCCAAGTCTTTGAGCAAGATCGAGCGCACATCCGCCGAATCGGATTCCTTTCCGGCGGCCAGAATGACGGCTTTGAGCGGCTGTTTTGTTTCGGGCATGTCTCCCTCCGGCAGGGGAGGGTTATACCGTGTTTGATGTAACCCGTCAATGAAACAAGAACTCTTTTGGAATCGATTTTGTTCGTAATCACCAAGAATCTTCTCGACACTGCCCAGCAAAACTCCGGACGACTTCCCAATCGGCCTGACGTTTTGGCGGTCGAGACGATTGGGAATCGAGTTGAAAAAATCCCGCCTTCAACGGGCGGGATTTTCACTCACATCTCTTCGCCGGAGCCAACCGGTTCATCGGCGACGATGAAGAGGCCGGTCTGAGGGTTGATCCAGATGGGCTTCTCGTTGCGCAGCAAATCAATCAGGTGATGAGCAGTCTCCGGCGGGAGGCCTTCGTAGGTGTAGGACTCGCCGTTTTCGAGAACGACGATCACATCGGTTTTTCCGGCTTTCGATCCTTTGTGAAAGAAAGCCACCCGATAGCGCTCGGCCAGTTTGTAGGTTCCCATGTGAATTTCTCCTTGTCCGGTCAGAGTGTTTGGATCGGGCAATCGAGGCCGAGACAATTTTATTCGACGGTGACCGACTTGGCCAGGTTGCGCGGCTGATCCACATCCAGGCCGCGCAGGGCGGCGATATGATAAGCCAGCATTTGCAGGGGGATGGCGGTGACCACCGGGCTGAGCATCCAGGGCGCTTCGGGCACCCAGAGGACATGGTCGGCCTGGCTGGCCACCCGTTCATCGCCGTCGGTGGCCACGGCGATGACCATCCCGCCGCGCGCTTTGGCTTGCTGAATCTGACTGAGCATTTTTTCGTGCCAGGGATCTTTGGGCGCCAGGCAGATGACCGGCATATTCTCGTCGATCAGGGCGATGGGGCCGTGTTTCATCTCCCCGGCCGGATAGCCCTCGGCGTGAATGTAGGAAATTTCTTTGAGTTTGAGGGCGCCCTCGTAGGCGATCGGCATGTTGATGCCGCGTCCGAGGTAGAGGCAGTCGCGTACATCTTTAAGCGCCCAGGCCACTTTCTCGACCTCCGCCTCGCGCGCCAGCGTCCGCCCGGCCAGGTCGGGGACGAGGCGCAGGTCGGCCACCAGGCGGCGGCGTTCGGCTTCGGCGAGGCTGCCGCGCAGGTCGGCCAGGAGGATGGCCAGCATGTACTGGTCCACCAGCGGGGCGGTGAAGGCTTTGGTCGAGGCGACGCCGATTTCGGGTCCGGTTTGCATCGAGAGGTAGCCGTCGGCGATGCGCATAGCCTGCGAGCCGATCACGTTGACGATACTCCACAGCACTGCCCCCTTCTTGCGGCCCTCTTCCATGGCGGCCAGCGTGTCGGCCGTCTCGCCCGACTGGGAGATGGCCAGCACGACCGTGTCGGCGTCCACGATCGGGTCGCTGTAACGGAACTCGGATCCGATCTGCACCTCGCAGGGGATGCGGGCGATTCGTTCGATCAGAATCTTGCCGACCATGCCGGCGTAGGCTGCGGTGCCGCAAGCGGTGATGACGATTTTGCGGATGCGGCCCGCCAGTTCGGGCGTCAGGTTCAGTTCCGGCAGGCGGATGCGGCCCTCCTGGAAGTCCACCCGTCCGGCCAACGTGTCGGTCAGCGAGCGCACCTGTTCGTGGATTTCCTTTTGCATGAAGTGGCGGTACTCACCCTTTTCGGCCGCTGCCGCATCCCAGGCGATGGTGTGGATTTTGGGCGTCACCGGCTCGCTGTCCAGCGTTTCCACCCGCACCTGGTCGCGGCTCACGACCGCCATCTGACGCGACTCGAGGAAGATCACGCGCCGGGTATGTTCCAGGATGGCCGGGATGTCGGAGGCGATGAAGTTTTCCTCTTCGCCCAGGCCAATGACCACGCCGCCGGCGTTGCCGATGCGGGCGCAGACGATCTTGTCCGGTTCGTCGGCCGACATCAGGACGATGCCGTGCGCGCCGCGAATCTGGAGAAAGGCCCGGCGGGCGGCCTCGGTCAGGTCGCAACCGGCGGCAAGGTGATGCTCGACCAAATGAACGATGATTTCGGTGTCGGTGTCCGATTGAAACTGTACCCCCTCGGCGGAGAGTTCCTCGCGCAGTTCGAGAAAATTCTCGACGATGCCGTTGTGGACGACGACCACTCGTCCGGTTGTGCCCATGTGAGGATGGGCGTTGCGCGCCGACGGCGCGCCGTGCGTGGCCCAGCGAGTATGTCCGAGGCCGGGCGATCCGCTGAGCGGGGAGGTGCGGATCAGTTCCTCGAGGTGTTTCAACTTGCCGGCGTCGCGCCGGACCTCGATCTGGTTGTTGCTGAAGACGGCCAGCCCGGCCGAGTCGTAGCCGCGGTATTCCAGCCGTTTCAGGCCGCTCAAGATGATCGGCGTCGCATCGCGCCGACCGATGTAGCCAACGATGCCACACATGGAAGCCCTCCAGATTGGATTTGCCGCCGCGCGCCCGATGGAAGCGCGGCGAGTTGCCTGCCACTGCCGTTTCTTTGCCTGCCGGGTTGCCCCTGCAGGGTTGTGGACGGCTTGGGTACTGGAGGGAAAGGTGGCGGGGAGTGGCGTCCCCGGAGGGCTTCCGCTGATCGTTCGATTTTCTCCCGGCCATTGGCTGGGATTGGCTCCGCCTCGCGGCGGAGAACCCTCGTCCTCGTCATCCCCGACTTTGCTGCGGGCCGGGGACCATGCGCTGTCTTTCCCTGGGATTCGGCGGCCGCTTCGCGGAGAGGCGCCGTCGGGGGCAAATTATACTCCAATTGGAACGCGAATCAGCCCCTCGCCCGAGGGGCTGATGAGAATGCGCGGACGGTGGAGGAGGCGGTCTGCCTAGCGCACCAGTTCGATCGTCGGCGGCGAGGGGATGTCGAAGTTGTCCGAGTCGCGATAGTCGATGGTGGTGTTGGCGTTGCCGTTGAACTGGATGGTATAGCCGATGATTTGGCTGCGGAAGCCGGTTGTGCCGCTGTTGCCGCTGATGGTGATCGGCGACTGGACGGCCAGGATGGTGCCGATGATGTTATTGCCCGAGTTGCCGTTGATGGTCAGGCCGGAGGTGTTGCCATAGGGCATGTAGACCAGCAGGTTGGCGTAGGGGCCGCTGGTGGGGGCGCTGAATGTATTCCCCACGTTGCCGTTCCAGACGAGATTGCCTGACTCTAGGTAGAAAGTGACGCCGTTGCAGTTGTTGCCCGAATTGCCGTTGAAGTGCATGCCGCCTGCGCTGCCGGTGCTGTAGAACAGGAAGTTGGAGCAGGACACGCTGCTGTTGCCGGCGATGGCGAAACTGCCCCCGTTCAATTGCATGTTGACGTTGTTCATCGTCAGGCTGATGTTGCCGCTGATGCTGATGCCGTTGTCCACGCAATAGTTGCCGGGGGCAAAGGTGTAACTGCCGTTGGCGCTCAGGCTGATGTTGTTGTAATGGCCGGGGTAGTAGGTGTTGCCGCTCCGGTAGCCTTCGCCCGAGCAGGAGATGTTAGGGGGCGGGACGTTGATCGAGGGCGGATAGGGCACCTGCCCGGCCCCTGTGACCACCGGCCCGTTGACGGTCACGTTGCCGGTGCGGCAGAAGCCGCCGACAACGGCATATTGCGTGTCTACCGTCAAACTGACATTGCCGTTGACGCTCATGGCGCAGGAGCCGTTGGAATTGACGAATACGCCGCTGTTGCGGACCCTGAGTGTGACGTTGCCCACGTTCCCAAACGCACTGTTGCCGTTTGGCTTGAGGGCCACTACGCCGGCGCCGTTGTAGAGCGGGGCATACGCGCCTTCACGGGCGCGAGCCACGGCCTCTACGCAGTTGTGCATCTGGTTGATGCCCACCACTGACCCGAAGAAAGTGTCCACGGTCGAGCGGATGACCACCTGGATGTATTCGTCGTTGCCGGCATAGGGGCTGTTGACGCCGTTGCATCCGATCCCCGGCGGGTTGGAGACCGTCACCGTGTTGTGGACGCCGTCGTTGTTGTACCCATTGCTGATGGAGCGTCCCATGGCGGCCGTCCGCCAATCCTGGTCGTTGATTTTCGCCAGGGCGGCGGCCAGGGCGGCCGCGTCGGCGGCATTTTGGGCATGGCGCCGGTCGGCAAAGGCGTTTCCGCCGTCCACGGCCAGAGCGACCATGGCCACCAATCCAACGATCGTCATGACAATCAGGATCAGGGCCTGCCCGGATTGTGAGTGTTTGTGTTTCATTGGTTCTTCCCTCCCTACGTAACGATAGGATGATGGGTTGCTTTTAAATCAAATAAGAACCCTCAAAGCAATAGAAAATGAAATAAGGATGGAAATGCATTTCTGGCATCTATCCTCCCTAGGTTGCCTATAGAAACCAATCTATACCCCTAGGCGATCTTATTATCGCCGATTTGGACGAAAAAGTAAATAGGCCAAACTTACTAGACGGCCCGGATGATGACCTGCGGCGGTGAGGCTCAGCAAGTCGATCCAAGCAGGGCGTGGGCTACTGCCTCGCCGACCTGCCGCGTGGTCGCTGTCCCGCCCAAGTCGCGGGTCAGCAGGCCGGAGGCGGTCACCGTCCGAACCGCGGCCTCGATCCGGGCGGCCGCCTCCTTTTCCCCCAGGAAGTCCAGCATCATCGCGCCGGAGAGAATCATCCCGATTGGGTTGGCGATGCCCTTTCCATAGATATCGGGAGCCGAACCATGCACCGGCTCGAACATCGAGGGGTAGGCTTGTTGCGGGTTGAGATTGGCAGAGGGGGCCACGCCCAGCGACCCGCAGATGGCCGCGCCCAGGTCGGTCAGGATGTCGGCGTGCAGGTTGGAGGCCACGACCACGTCGAGCGATTCGGGGTGCAGCACCATGCGGGCGGCCATGGCGTCCACCAGGACGCGTTCGATGGTCACATCTGGGTAGTCGCGGGCTACCGATTCGGTCAGTTCGTCCCACAGGCCGAAGGCGAATTCCTGAGCGTTGGACTTGGAGACCGAGGCCAGCCGTCTGCGCCGTTGACGCGCCAAGTCGAAGGCATAACGCAGGACGCGCTCGACCCCGCGCCGGCTGAAGATTGCCGTCTGGGTGGCGACCTCGTCGGGCAGGCCGCGGTGGGCGCGTCCGCCCGCGCCGCTGTACTCGCCTTCGGTGTTCTCGCGCACCACCAGGAAGTCAATTTCGGCGGGGGTTTTGCCGCGCAGGGGGCTTTGCACGCCCGGAAGCAGGCGCGACGGGCGCAGGTTGGCATACTGGTCGAACGACTGGCAAATTTCCAGCCGCAGGCCGCGCAAGGAGATGGGATCCGGCACACTTGGCCAGCCGACGGCGCCGAAGTAGATGGCGTCGAACTGTGCCAGGATTTTCAAACCGTCGGCGGGCATCATGCGGCCGGCGCGCAGGTAGTAGTCGCAGCCCCAGGGGAAAGATTCGAATCGGAAACGGAAGGCAGACAACCGGTCGGCGGCCGCATCGAGGACGCGCAGCCCCTCGGGCATGACCTCGTTGCCGATTCCGTCGCCGGGGATGACGGCGATGGCGTATTCTTTCATTCGTCCTCCAGCAGGCTGCGCCAATCGAGCGTCTCGGCGGTGTGGTGCAGGCGGTGATTGTCGTCCACCGAGAGATAGGTCAGGCGCGGAAAGACGCGCTTGGCCAGGCGGTGGACCGGTTCGGGCGGCACGACATCATCCTGCTTCCCGTGAATCAGGAGGGTGGGAATCTCCACCGGTTTGGGCGGGTGACGCGAGAATTCCGGCAGGTGCAACGCCGGGGCGAGCAGCACCAGTCTGCGCACCTGAGTCGGGTGGCGGGCCGCAAAGAGGGCGGCCATCAGCCCGCCGAGGCTGGAGCCGATCAGCGTCCAGCCGCCCTCGTCCCCGATGATGGACTCCATCTGGGCCAGGCGCACGGCCAGCGGCCCGCTGAAATCCGGCGAGAGGAGTTCGGGGAAGGTCTTGCGCAGCACCTGGGCCTTGTAGGTTTGGCCGCTGCTGTCGGAGCCATGAATGAAGAGGATGCGGGAAGTGTCCATAGTCCGATTATAACGGGCGGAATGAAAAACTCCCCCGATTTTCGGGGGAGTGGAACTTGTCCCGCTATTTTTCGACAACAAAGACCACGGCCACCATCCCGGCGCCGGTGTGACAGGAGAGGCCGGGGTTCATGTCGGCGTGCAGGATGTCGTCTGGACAGGGCAGGGCGGCGCGCAGTTGTTCCTCGAACTGGCGGGCGGCCACCGGGCAATTGACGTTCAGGATGCCCATCTTTTCGATGCGCCGACCGGCGGCGGCCTCGACCGTCAATTCGACCGCCCGCGCCCAGGCCTTGCTCTGGGTGCGGATTTTCTCGAGGAGCGAGAGTTTGCCGTTCTGGAGCGAGAGAATCGGTTTGATGTCCAGAAGGCCGGCCATTCCGGCTGCCAGATGCGAGACGCGTCCGCTCATGGCGATGTACTTGAGGGTAGCCAGCGCGCCAAACAGATAAGTGCGGTCGCGGAGGTCTTCTGCCGTAGCGATGGCTTCCTCGATGGAGCCGCCGCGTGCAGCGACCTCGGCAGCGGCGACGGCCATCCAGCCCTGGCCGAGCGCCAGGCTGCGGCTGTCCATCACTTCGACGCGCTTGCCGGGAAACAGTTCGGCAGCCTGACGGGCGGAGGCGTAGGTGGCGCTCATCTCACTGCTGATGTTGATGCACAGGATTTCGTCCGCGCCCGAATCGAACGCGGCCCGGAACGCTTCGGCGAACTGACCCGGGGCGGGCGCGGCCGTGGTGGGCAGTTTCCCCTCCCGGTCAATGCGCGGGAAGATGACCTCGTTGTTGATCTCGTACACATCTTTGAAGGATTCTTCGCCGAACTGGATGATGATCGGCACCTGGGTGATGCTGTGCTTTTGTGCCAGGTCGAGCGGCAGGGAGGAATCGGTGTCGGTGATTATGGCAAGACGGGACATAAAGGCTCCTGGAATAGGGAATTTTATAAATGATAACACGTAACCGGCGCAGACGTTTTATCAAAATACCATCAATTCGAATGGACAGACCGGAGACACGCCGGAAAGTCCGTTTTGTGATGCGGTTGACAAATTGGACTGAAATGGTTATATTTTCTCCGTTCCCCTGGGAGGGGATAACAATGAAACACAAAAGGAGATTTTCATGCCAACCACAACCTATTCCGTCCCCAACATTTCTTGCGGACATTGCGTCCACACCATCCAGAGCGAACTCATCGAACTGGAGGGCGTGAAGGACGTGCGCGCCAGCGTCGAGACGAAGATGGTGGTCGTGACGTTCGAGCCGCCCGCCGACGAGAGCAAAATCAAGGCGTTGTTGGCCGAAATCAATTATCCGGCCGAGTAGTCTGATAGTCTCATAGTCGAATGGTCTCTCAGACGAACGACTATCAGACTGTTGGACTGACGACTATTAGACTTCAACCATGCCTAAAACGATCACTTTGCCGGTCACCGGCATGACCTGCGCCAATTGTGTCGCGACGGTCGAACGCGGACTGAAGAAACTGCCCGGCGTAGAGGCCGCGGCGGTCAATCTCTCCTCCGAGCGCGCCGCCGTGACCTTCGACCCGTCCGCCGTTTCGCTGACGGACCTCATCGCCCGCATCCGGAAATCCGGCTATGGGGTGGCCACCGGCGAGGCCGACCTGCTCATCCGCCGCATCGCCGACGATAACGACGCCCGGCGGCTGGAGCGGGCGCTGCTCCGCCTGGAGGGCGTGCTGGAGGCGCAGGTTTCTCCCGTCAGCGGGCGGGCGCGGGTGCGCTACGTGCCGACCCTGACGACCCAGGCCGAGATCCGCGCCGCCGTCGTCCGCGCCGGCTTCGAGGCGCTCGAAACGGGCGGGGAGGTCGAGGACGCCGAGGCCAAGGCGCGTCAGGCGGAGATCCGTCAGCAGCGTCATCTGCTGTTCGTCGGTTTGCTGTTCACCATCCCCCTCTTCCTCTTCTCGATGGGGCGCGACCTGGGGCTGCTCGGTCATTGGGCGCACGCCGCCTGGACGAACTGGGTCCTGCTCCTGCTGGCGACCCCGGTGCAGTTCTACGTCGGCGGGCAGTATTACCGCGGGGCGTGGAAGGCACTGCGCAACGGCTCGGCCAACATGGACGTCCTGATTGCGCTCGGCTCTTCGGCGGCCTACCTGTACTCGCTGCCGGTCGTCTTCGGCCTGCTGGAGGGGCACGTCTATCTGGAGACGGCGGCGGTCATCATCACGCTCATCCGGCTGGGCAAGTTCTTGGAGGCGCGCGCCAAGGGGCGCACCTCGGACGCCATCCGCAAACTGATGAGCCTGCGGGCGAAGACGGCGCGAGTGGTGCGCGACGGCGTGGAAATGGAAGTCCCCGGCGATGACGTGCGTCTCGGCGACCTGATGCTGGTGCGGCCGGGCGAGAAAATTCCGACCGACGGCGTGGTGGTGGAGGGCCGCTCGGCGGTGGACGAATCCATGCTGACGGGCGAATCGCTGCCGGTGGAGAAGGGGCCGGGCGAGGCGGTCATCGGGGCGACGCTCAACAAATTCGGCCTGCTCAAGGTCGAGGCGACCCGCGTCGGCCGCGAGACCGCCCTGGCGCAGATCATCCGCCTGGTGGAAGAGGCGCAGGGCAGCAAAGCGCCCATCCAGCGATTGGCCGACCGCGTCTCGGCGGTCTTTGTGCCGGCGGTCATCGGCGTGGCCTTGCTCACCTTTGCCGGCTGGTACCTCTTCGGCGCGCCGGGCGATTTTACCCGCGCCCTCATCAACCTGGTGGCGGTGCTGGTCATCGCCTGTCCGTGCGCCATGGGCCTGGCCACGCCGACGGCGGTGATGGTCGGCACGGGCAAGGGCGCCGAGTTGGGCATCCTCTTCCGCAACGGCGAAGCGCTCGAGCGCGCCGGGCGCGTCAACGTGGTCGTGCTGGACAAGACCGGCACGATTACGAAGGGACAGCCGGCGGTGACGGACATTGTGGTTAATAGTTCATGGTTAATGGACGAATCCGTTAACCATGCTTCCATTAACCATGCCTCCCTTAACTACCTCCCACTAACCGACAACAAATTACTGCGTCTAGCCGCCAGCGTTGAAAAGGGAAGCGAACACCCTCTGGGTGAAGCCATCTGGGCGGAAGCCACCACCCGCGGCCTCGCCTTGGCCGAACCGCTCGGATTCCGCGCCGAGGCCGGGGCCGGGGTGGAGGCCGAGGTGGAGGGCCGCCGCGTGACGGTGGGCAATCTGCGCCTGATGACGGGGCGCGGCTACCCGCTCAACGGTCTGGAAGCGGAGGTCGAGCGCCTGCAGGCCGAGGCCAAGACGGCCATGCTGGTGGCGTTGGACGGTCAGGTCTGCGGCGTGATCGCCGTCGCCGATCCGCTCAAGGAAGGGGCGGTCGAGGCGGTTGCCGAACTGCACCACATGGGCCTGCGTGTGGCAATGATCACCGGCGATAACCGCAAGACCGCCGAGGCGATTGCGCGCCAGGTGGGCATTGATATTGTGCTGGCGGAGGTACTGCCGGAGGGAAAGGCGGAGGAGGTGAAACGCCTTCAGAACGTGGACCGTGGACCGGCGACCGTCCATCGTCCATCGTCTACGGTCAGGGCCGTTGCCATGGTCGGCGACGGCATCAACGACGCGCCCGCCCTCGCCCAAGCCGACGTGGGCATCGCCATCGGCACGGGGACGGATGTGGCCATGGCCGCCGCGCCGGTCACGCTTATCAGCGGCGATTTGCGCGGGGTGGCGCGGGCGATTCGCCTCTCGCGGCGGACGTTGCGCACCATCAAGCAGAATCTCTTTTGGGCGTTCTTCTACAACGTGATTCTCATCCCGGCTGCGGCGCTCGGTTTTCTCAACCCCATGCTGGCGGCCGGGGCGATGGCCTTCAGCAGCGTCTTTGTGGTCAGCAACAGTCTGCGGCTCAGGCGGGCGAGGGTTTAAACACAAAGAAGGGGACACAAAGGTTACGAATTCCCAAAGGGAGCATCCATCGCCTCAGGCGCGGTCGAAGCAGTCGGGGAGCCGCATAAAGAGGCGATCGATCTTATCAGGTCATGTTCGCCCGGCCGCCAGCGGCGCGGGTTAGCAGGCGGGCAGGAGGGAGACAACCAGGGCCAGGAGCAGAATATTTCGTTTAGCGGCAGAAACGTCCATGATTCACCTTACCGATTCAACGCCCGATACAAAACCTGGGCCGGGTGGAGGGGTTGACGCTGCGCGCCGTGCGCGATTTGTTCGCTGCAACTGACGCCGGCGGCCACAATCAGCGTCTCCGGGCTTTGGGCGCGAACGGCAGGCAGCAGGGTCAGTTCGCCCATTTTCAGCGAGAGTTCGTAATGCTCGGCTTCGTAGCCGAAAGAACCGGCCATGCCGCAGCAGCCAGAACCGGCTTCTTGCACTTCGTAGCCGAGAAAGGCCAGCAGTTCTTCGCTGTATCGCGTGCCGATGAGCGCCTTTTGGTGGCAATGCCCGTGCAGGAGGATTTTGCCGCTTTGGGGCTTGAATTTGCCCGTCAGATGGCCGGCCTGCATTTCGCGCCACAGAAATTCTTCAAAGGTCAGCGTCTGCGCGGCCACCTGCCCGACGCGCGCATCGCCCGGCAGGAGCGAGGCGTTGTCTTCGATGAGCATGGAAACATCGCTCGGCTCCAGCCC
This sequence comes from uncultured Anaerolineales bacterium, assembly GCA_937960595.1. Classification (GTDB taxonomy): domain Bacteria; phylum Chloroflexota; class Anaerolineae; order Anaerolineales; family Villigracilaceae; genus JAFGSI01. Next base: position 5,368 of record CALGPL010000015.1, on the reverse strand, counting down.
CACAATTGGGATGTTTTGCGCCGCATACGGGGCGAGGACGTTCAGGGCTTGCAACGCTTTGCGGCGCGCCACATCCAGGTTGCCTTTGGAGAAGGCCGGGCGCCCGAAATCATGCACCGGCGGGACGATGACTTCAAACCCGCAGGCTTCCAGGACGTGATAGGCGGCCTCGGCGATTTCGGGGCGGTTGTAGTTGCGGGTCACGTCCACGAGGAGGACGACGGACCTGCCCCTCATCCCCAGCCCTTCCCCCGCAGGGGAAGGGAGTGTTCCCTTTGGGGTGAGGGCCCGCTTTCGGCGGCGGTAAACGTCGTCGAAGGTGCGGCGGGCAAAGGCCGGGAGAGGCCGCGCCGGGGCCAACTTCAAGACGCGATTCATTATCCCGCGCGCAAATCCTAAATTCAAAACAAAGTTTGAGAGCGGCGCCATCGGGCCGGCGGCCAGGCGGCTTAAGTTGCCAAAATAGGAAAAGAAGCGCGAGCGCAGCGACATGAAATGGGTTTTGTAATACTGGTAGAGATACTCGGCTTTGAGTTTCGCCATGTCCACCGAGGAGGGGCATTCGCTCTTGCAGGCCTTGCAACTGACGCACAGGTCGAGGGTCTCATAGACGCCGGGCGAATCGAAGGCAATTTTGCCCGAAATGGCGGCGCGCAGAGCGTTGGCGCGCCCGCGCGTGCTGAGTTGCTCATCGAGGCTGGCTTTGTAGGTGGGACACATCGTACCGGTCAGCGTGCGGCAGAGGGCGGTGCCGTTGCACATCTCCACGGCGCGGTCGTAGCCTTCGGGGCCGAAATCGAGCGCGGGCGTGAGGGGCCGGGCGCGGTAGGCCGGGCCGTAGCGCAGGTGTTCGGTCATGGGCGGCGCGTCCACGATATTGCCGGGGTTGAAGAGGTTGTGCGGGTCGAAGATGCGTTTGACCTGCTTGAACAGGCCGTACATCTCCTCGCCGAAGAAGTGTGGGTTGAGCCAACTGCGCAGGCGGCCATCGCCGTGTTCGCTGGAGAGGACGCCGCCGTATCGTTTGAGCAGGTCGCCGGAGAAGGAGACGATTTGAGGGAATTTGGCGACATCGGCGGCCAGTTTGGCGTTGAGCAGGTTGTGGACGTGCAGACAGCCGGCGCTGGCGTGGGCGAAGTACGAAATTTCGTGGTCGAGGTCGCGCTGGCAGTATTCTTCGAGTTGGAGGATGTAATCGGCCAAATGGGCGGGCGGCACGGCGGCATCATCCACGATGGCGAGCGGTTTCACATCGCCGCGCATGCCCATCAGGATGCCGAAGCCCGCCGTGCGCACCTTCCAGACGTTTTCGATGGCGGCCGGGTCGGTCAGGTTGACAATCTCGGTGAACGGCACGCGGCGGGTTTGCAGGTGACGGGTGAGACGTTCCAATTTGGCTTCGAGTTCGGGCAGGCTCTCGCCGTAGAATTCCACCATCATGACGTTGTTGGGCTTGCCGCGAATGAAGGCGCGCTGCATTTCGGCAAAGACGGGGGCGTTTTCCACCAGCGCCATGCTGTGCGCGTCCCACATTTCCACCGCGCTGGGTTCGACTTCCAGCATGGCCGGGACGGAATCGAGCGAGGCGCGCAGTTCGTCAAAGTGGACGATGGCGAGGGCGGTCAGTTTGGGCGTTGGCACCAGGTTGAGTTTGACTTCGGTGACGAAGCCAAGCGTGCCTTCGGAGCCGCAGATGAGTTTGGCGAGGTTGAAGCGCGGGTCGTGCGGCCAGCGGAAGGAGAAGCCCTGTCCATCGGTCAGGCGGTCGAGGTTGTAGCCGCCGCAGCGCCGCCAGTGCCGGGGCGTGCTTTGGCGGATGATTTCCAGGTTGCGCGGGTCGCGGACGAGGGCCAACATTTGGCGGTAGATTTCGGCCTCGAAGCCGCTCCCCTTTTGAATTTGCTCCAGTTCGGCCTCGGTTTTGGGCGAAAACTCAACCAGCGAACCATCCGCCAGGATGACCTTGACCGCCAGGATGTGGTCGGCGGTCATGCCGTAGAGAATCGAGTGCGAACCGGAGGAGTTGTTGCCGACGATGCCGCCCAAGACGGCGCGCGTGCCGCTGGCCGGGTCGGGGCCGTATTTCAGCCCATAGGGTTTGAGATGGGCGTTGAGCGAGGCCAGGATGACGCCCGGCTCGGCGCGCACCCAGCGCTCTTCGGGGTTGACTTCGAGGATGCGGTTCAGGTGGGGGGTGGTGTCAATGACCAGGGCTTCGTTGACGGTCTGCCCGGCCATGCTCGTCCCGCCGCCGCGCGGCAGGAGGGGAATACGGTACTTCGCCGCCAGTTGAACGGCGGTTTGAATGTCTTCCACCGAGCGGGGAATCAAGACGCCGTAGGGCATGACCTGGTAGATGCTGGCGTCGCAACTGTACAGGATGCGGCTGATGTCATCCGTGCGGACTTCGCCGCGGACGGAGCGGCGTAATTCATCGAGGAAGGAGAGGAGAGTCATAGGAAATGGTGGATGGGGAATGGTAAATGGTGGAATGGTGAATGGTGAACGGGAAATGGTGAAGGGTGACTGATGACTGATGACTGCCAACTATCACACTGCCTGAGAGCGGAGGGCCAACATGCGCTCGTACTGCTTGCGCGAATCGTCAATGTGCTGGGTCATGTAGGCGGCGGCGGCTTCGGGGTCTTGCTCGGCAATCGCTTCGACAATCAGTCCGTGCTGCTGGAAGTAACGCGAGAACAAGGCCTGCTCCTCCTGCGGGCTGCCCCAGGGCGACCAGACGACGTTGAAGATTTCCATGTAGGCGGCAATCAGGACGTTCATCAGTTCGCCGAAGAAGGGGTTTTTGGTGCTTTCGGCAATTCCAACGTGCAGGCGCATATCGGCCTGGTGCAGGACAGACGGGTTTTGCAGGCTGTTCTGGATGATGTGGTGCTGCTCGCGCAGTTTGATGACATCCGCTTCCTCGCGGCGCATGGCAGCCAGGCGGGCGGCCTGCACTTCAATCAGGCGGCGGACTTCGTACAGGTGGACGGCCTGATAACGGTTGCGGGCAATCATCTGGCTGAGCGAAGCGATGGCGGCCTGCGAACTGGCCTGCGCCACGCGCGCGCCGCTGCGGGGGGTCACTTCCACCAGCCCCATGCCGGAGAGAATCGCCAACGCTTTGCGCACCGAGGTGCGGCTGATGCCGAATTGCTCGCACAAAGCGCGCTCCGAGGTCAAAGGGTCGCCGGGCTGCAACGCGCCTTGCTTGATTAAATTGGCAAGGTAATCTACGACGGCGAGATAAACGGGCTGCTGGGAGGAACGTGAAACAGTCATGTCTTGATTATGCTGGTATTACCAGTTTTTGTCAAGATGGTGTTAATCACCCCTTAACAAGCCAAATATCGGCCATTCTTGACAAAAATTTGCTTCGGCTGTATGATATTGGTAATACCAAAAGCCCCACCGGGCGGCCTGGTTGTATTTCCCACATTTCCCAAAGGAGGAACCCCATGTCCAAAAAAATCTTGTTCCTGGTTGGCGATTACGTTGAGGACTACGAGGTGATGGTGCCGTTTCAGGCCCTCGCTGCCGTAGGCTACACGGTGGAGGCCGCCTGCCCCGATAAAGCCGCAGGCGACGTAGTGCGGACGGCGGTCCACGATTTCGAGGGCGACCAGACCTATAGCGAGAAACGCGGCCACAACTTCAAACTCAACAAAACCTTCAGCGAAATCAACGAGGCCGAATATGCCGGTCTGGTCATCCCCGGCGGGCGGGCGCCCGAATACATCCGCCTGAATCCGCGCGTGTTGGAAATCACCCGGCACTTCTTTGAGACCAACAAGCCGGTGGCGGCCATTTGCCATGGGGCGCAGGTGCTGGCGGCGGCGGGCGTGCTGCAAGGACGCACCTGCAGCGCCTACCCGGCGGTCGGACCGGATGTCACCAGCAGCGGCGGCGAATATGCCGACATTCCGGTTGACCAGGCCGTCAGCGAGGGCAACCTGGTCTCGGCCCCGGCCTGGCCGGCTCACCCGGCCTGGCTTTCGCAGTTCATGAAACTGCTGGGCGCAAAAATCGAACTCTAACCGGTCTCTCTCAACCGTCCCGAAGAAAGTGAAGCCTTCGGGACGGTTGATTTTCACCGCCAGCCATGCCGTCCGCGCAACGGCGCGAAGGCCAGCGGCTCAAGCGGAACATTATTGATGGTTGAGCGCCTGAGCGTCCCGCTACCTTCGTTCAGGTGATACAGGCCGAGAGTGTTGGCATCGGTAACAAAGGGGACATTGGGTGGCGTAAAAACCGCCGCCCATGCCTTCGTTGAAAAAATCGAGCGGGCGCCCTTGCGAATCGCACGCCTGCGCGGCGCACTGCGGGCAGACGGCGCGCGGGTAACGCGGGTCGAAAGGCATGGGCGCGCCGCACAGGGGACAGGAATGCTTGGTCATGGCGTTCAGCGCAGCAGGAGGGGGGTATCGCTCAGGCGGATGCTCTGACCGGGGACGGCGGGCTGCCAGACGTAGCCGCCCTGCCCATCGGGGACGACGCTGACCTGCTGGCTGATTCCCTGCGGAATGGCGAACTGCCCCGTTCCCCACACGACGTAACGTTCCGCGCCGTCTTCGCGGACGAAGCGGAAGACGTTCGCCCCGCGCCCATCGCACGAGACGGCTTCCGCCTGAGCGAAGGGGATGAGTTCCTGAACGAACAGTTGCAGGGCGTAGTAGGCGGGCTGCACTTCGCCATCGTGATTGCGAATGCCGTAGCCGCGCCAGTCGTTGCCGGGCAAGTCGGGCGAATCGAGGTAGGTGTGCCACATCACCAGGTCATCGCCTAAGGCGTAGGCGGGCGCCAGGCGGCGGAAGATGTCGGCGGCTTGGGCTTGGGGGCTGTTGGGGTAGTCCGTGCGCAGGGTCAGGTTGGGGTCGCGGGTGGCGCCGCTTTCGGTCATCCAGACGGGTTTATCGCTCAGCCCATGCCGCTCTAAAAATGACTGAAAAGTCTGGCGCTGACGGCAGTAGCCCTGCCAGTTGCCGTAGTAGTGATAGTTGACCACGTCGAACCAGTCGCTGCCGCCGCCCTGCAAGACGCCCTCCAGCCAGACATCTACCGGGTACTCGGCGGGGGCGCTCAGCCCGGGCAGGACGATGACGGCATCGGGGTCGCGCTCGCGGATGAAGGCGGCAGCCTGCGCCAAAAACGCGCCCTGTTCCTGCGGGCTGAAGCCGTCGGCGGGGGCGAGCGGGGGGCGTTCCGCCCCGGCGGGGCGCGATTCGCCGGGGTCGGCGGCGCGCCAGTGGTCCATCTCGTTGCCGATTTCCCAATAGCGGACATACGCCCCGTAGCGGGCAATCACCTGCTCCAGGTAGGCGCGCGCTTCGGGTCCGAGCGTTTTCTGAAAGCGGGAGGGGTCGCG